>JAOHSR010000022.1 GCA_028122735.1 Flavobacteriales bacterium
TTAGATATATATACTTTACATGATAAATATGTACTTGTGCCTGATTATTCTAATTTTCATATATCACAATTAGATTCTATTTCTAATAAAAATAATATTAGATATATTATTATTGATTCTGTTTCTGATTTAGAAAAGCCAAAGGGTATAGTTTTAAATCAAATACCACTGCCTGACACTAAAGTTAAAAAGAAAAGAAGAATTTATTTAACAATTACAGAGACAAGTACCAGTATTGTGAAATTTCCTAATGTTTATGATTTAACTCTCAGGCAGGCTTTAAGACAAATTGAATTAACTGGCTTATTAGTAGGTAAGTTAGAGTATAAATCTGATATAGCTACAAATAAGATATTAGATTTTAATGTTAATGGTATTAGTGTTATTGAAGGACAAGAAATTTTAAAAGGAACTACTGTTAATTTAGTTGTTGGAAAAGGATTGAGTGAAGAATATGTTTTTGTTCCAGACTTAATAGGACTTAGTAGAGTTGAAGCACATATAATTCTTAAAACCTCTTCTTTAAATATTGGTTCTGAGTTTTATGATGAAAATTGTGAAGACTCATCACTTGCATTAATTTATAAACAAACACCAACTTTTGAAAATGATAATGAACTAAAGTTAGGTTCAACTATAGATCTTTTTCTAAAAAATCCCAAAAGTTCTGAAAAATGATGAGATATGTGTTTTTTTTATTTTTTTTAAGTAGTTCATTACTTGCACAAGAAGTTTTAAGTCCACTTAAATCAAACCCTAGAGAAATTAAATCTGATTTTCTGATAAATAAAGCTTCATTATCATTGCCATTTTTTGATGACTTTTCTTCTTTAAATATCAGTTCTAATTTATGGATAGGAAATAGTACATTAATCAATAATAATTATCCAATAAACCCTCCAACAATTGGCGTTGTCACTTTCGATGGATTAGATTCTATGGGTTATGCATATGATATTAATATGTCAAATAACAGTGGGTATGCAGATAAATTGCTCTCACAAGAGATTGATATGTCAAATGTTGACACTGCATATTTGTTATTTTTTCATCAACCACAAGGTTATGGAGATAATCCCCAAGTTCAAGATTCTCTTATTCTCGAATTTCTATCTGATTCATTAGGTTTTAAATCTTGGAAAAAAGTTTGGTCTGTTTCTGGAAGTTCATTAAAGGAGTTCAAAAAGAATGTATTAATGGTTTTTGAACAAGAGTTTCTTCATTCTACTTTTCAATTTAGATTTAGAAATATTGCTACTTTATCAGGTAATTTTGATCATTGGCATATTGATTATGTGAAATTTGACACTTATAATTCATCAATTGATACATCATCAATTAATGATGTTGCATTTGTTTATCAAGGACCATCATTTTTGAAGAGATACCGAGAAATGCCATGGAAACATTTTCAGGATAATTCTGTAAATGAGATAAATGATACATTAAATTTATTTATTAGAAATAATCAGGCAAGTATAAATGTTGATTATCAATATAATGTTTATCAAGATAACATAATAATAGATCATTATCCTTCTCTAGGAATAAGTAGAAATATAACAGTATTAGATTATGATTCGATTGGAAATTTTTCATTTGAGAATCCTCCAGTTTCTATCAATCCTAATGTCTTTCCTCCAAATTTTAGTGATAGTTCAGAATTTCTTATTCAACACATAATTGGGACAGGATCTAGTGATTTAAAAACAAATGATACTATTTATAATTTACAAAAATTCAATTCTCATTTTGCATATGATGATGGTTCTGTTGAATCTGCTTATGGGATAAATGTTTCGGGTGCTATGGCTGCTTATCAATTTGAATTAAATCGCCCTGATACATTACGAGCTATTCAAATGTATTTTCCTCAAATGTTAGATTCTGTAAATAATATCGAATTTTTATTAACTATTTGGGAAGATAATAATGGATTTCCAGGCAATATTATACATCAACAAATTGAAAAGCCAAAACATACAACAACCAATAATTTTCATTTTTATTACTTAGACTCTTTATTTCAATTAACTGGTATTTTTTATGTTGGTTGGGAACAAAACACATCTGATTTGTTAAATATTGGTTTGGATAAAAATTCTAATGCTAACAATTATATGTTTTATAATGTAGGGGGAATTTGGAATTATTCTCAATATAGTGGAGCGTGGATGATACGTCCATTAGTTAGTGAAAACACTGTTTTTCTTTCTTCTAATGATATTTTATCCTCTTTTGAGGTGTATCCTAATCCATCATCATCATATGTAAAAATACATACCAATGATTTTTCTAATAGAATCATCTTATATGATTTAAATGGAAACATGCTCTTAAATAAAATATACAATCAAAATCAAATTGAAATTACGGTTGATTTTTTATCAAGCGGTATATATGTTTTAAAAGTTATTAATGATTCCGGATATATTTTTAGAAAAATAATTATTAGATAAATGTCCTCAAATAATAGCTCTGAGTTGTATGAACATTTTGATTTTACTGCAAGTTCCGGTCAAGAACCTTTAAGAGTAGATAAATTTTTAATGAATTTTATTGATAATGCAACTAGAAATAAAATTCAAAAAGCTGCTGTAAATGGTAATATTTTAGTGAATAACTTGCCAGTTAAATCTAGTTATAAAGTAAAGTCTGGGGATAGAGTAAGTATCGTCTATTCATATCCAAAGAAGACAAATGAGCTTATTCCTCAGGATATTCCTATTAATATTACTTATGAAGATGATGATATTTTAATAGTTAATAAAGAAGCGGGAATGGTTGTACATCCTGGTTTTGGAAATTATGATGGAACACTAGTAAATGCACTAGCGTACCATTTTGATAATCTACCAAACAAAAGTTCTGAAAATCGTCCTGGTTTAGTGCATAGAATTGACAAAAACACATCTGGTATACTAGTTATTGCCAAAAACGAAGATAGTATGACTATCTTATCAAAAAAGTTTGAAAAAAGAGATTTAAATAGACTTTATGTTGCTTTGGTTTGGGGCGATCTTAAGGAAGATTCAGGTTTCATTGAGGGGAATATTGGGCGTAGTCTAAAGAATAGAAAGATTATGTCTGTTTTTCCTGATGGTGAATATGGCAAATATGCAAAAACTAATTATAAAGTATTAGAAAGATTTGGTTATGTCACTATGGTTGAATGTAAACTTGAAACAGGAAGAACACATCAGATTAGGGCTCATTTTAAATTTTTAGGACATCCACTTTTTAATGATGCTGAATATGGTGGAGATTTAATCCTAAAAGGAACAACTTTTACCAAATACAAACAATTTGTTCAAAATTGTTTTAAGATATGTAATAGACAGGCTTTACACGCTCGTTCTTTGGAGTTTTCTCATCCTAAGACAAATGATTTAATGTCATTTGAATCTGAGCTAGCAGATGATATGTCTCAATTAATTGAAAAATGGAGAAGCTACTCAATAAATCAAAGAATTTAGCTTAGTAAACTTTTAGTTCATTATAAATACTATCTCTCTCAATAGGTTTTCTATTAACTTTTTTAATGAGTTTGGTAATATCTTCAGTAGACATTTTTGGGTTTTGATCTTGAGCACCTGCCATCGAATAGATTTTTGTTGAGTCATCAATAGTTCCATCAATATCATCAACTCCAAAAGCTAAAAGGTTCTGGGTAGTTTCTTTTCCAATCATTGGCCAATAAGCTTTAATATGAGAAATATTATCAAAGTATATCCTAGCAATTGCATACATTCTTAGATCATCTATTACACTTACTTCCTTTAAGTGGGACATTTGGTTATTTCCATTTCTATATTTTAATGGAATAAAAGCATTGAATCCACCAGTTTTATCTTGAAGCTTTCTAAGTCTGCTCATATGATCTATAATATGCTGAGCATTTTCATAATGACCATAGAGAATAGTAGCATTAGATTGCATGCCAATTGCATGTGCAGTTTCATGAATTTCTAACCATTGTTCAGCCGTGCATTTATCTTTACATATTATATCTCTAATATCTTTATGAAATATTTCAGCACCACCTCCTGGTAGAGAATTTTGCCCAGCCTCTTTTAGCATTATTAAACCCTCTTTATATGAAACCTTTGCTTTTCTACACATATATTCAAGTTCCACAGCAGTAAATGCTTTAATGTGAATGTTAGGTCTTATCTTTTTTATTTTTTTTATTACCTCAATGAAATATTTCAAACCCATTTTAGGATGTACTCCACCTACAATATGAACCTCAGTAATTTCATCTACTTTATACTTTCTTACCATATCAACCATTTCGTCAATAGAATGTTCCCATCCTTGAGATTTCTCTTTTAATAATCTTGAATATGAACAAAATTTACAATCAAAAACACAAATATTTGTAGGTTCTATATGTATATTTTTATTAAAAAAAGTATTGTTTCCATTGTGTTTTTCTCTAATTGCATTTGCAAGAGAAAGAAGTAGTGCATTTGGTGCTTTATTGAAAAGTGTTAAGGTTTCAGAATCAGAAATTCTTTTGCTTGTAGAAATTTTTTTGACAATATTTTTTATTGAAATGTCAACTTGGGAAATGTCAATACTGAGATCTAACATTATTTACTGATAATAATTCTTTTTGTAATATGAGTTGTTTCTGAATTAAATTTAATTAAATAAACTCCACTTTTTAAATTGTTCATATCAATTTGTGTGTTATTGTTTAAGTTTTTCCAAGTTCTCACCTCATTGCCAAGCATATCAAAAAGACTCAATCTGTAGTTTAGTTCAGAGCTTTCAATTGTAATTGAATTTTTAGCTGGGTTAGGGAAGAAGCTAAATAATTTATTTAACTCAACAAATTTACTGTTTACAATTCCAGTACAATTTACTGTAACATTTGAATTTTTTAAGTTTGATCGATATCCATTCATTGTTGATATCATTTCATTAACCTGATCATTTGAGAACATCCATGTATTTCTTGAATATGCCATAAAATTTTCATCCATATCTAATAAATCACTATTAAATCCATACAACAAATCATTACAAGTATTATTATTTGTGCCAGAATTAACACTTCCAAAATATACGTCATCTGTTGCTGGTGTGTCATAAACATTAGAATCATCATTGTCACAACAACCTCCCGATTGAGCTTCGCAAAATGTATGATTGAGACCAAGATAATGACCAATCTCATGAGTTGGTGTTCTTCCATCGCTGGTAGAGCTAGCATTTCCTTTTGTGCCAAAATATTGAAAGTCTACAACTAATCCATCTTTCCAAGCATTCCAAGACTGTAAACCAGGAAGGTAAGCATACCCTAAAACAGAAGTGTTTCCCTGACTTGCTATATCACAAACCCAAATATTCATATAATCTCCTGGAGGCCACCCATCTCTTCCTCCTGTAGAATTACGTTTCATGTCATTAGATTCCGTATTATAATTAAAACTATTTTTTGTAGATAGCGTTCGAGTAATACCATCTGTTGGGTTACCATTAGGGTCGGTAGTTGCTAAGCAAAATTGTATATTGGCATTTCCTGCATAATTAACAAATGTATTTCTAGGGGGATTGGGAAACTCGCTATTTGTCTTGCTAAAATCTTCATTTAAAATTCTAAGTTGATCTTCAATTTGAATATTTGGAATATTAGTTCCAATTCCAAGGTTAGAATGGTTTTGTCTATATATGACATGAATCACAACAGGAATAGTGATGGTCTGTTTACTTATTTGATTAGATTTTAACCAATTTTTATTTTGTTTCCATACATTGTTTATTTCTACTTGATAATTTGGATTACTAACTAATTCATTATTTATTAACTCAGTAGTGTAACATTTTTTAATTTCTTGGCTAAATAAGTTGTTGATAAAAGTTAGAGATAAGAAAAGAAGTAGGTATTTCATTTTGTGATTTTAGAGAATTGCAAATATAATTCTAAAAAAAATAATAAATTTATTATTAATCGTTAAATAGTATGAATTATTAACTCTCAATTATTTATAAAATTATAATCACTTAGAGCTTTTAAAAAGTTAATTAAATCTTGTTTCTCAGCATTGGTCAACTGTAAGCCCACTCCAATTTTCTTCATAAGTGGGTCTACAGTTTGTGAATAATTTCCGCCAGAATTATAATACTCTATAACTTCTTCAAGAGTAGTAAATCTTCCATCGTGCATGTATGGAGCAGTGAATTCTATGTTTCTTAGTGTTGGTGTTTTAAATTTTGCAATATCATCAGCATTATTTGTAATATTAGCTAAACCTAAATCTGCAAAATTATTGGCATCTAATCCATTATTATGAAAATCATTATCCATAAACATTTCAGTTCCATGACAATGAAAACAATCTCCTTTTTCAGAGTTAAAAATAGCAAAGCCATTAAGTTCAGATGAACTTAACTGAAGCTCTTGTCTCATCCATTTATCATATTTAGAATCAACTGAAATAATTGTTCTTTCAAATTGAGCTATAGCCTTAACAATATATGATGAATCTATATAATCAATATTAAATGCTTTTTTAAATAGATTTTTGTAAATAGTATCTGAATTTATTTTTGACTCTACATTTACCCAAGTGTCGTGCATTTCAATTGGATTTATTACAGGTTCAAATGCTTGTTCTTCCAGATTCTTAACACTCCCATCCCAATTAAAACTAGTATTCCAGCCTAGGTTAATTAAAGCACTAGCATTTCTAAACCCTTCGATATTATCAATACCAGTACTATATTGATTATTTTCAGAAAAAGAATTTGCCTTAATGTGACAACCTGAACACGAAAGGGTATTGTCAGCACTTAGAATGGGATCATTGAATAATTTTTCACCCAATTGAACTCCCTCAACAGTTAAAGGATTATCTTCTGGAATAATCATGTCAGGAAATCCAAAAGGAGTAATGATATTGTAAGGAGTAGTTTGAAAAGGGATTGTCGTGTCGTATAAGCAGCTTCCGTCATCGTAAAGAGCCGTTGCATTCCAATTTGAAGCAGAAGGATCTGTACAGCCTTCAACTATGATTAAATCCTTTTTACATGAAAAAAATAGAAGAACTATTGATAAAATTATAATTCCTCTATTCATACTTAATCTAATAATCCTTGTAAGTTAAATACGCCCATCATTCCATTCATCATGAGATTCATTTGAGTTGGGATATTCATCATTATTGCTGGCTCAAGATTTACTATTTCTGGCCCATACCAATTATTAATGTTCATTTCAATAGCGTATTCTAAATTATTTATTGAGTTATTAATATTAATTGGCACATCAAAACTACATAAGAAAGAATGATCCATTCCCATTGTTGGTCCTGTGTGAGTATTGTAAAATGTTGAATCATTGGTATAGGAACCTTCTAATTTCATATAGTGATAACCACCACCCATCATTTCTGGCCATGACATCGATGTGTGAAAAATTTCATTAACAAAGCTGTTAGTTACATTAGTTGTTGCATCTAAACCAAATCTAAACTGAAGAGTATATGAGCCATTTTCTATAATATCACTTTCAATAACCATGGTTGATGGGTCACTTAAATCTACAAAGTGAACATCCTTAATTATTTTTTCATGATCTTTTTCATTACTAATTAATTTTATATCTGATATCAAATACTTTAATGTTAAAACATTATAATTTTCTCCAGCTAGATTAGTGTGTGATAAACCGTCCATAGAAACAGGATTTCCATCCACATTATGGGAAAAGTTTAAAAATATTTTTGTGTCATTAATTTCTTGATCCGAGCCACATGAAATTAAAATTAAGGCTGCAAAAACTACTGATAGTAAGTTTTTCATGATTTGAATATTTAATTAAAAGACAAATTTAATTATTTAGATTATTATTATAACACTACTTTTTATTTTCTGTAATTTTTTCTTATTTAATTTAAAAGTTTCCATCTATTTTAATCATTTTTGTTGGATGCATAATAAGTTGAAATATATTGATGTTATTGTTCCTTTATCTGTAGAGGGTGTTTTTCAATACTCAGTAAATATGGATCTTATTATAAATATTGGGCAGCGTGTGATTGTTCAGTTTGGAGCTAGAAAATTATACACTGCTATTGTAGTTAATATTAGTGATAAAAAAACTACAAAACATAAGTTAAAGAACATTTTATCTTCTGTAGATGATTCACCTATTGTAAATATTTTGCAAATTAAGTTATGGTCTTGGATTGCAAAGTATTATATGTCTAATCTTGGTGAGATTATGAATACCGCATTGCCTTCCTCTTTAAAATTAGCTAGTGAATCAAGAATTATTTTGAATGATGAAAAATTAATAAATAAGAATATAAGCTCTAGAGAACAAAAGATTTTAGAGTTGATAAGAAATGGAAAATCAGTCACTGTAAGGCAAATAAATAAGAAACTCTCTATAAGTGATTCCTTCTCTGTTATCAATCAATTAATCAAAAAAGATATTGTTACTGTTCATGAACATATCTCGGAAAAATATTCGCCTAAATATTTAAATGTAATTAAGATTATTAATGATAATGAAGATTTGTTATCAAAAACACAAAAAAAATTATATAAAATATTATTAGAAAATAATGATGTATTAATATTAAATGATTTAATAAAAGAAACCTCGATTTCTAGATCAGTATTTAACGCTCTTGAAAAAAAGGAAGTTATTTCAATTAATAAAATACCATTCAGTAGAATTGATAGTTTTAATAATAAAGTTTATCCTATTAATAAGCTTTCTTCAGCTCAGGATAATGCATACAATGAAATACTTAAAAGTTTTAATGAAAAAGATGTTTGCTTATTGCATGGTGTTACATCTAGTGGAAAAACAGAGATTTACATAAAACTTATTGAAGATCAAATTAAAGATGGAAAACAAGTTTTATATCTACTTCCAGAGATTGCATTAACAATTCAAATTATTAAAAGATTAAAAAAACATTTTGGTAGTAAAGTTGGTGTGTCTCATTCAAATTTGAATAATTCTGAGAGGGTAGAGGTTTGGAAAACAGTTCAAAATAGTGATAATGCAACATGTTCAATTATTTTAGGTGCTCGATCTTCTATTTTCTTGCCTTTTGATAAGCTTGGATTGATTATTATTGATGAAGAACATGATACTTCTTATAAACAACAACAGCCTTCTCCAAGATATCACTCAAGAGATGCTGCAATTTATTTAGCAAGCTTACATAAAGCTAAAGTTCTTCTTGGTTCTGCTACTCCATCTATTGAAACCTATTATAATGCTCAAAATGGTAAATATGGATTTGTTGAACTATTAAAAAGATATGCTGATATAAAACTACCAAAAATTAATTCTATTGATATTAGCAAAGCTTATAAGAAAAAACAGATGCAATCCTTTCTTTCCAATGATCTTATTAATGAAATGCAAAGACACTTGGATAGAAATAAGCAAATAATACTATTTCAAAATAGGAGAGGGTATTCTAAAGTTTTAAGTTGCAAATCATGTGGTGAAGCCGAATGTTGTAAATATTGTTCTGTTAGTTTAACACATCACAAAATAAATAATAATCTTCGCTGTCATTATTGTGGTTATATCAAGGAAATACCAAGTTCTTGTTCTTCTTGTAGTAATAGTTCCTTAGAAATGAAAGGATATGGGACAGAACAAATCTGTGAATTATTAGAAACTATTTTTACCGAGCATACAATTCAAAGAATGGATCATGACACCACAAGAAAAAAGAATGCTTACGAGGAAATTATTCAAGATTTTCAAGCCTTAAAAATTGACATTCTAGTTGGTACTCAAATGATAGCTAAGGGATTTGATTTTGAGAATGTTTCACTTGTTGGAATAGTAGACTCAGATAGCATGTTAAATTTTCCAGACTTTAGATCTCATGAGAGAGCATTTCAATTAATGTCTCAAGTTGCAGGAAGAGCCGGAAGAAAAAATAAGCAAGGCTCAGTTTATTTACAAACTTCTAATCCAGATCATGAAATAATAAGACAGGTGTCTACTCATTCTTATATAAATTTTTACAACATCCAATTAAAGGAAAGAAAATCGTTTAATTACCCTCCGTTCTGTAAATTAATTATTCTTAGATTTAAGCATACAGATTATCATATTTTAGATGAAGTTTCTCAAAAATTTGCCCAAATAATGAGAAGTAGTTTTAAGGATAGAGTTCTTGGTCCTGAGTATCCTGTGGTTTCTAAGATTAAGAATTATTTTATTAAAAATATTTTATTAAAAATTGAGGGCAATAAATCTTCCTCAAAAGCCAAGAAAATTACTTCTCATGTACTTGAATATATGAAGAAAAATAAGTTATTAAAACAATGTGTGTTTCAGATTGATATTGATCCAAATTAAATTTTAAATTATTTAAAAAAAACTAGTTATTCCAGATTTTGTTTTGTGGAGTTGGAGCTATAATTTTTAACTCCTCTTTAGTTACAGGGTGTTTAAAGATAATTTCTCTTGCATGTAGACATATACTTCCATCTTTATTACTTCTTTTTGCACCATATTTAAGATCTCCTTTTATGGGTGAGCCAATATTAGATAATTGCACTCTTATTTGATGATGTCTGCCAGTCTCTGGTTTTATTTTATATTGATAATAATTGTCTAAGGACTTAATTATATTATAGTTTAACTTGCAATATTTACCATCTTTTCCATTAGTCACAAAAGATTTGTTTTTTTTTTTATTTTTTGATAAATAATTTTCAAGAATATCTGATTGTTTTGGGAGTTTATTTTTTACAATTGCCCAGTAAGTTTTTGAGATTTCATTATTGCGAAATTTCTTATTCATTCTACTAAGAGCCTTGCTAGTTTTAGCATATATGATAACTCCAGTAGTTGGTCTGTCAATTCTATGAATTGTTCCTAAATAAACATTACCTGACTTATTATATTTATTTTTTAAAAATTCTTTTACGATTTCAGAAAGTGGAATATCACCCGTTTTGTCTGCCTGGCAAATGTCGCCAGACTTCTTATTTATTGCTATAAGATGATTATCTTCATATAAAACATGAAGTTTAGTATTGTTCATCTTTATTTGGGAAATCAACTTTTTTGACATCAGAAATATACTGTTTAACCCCTTTTGTGATTTCATCATAAAGATTTAAATATCTTCTTAAAAATCTTGGGTTAAATTCATGATTCATTCCTAACATATCATGCAAGACTAGTACTTGTCCATCAACATTTGCTCCAGCGCCAATACCGATAACTGGTATGTTTAAAGTTTCTGCAACTTTTTTTGCAAGTTTTGAAGGGATTTTTTCTAATACAATTGCATAACAACCGGCTTCTTCTAAGAGTTTAGCATCTTCAATGAGTTTAATAGCTTCTTCTTCCTCCTTAGCTCTTACTGTGTATGTGCCAAACTTATAAATGGATTGAGGTGTAAGGCCTAGATGCCCCATCACAGGAATACCTGCGCTTAATATTCTTTTAACAGAATCTATTATTTCGGATCCTCCTTCTAGCTTTACTGTATGTCCCCCTGTTTCTTTCATTATTCGTATTGCAGAGTCTAAAGCTTTTTTCGAATTACCTTGGTATGTTCCAAATGGCATGTCTACAACAACTAAAGCTCTGTCAACAGCTCTTACAACTGATGATGCATGATAAATCATTTCATCAAGAGTAATTGGTAATGTGGTTTCATATCCAGCCATAACATTTGAAGCAGAATCTCCAACAAGAATAATATCAATTCCAGCATTGTCAATAATCTTAGCCAATGTAAAGTCATATGCTGTTAACATAGAAATCTTTACTCCTTTATTTTTTAGTTCTAAAAGAGAATTAGTAGTTATTTTTTTATAATTCTTATTATTCACCATCATTTACTTACTTGTTTTAATTATATAAGCATTTTTAAATCCAAAATTATTAATTTTTCTCATTGCAGCATTAGCATCATTTAAATCAATGTAATTACCAACAAGATATTTATATAGGCCATTAGTAATCTCTACTTTCAAATCATTTAATTGATTGAATTCTGTTGTTGGAAATCTTAAAACTGCCAATTGAATTGAATA
>JAOHSR010000023.1 GCA_028122735.1 Flavobacteriales bacterium
TTATAGCAGCCCCACTTTTACCTGAATAATTAAATGACTCAATATTTCCATTATTTTCTTGAGGAACTAAATAACCAGCATAACCTCTAAGATTAAGCCCGCCGCTATGATGAAAATTATTTGTTGAAGTACCAAAGCCTAGGTATTCATTTGAAATAAATCCGGTTGACCTAGTAAATTTATTATTCATTAATTCTTCATTGTTAGCTCCAGCAAAATGTAATTTACTTTCAGATGCCCAATTATTACCTGTTCCTATTTGAACAAAAACTCTTGATTTTAGTCCTAAATTAAAAATTGATACATTATTCGTGTTTTTAAGAACAAATTTATTGTAATTGTAATCTGAAAAAAGGGCAGAACTCATTGTACTCAATTCAATTTTTCCAGAAATCTCATTAACCTCATATTTATGTTCTAAAGAAAGATCTATTCTATTGTTTAATTTATTTACATTCCAAAGCTGTGGATATAAGATGTAATTTTCTGCCTTTGTTCTGTAATATGAAAGTAATCCAATTTTAATTTCGGTCTTTTTATCTAAAGTGTATTTTGAAAATGACATGCTGTTAGAGTGTAAGCCTGCAATGAAAGTACTATTAAATTTTACTCTAGCATATTTCATGTAATTATCAAGATTTGTGTTGTAATTAAGTCTGTATGAGTAAAGGTCGTAGTTTTCTTTATTTACTATATTTTCATCTTGTAATTGTCCAGTATTAACCCAAAAATTAACATCAAACAGATGGTGATGATTTAAATGCCCTCCATTAAGATTTATTCCAATTTTGATTCCATCATATGAATTCCACCATAAATTTGGTCTATATTTTATTTCATAATTTCTCCAGTCTGCCCTTTGATAAAGCATATGATCAAATGAATAGGTTTTATTAATTTTTGAGCTGTTATCAGGCATGTATATGTCTCCAAATCTGGTGGTTGGATCAATTATAACCTCTTTAATTCCTGATGGTATATTTAATGAAATTTCATACTTTGGGTTTAGTTTATCCCAACCATGCCATTTTGGTAAAACTTCGGCTTCTGTTTTTTTAATAAACCAGTTGTTCGGTATATGATAATTATATTTTTTTAAATCATTGGCAATTACTGTAAAGTCAATTGGCATCTGCATTCCCAATTTTCTTTTGAATGATATTATATCTGAGTTTTGATTCTTTTTAAGTTTTACTGAATAATCTAATCTTTTATCTGTGTCTAACCATTGATCAAAAAACCAATTCAAATCAACGTTTGTATACTGAATTATTGCATTTCTAAAATCTTCATTATATGGATGAGCAATTTTCCAAGTATTAAAATAATATTTCATCGCATCTAAAAATAATTCATCTCCCAATACATATTGGAGATTATAAAGCATAGTAGCAGTTTTATAATATACTTGTCTATATCCACCACCATGACCCAAGGCACCATTAAAGCAATCTGAATGTGTTGAAATAATTGGATCAGTTCTTTTGGTAGCTGATTCTATGTATGCATTATAAACTTCAGTATCAATAGCTTTTTGAGGCTTATAGAATTTTTTTCTATAGCTACTTACTGGAAGATCTTCTACTACATTTTCTCCATCAATTTCTATCATTGCCCATGCTGTAAGAAACTCTGTAAACCCTTCGTCAAGTAAAGCTCTATACGTTTCATTATTTCCGACTTGACCAAAAAACCACATGTGCCCAATCTCATGAGCTAATAAATCTCTATATCCAGGATCTGAACCGCCATCTAATGTAATCATTGGGTACTCCATTCCGTCTCTTGCATCTGCAACTATTACTTTATGCCATACATATCTTCCAAAATCTTCAGAAAAAACTCTTAAGCATTCTGCTCCAAAACTTGCTGCATTTTGCCATTTGCTTGCATGAGGTTCTTGAACCAATGAGTAGCATACTTTATCTTCCCACCACGATTCACCAATTCTATATGTCGGATCTGCAGTGAAGGCAAAATCATGAACATTTTCCGCATGATATTTCCAGGTTTTATGTTCTTCTTTATTATATTCAATTATAGTAGAAGGTAAAGAATTATATGGCTTGTCTTTAAAGTTTTTTACATCAAGTTTTTTTCTTAAATCAGCAGGAAGTACTACATCTCTATTTATTAAGTTACCAGTTGCTTCAACAATGAAATTTGATGCAAAAGTTAATTCAACATCAAAGGTTCCAAAGTTTCCATAAAATTCTCTACCTAAATGTTGATCAGTTGTCCACCCAAATTTCGCGTCATAAACAGAGATTCTTGGATACCAGTGAACACCATTATAATGTCTGTTTCCCCATGCATTATAAGTTCCCATTCTTCTTCTAACTTCTCCACTATCAAAGTAAGTTTTAAATTTAATATCAAATGTTATATTGCTGTCTGGATATAGTGATTCAGTTAAATAAACTTTTAAAATAGTATTGTCTAATTCGGTTTTTACTTTTTCACCATTAATAGTTATGTCTTCAATAGTTGTTCCTAGTTTTTTTGCTTCATATTTTCCATATCTAGGGTTTTTTCCATTTTCTTTTTGAAGTTTATCATAATATGAGTCTGGCTGAAAGGCATTTTGATATAAATGGAAATAAACAAATTTCAAAGTGTCAGGAGAATTGTTCCAATAAGTAAGTTTCTCTTGAGCATTAATAATATCGGTTTCTTCATCTATCTCTGCTTTGATGTCGTAATGAATATCTTGCTGCCAATATCCTTTGTGAGGCATTTTGTTTTTCCAATAGTTAGGGTTGTCAATATTTCTATATGTATTTGGTTTATCTAACGGATTGTATTTTTCTTGCGAATTAGAAAGGTTTGAAAAGACGATAGCTGTAATTAAAAATATTATTTTTTTCATATTTTGTTTTTTATATTTTTTTTAGCATTGTAAATACTTGCGTCTAGTTCAAAACCAGTTAATAAAATTATTGCGTTAAAATAGATCCATAGCAAGATAATAATTAATGTCCCAATAGATCCATATATTTTATTGTATTGTGAAAAATTATCGATGTAATAGCTAAAAGCAATTGAAGTTATTATTATAAATAAAGTAGCTAGAATAGCTCCAGGTGAAAATATTTTAATCTTGCTTTTTATTGCTGGACCAAAATTGAAAAGTGTTGTAATTCCAATAAATAACATTGTGACTAGGATTACCCATTTTGCACTATTAAGTAGAAGGATTTTATTTTCGCCAATTATTTGATATTCAATTAAATATAATATAGTTCCTTTTCCAAAGATGATTAGTATGATAGTAAGAAAGAGGAGCAAAGAAAGAATTATTGTTAAAACAATTGAAAGAATTTGATGTCCAATAATTGATTTGTTTTCTCTAATATGATAAGAAGTATTAAATGCCTGTATTAGTGAGCTCATGCCATTTGCTGAGAAAAATAATGCTAGAATAAAACCAATAGATAATAAACCACCTCTCTGATTATTTATTATATCATCTAATGTTTCAAATGTCACTGCATTTGTTGATGGCGGGAGTATATTTGATAAGATTTCCATTAATGTTTCCTGAAAACCATTAATAGGGATATATGGTATAAGAGTGAAGAAAACAATTATTGAAGGAAAGAATGCTAAGAAAAAATTAAAAGCTAGAGAGGAAGCTCTAGTGGTAATAGCACCTTCTTGTAGCCCTTTAATAAAAAAGATTGTTACATCATAGGTGCTTAGCCCTGCAAATCCAAAAGGTTTGATTTGTTTAAATATTTTGATAAGAGCATTGTCTTTCATTCTGCTAAAAGACTAATGTCAAAGTTTTTAATACTATGAGTTAATGCTCCTAAAGAAATATAATCTACACCACATTTTGCATATTCTAGAATATTTTCTTCGGTTATTCCACCTGAAGATTCAGTTTCATATTGCTGATTAATAATTCTTACGGCTTCTTTTGTGTCTTTATAATTAAAATTATCTAGTAAAATCCTTCTAATTCCACCTTGCGCTAATACTTCCTTAACCTCTGAGATATTTCTGGTTTCAACAATTATATCTAGATTTCTATTGTTTTTTAAAAGATAAGATTTAGTTTTTTTTATTGCATTAGTTATTCCATTGCAAAAGTCAATATGATTATCTTTTATCATTATCATATCATACAGACCAAATCGATGGTTATAACCGCCACCAATTTTTACTGCCCGTTTTTGAATATGTCTATTTAAAGGTATTGTTTTTCTAGTATCAAGAATTTTAGCATTTGTTGAAGAAATTAAATCTGATATTTTTTTTGTTTTGGTAGCTATTGCACTCATTTGTTGCATGCAGTTTAAAACTAATCTTTCAGCAGTTAATATTGAATGTGATGAGCCAGAAATTTTTAAGATTAAATCATTTTCTTTTACAGTGTCTCCGTCATTAAATGAAGTTGTTATATTTAAATCCTCATTAACTTCATTAAAAATAATTTTTGCTAAATTAATACCAGCAATTATCCCATTGTCTTTAGAAACTATTTTTGCTGTACTTATATTATTATTGTCAATACACGCTAGAGTAGTGTGATCACCATCTTTAATGTCTTCATTAAGTGAATCTTTAATAAATTTTTTTAGTTCTTGATCTATCATTAATAGCAAATTACTAATATTGTCAAAAATACAAAATAATGAAGATTGTCTTATTAACTTTAGGGAAGACCTCTCAGAAAAATATTAAAGAAGAAATACTAATATACATTAAGAGATTATCCCATTATACTGATTTTGAATTACTTGAGATTCCTAGTCTTAAGAGTTCTACAAAATTAAATCAATCTGAACTTAAAAAAAGTGAAGGGCAAATGATTATGAAATCTTTTAATAATAGTGATTATGTTGTCTTATTAGATGAGAATGGGAAAAGCTATTCCTCAATTGATTTTTCAAAAAAAATCGAAAAATTTAGACTTAACAGTTTTAAAAGAGTTGTTTTTGTAGTTGGTGGTGCATTTGGTTTTTCTGATGAATTGTATTCTTATTGTAATGAAAAATTATCTTTATCAAGCATGACTTTCTCACATCAAATGGTAAGATTATTTTTTATTGAACAACTTTACAGAGCTTTTACAATAATTAATAATGAAAAATACCATCATCAATAATGGAATTAGTATTTGTTACCAATAATCCAAATAAGTTAAATGAAATTCAATCTTTAGTTTCTCATGAAATTTTTATCAAATCACTAAAAGATATTGATTTTCATAACGAAATTGATGAAACGGAACTTACTTTGGAAGGAAATGCTTTGTTAAAAGCAAGGCACATACATTCAAAATTTGGTCTTGATTGTTTTGCTGATGATACAGGATTAGAGATTGAAGCTCTGGATGGCGCACCAGGAGTTTTTTCAGCTAGATATGCAGGAAAAGAATGTATTGCTCAAAATAATATTAATAAGGTCTTGTATGAACTTAAAGACATTAAAAATAGGTCAGCTAGATTTATAACTATCATTGCTCTAATTATTAATGGTAAAGAATTTATTTTTAAAGGAGAATGTGTTGGAGAGATTACAATTAATCAGACTGGAAGTGATGGGTTTGGTTATGATCCTATATTTATGCCAAATAGTTCTAAATTGACTTTTGCTGAAATGGGTAATGAAGAAAAAGGTAAAATTAGTCATAGGGGTAAAGCAGTTAGTAAACTTGTTGATTTTCTCATTAATAAAAATATCAATAAATAAAATCTCTAAATAGTTAAAAGCTTGCTTTAATAATATTGGTTAAATTTTTTAATTCACTTTTTTTCGATGTTTTTTTTAAATATTTTTACAAAAATTTTTTACTTATGCTACCAATATTAAAAAAGTTCAATTTATTTATACTTTTATTAGCTATATCTTCAAGTTTATTTGCTCAGAATAATTTAAATAATAGCAAATTCAAACAGCTGTATGAGGAGCTTCCTACTCCAAACGTGTATAGAACTGCTAGTGGTGCTCCTGGTCACGAATATTATCAACAAAAAGCAGATTATGAAATTAATGTTGAATTAGATGAGGAAAAAAACATAATTAATGGTAATGAAGTAATAACCTACACCAATAATTCTCCTGATATTTTAAATTATTTATGGATTCAATTGGATCAAAATGTTCGTGCTAAAAATTCTCATGGACAGCTTACATCTACAAATAGTATGAATAATAAAATGAGTTTTAACAATATTAAGAGGATGCATGACAGAATGAATTTTGATGGCGGTTTTAAGTTAGAAGAAGTTAAAGATACATATAACAAGAAATTAGAATATATAGTTAATGAAACGATGATGAGAATTGAACTTCCTAAACCTCTAAAAAAAGGACAGTCATTCTCATTTAAAATAAAGTATTCTTATAATATAAATGACAGAATGAAAATTGGAGGAAGAAGTGGTTATGAATACTTTGAAAATGAAGGAAATGCAATTTATACCATTGCTCAATTTTTTCCTAGAATGGCAGTATATAATGAAGTGGAAGGATGGCAAAACAAACAATTTCTAGGAAGAGGAGAATTTACCTTACCTTTTGGAGATTATAAAGTAAGTATAACAGTCCCTTCTGATCATATCGTTGCTGCTACTGGAGAACTTCAAAATCCCTCATCTGTTTTAAGCAAAAATCAAATTAAACGTTGGGAAAAGGCAAAAAAGAATTTTGTTGAGCCTGTAATTATTGTTAGCGAAAACGAAGCCATTGAGAATGAAAAAGAAAAAAGTGTATCTTCAAAGACATGGGTGTTTGAAGCTGAAAATGTTCGAGATTTTGGATGGGCAAGTTCCAGAAAATTTATTTGGGATGCTATGGCCGTGGATGTTTCAGGTAAAACAGTTATGGCATATAGCTACTATCCAAAAGAAGGGAATCCTCTTTGGGAACAATACTCTACTAGAGTAGTTGCTCACTCACTAAAGGTTTACTCAAAATACACTATAGATTATATTTATCCTCAAGCCACATCTGTTCATGCTAAAAGTATAGGAATGGAATATCCAATGATTTGCTTTAATTTTGGAAGGCCTGAGTCAGATGGTACTTATTCTCAAAGAACAAAATATGGGATGATTGGCGTAATTATTCATGAAGTAGGTCATAATTTTTTCCCAATGATAATAAATTCTGATGAGCGTCAATGGACTTGGATGGATGAGGGGTTAAATACTTTTGTACAATACATTACAGAACAAGAATTTGAAAGAAATTATCCATCTAGAAGAGGTCCACCAACTAATATTGTTGAATATATGAATGGAGATAAAAGTGGTATATCTCCTATTATGACTAATTCAGAATCAATACTTCAATTTGGTAATAATGCTTATGGAAAGCCTGCAACAGCATTAAATATTCTACGTGAAACTGTTATGGGTAGAGAGCTATTTGATTATTCATTTAAAACCTACAGTGAAAGATGGGCTTTTAAACACCCTACACCTGCAGATTTTTTCAGAACAATGGAAGATGCCAGTGCAGTTGATTTAGATTGGTTTTGGCGAGGATGGTTTTATACCAATGATCATGTTGATATTTCCCTTGACAAAGTAAATTGGTTTAAAGTTAACTCTAGAAATCCTGAAATTGAAAATGCTATTTCCAAAACAAATAAAGAAAATAACAATACATATATTGGAATAAGCAAAAATAAATCTTCAATTTCAGAGACTGTTACTGAATATGATGAAGCATCAATAGATTTTTATACAACATATGACCCATTTAAAACTAATATTATAGATAAAGAAGAGTACAATAAATATATTGAAAAACTTGATGCTGAGGAAAAAGAAATTTTAAAATCTGATAAAAATTATTATGAACTTCAATTTTCAAATATAGGTGGGTTAGTCATGCCTATTATTTTAGAATTTACTTATGAAGATGGAACAAATGAGGTAATAAGGATTCCCGCAGAAATTTGGAAGAAAAACTCAAAAGAAGTTAAAAAAATATTCATTCTTGATAAAGAAGTATCTAGTGTAAGATTAGACCCTTTTTTAGAAACTGCAGATGTTGATCTAAATAATAATTATTGGCCAGCCAAAAATGAGCCCACAAGATTTCAAATGTATAAAAGCAATTATAAAAAAAAGAAAGAAAATCCTATGCAAAGGGCAATTAGAGCAGAGGAAATGGAAAACAAATAAAATATGCTTAACTCACTAATTTATATTGCAATTCCTTTAATCATGTCTTTTCATGATTTTCATGTCACACATACAACTTTACACTACAATAATAATTTAGAAAATATGGAAATTACTATTAAAGTTGCAATTGAAGACTTAGAATTATCACTTGATGATAAAGAACTAAGAATAGGAACACCAAAAGAAAATAAATCAACTGATGAATTAATTGAAAATTATTTTAAAAATCATTTAAATATTTATGGTGATAATAATCTTATTAATTACAATTGGGTAGGAAAGGAGATGTCAAATAATCTACATGATTTATATATTTACTTTGAAATACCAAATTTTACTAAATATAGTATGCTCAAATCCTTGACACTACAAAACACAATTTTTATTGAAACAACAATTAATCAAACTAATATAGTGTTAATTGAATTAGAAGATACTAACTATAACTTGACATTCACTAAAGAACTTGATAGGCAAAAAGTTCTAATTACTAGATAATCCTTCTTCAATTAATTTTTAAAAAAATAATTATGAAAAAAATATTATACTTAAGTCTTGTTTTGATTTTCTCATGTAATATTGGTGAGGATTTAAATCAAAAATATATTGATGTTACAGCAAAAAAAATACCTAAAATAAATATATATCACACTGATACTATCATTGATAATTATGACTGGATGCGTTTATCAGATTCTCAGAAAGAATCAAAAAAGAGTGATGCTCAAACTTTGGATGTTCTAAACTACTTAAATGCTGAAAATGATTTTTTAGAAAAAGAAATGTCAGGTACTGAATCATTTCAAAATGATTTGTTTGATGAGTTTATTGCTAGAATTGAGCAGAATGATGAATCTGTCCCAGTTAGTTATAATGGTTATACATACTATACAAAGTATAAAGAAGGTGAAGATTATTCAATTCATTATAGAAAGAAAAATAATGATAGTTCTGAGGAGGAAATAATTTTAAATTTACCAGAAATGGCAAAAGGTTCAAGTTATTTTGCTCTTGGAGATAAATCAATTAGTGAATGCAATAATTTAATGGCATATAGTGTTGATTTGTTATCCAGAAGAGACTATACAATCCATATTAAAGATTTAAGAACTGGTGAAATTTTAGCAGATAAGATTCAAAATACTACCGGACGTATAACTTGGGCTAATGATAATAAAACTCTTTTTTATACAAAAAAAGATAAGGTTACCTTACGTTCTTATCAAATATACAGACATATTATAGGAACAGATCCATCTGAAGATGTATTGGTTTTTGAAGAAGATGATGAAACTTTTGGTTGTTTTATTTATAAGACAAAATCAAGAAAATATTTAATGATAGGTTCTTATCAAACTCTTTCTTCAGAATATAGATTTTTAGATGCAAATGATCCTTTGGGAGATTGGCAAGTAATTCAGCCAAGAGAAAATAATTTAGAGTATTCAGTAAGTCATTTTGAAGATAAATTTTACATTAAAACCAATTGGGATGCTAAAAATTTTAGACTTATGCAAACATCTATCTATTCAACTTCAAAAAATTATTGGCAAGAAGTAATTCCTCATCGTAAAGATGTATTGCTAAGAAGTATTGATATTTTTAAGAATTATTTGGTAGTTAATGAAAGAAATGAAGGGCTAAGAAAAACAAGAGTAATTAACTGGCAAGATAATTCTGAATATTACATAACATTTAATGATCCATCATATTCATTATACTCTAGTTCTAATTTAGAATTTGATACAGATTTATTTCGTTTCGTTTATACCTCTTTAACAACTCCTCGTTCTGTGTATGATTTTAATATGGTTTCCAAGGAGCGAACTCTTTTAAAACAGAAACAAGTTTTAGGAGGAGATTTTGATTCAGATAATTATGTTTCTGAGCGCATATTTGCTAATAGTAGAGATGGTAAAACACAAATCCCTATTTCATTAGTTTACAGAAAGGGTCTGCAGAAAAATGGAGCAAATCCATTATTGTTAAATGGTTATGGTTCTTATGGGAGCAGTTCTGATCCATATTTTAGTTCTGTAAGATTAAGTCTTTTAGATCGTGGTTTTACTTATGCAATCGCTCATGTTAGAGGGGGCCAAGAAATGGGTCGCGATTGGTATGAAGATGGAAAGTTATTAAAAAAGAAAAATACATTTTATGATTTTATTGATTGTGCAAAACATCTTATAGATACTAAATTTACATCCTCAGAACATATCTATGCTACTGGAGGTAGTGCTGGAGGTTTGTTAATGGGTGCAGTAATAAATATGGAGCCAGAACTATTTAAAGGTGTTGTTGCTGGCGTTCCATTTGTAGATGTTATTAATACTATGTGGGATGAATCAATTCCATTAACTACTGGGGAATTTGATGAATGGGGAAACCCAAAAGAAAAAGAATATTATGATTATATGAAATCTTATTCTCCTTATGATAATATTGAAAATATTAATTACCCTAACTTACTTATTACAACAGGATATTGGGACAGTCAAGTTCAATATTGGGAGCCAGCAAAATGGATAGCAAAAATTAGAGACATTAGAGCCAATGATAATTTATTACTCATGCATTGTAATATGGACGTTGGACATGGTGGGTCTTCGGGAAGATTTGAAAGTTTAAAAGAAATTGCCTTAGAGTATGCTTTTTTATTCAAATTAGAGAATATTAAAAATTAGATTAAATAAATTTCTTTTTAGAAAATAGTAGGTATATAAATATCTAAAGAAAAAATTCTTGAATATTTGAGTGATTTGGAAT
>JAOHSR010000024.1 GCA_028122735.1 Flavobacteriales bacterium
CCAATTTGTACAGTATCTCTATATAAACAACTATTATCGTCTACAACTGAGACTACATATGTACCTGATGAAAGATTAGTAAAAACACTATCATAAGGGATTGGATTAGGATTTAAAATACCATCTAAATAAAATGAATACGGTAAGGCGCCGCTATCAGCTAAAACCGATATCTGACCATTATGACCATTAAAACAACTAACATCAGAAGAAAATGATGTTACGTTTAAAGGATTCGTTGCTTGAGTTACAACAACAGTGTCTTGAGAAGAAGATCCACCAGCATCAATAACTCTGGCAACATATGTTCCAGGAAATAGATTATAAAATATTTGAGTAGTATTAACCCCAAAATTAGTTTGTAAGACAGAACCATTCATATCAAGCAACAACATGTCATATGGAGATGGTGTTCCAACTCCAGGGTTAACCATGATTTCACCATCATTACCAAGGCATGAAGCGTCTGAAGATGTTAAAGTAATATTAAAGCATCCACTTACATTAATCGTAACATCATCAGAAAGAGTTCCTGAAGAACAACTACCAACTACATCTGCATAGTATGTTGTTGTTGAAGAAATATTTACTGGAAGAGTTGGGCCATAACCTAAAGTATCCCCAGAGGCTGATGACCAAATAGCTTCCCCTGCAACAATTGGAATATAAGGAATTTGATTAATTGTATAATTTAGTATACCATTAGGAATAAACTCCCACCCTTCATCATATGCATCCCATTGATTTGGGAAATTTCTGTCAGCTGCTAATACAGGATCTATAACAATATCAGCAAGAGTACTACCAAGATTAACTAAGCCTTGAACAGCATTACCACCATTCCAGGTAGCACATAATGGTTTTGACTCTATATACATATCAATTTTATCGCTACCTTCATATAACACTACCTGTGAAGTTGCAATGGAATCTGTACATGAAAACATAGCTATCTGACACCATGTTACTGTAAACATCCTATTTGGAGCAATACCAGTTGTACCATAATATATATTTCCACTAACACCCGTATTAATATCATGCCAAGGAGCTAAAATTGCATTTTCAGGTACAGTACCAGGATTTGGAATAGGTACATTTATTGAATAAGGAGAATATGAACTTGCTAATGAAGTATCAAAAGTAATATATCCATTTCCTGAAACAACACATTGAGTGTAAGGTAAACCATAAAAATTAAAAGTAAACCCTAAAGGAACGGCCACATCATGCTGATCATCTACTTGCATGGAAGATTGCGTAGCACTTAACGCATATAAGGTATCATTAAAATTACCACAAACAGTTGTATCGTTTGAAATTATTACCTGTGCTAGAGCAAAATTTGAAAATAGTATAAGACTAAAAAATAATCTTTTCATAATATTCTTTTAGATTAATATATTATCTAAGTAAAGTAATCGACCCTTTTCTTACATAAGAAGTATTTACAACATCAGATCCTGTTGAATATAGCACATAATAATATACTCCCTCTGGCAGATTTCTTCCATCATAATCTCTACCATCCCATTTGTAATTTGGAATATCCCAAGAATATACAATTTGCCCCCATCTGTTATAAATTTCAACTGATATTTCTTGCATTGCATTTTCTTCAAAGTCAAAGAAATCATTTACATTGTCTCCGTTTGGTGTAAAAACATTATGAATTGCAGGTATTCCTTGAACATCAATTTTAAAACCTACTGAGTCCAAACAGCCTGTAACTTCATTTTGAAGAGTTACATATATATTATTTAACCCAATCATTAATGTATCAAAAGAAATACTAAAATTGGAAGTACCATTTGGATACGACATAGTGCTATTATCATCCATTGTCCAAACAAAATTAAATGGGTCAGATGAAACTGTATTATCAGAGAAAGTAACATTAAATGGAGCAGCAGTAGTACCATAATAATCTAAAGTAACTACATCAGCAATAAAGTCAACTGGTTGAGTTAAAATACCAGTTGATTCACTAACCACACATCCATTTGCATCAGTGACAGTTACTGTATAGTTAGTTCCAGCAGATAAATTTTCTATGTAATAATTACTAGAGATACTACTTCCTGAACTGACCCAATCATAATTATATCCAGATGTAGCTGGTACACCTCCTGTTGGATCTGATTGTGCCCATCCATCACTATATTCGTAACAGCTTATATCATACGGAGATAAATCACCACTTTGAGAAACTGCAGCAACCAATACGTCCGGTTCTGTGATAGTAATCGAAGCTTGTTCATTACAGCCATTATCGTCTGAAACAGTTACTGTGTAAATACCTGCAGATAAATTATTTGCAGTGGCACCACTACCGCCAGATGGACTCCAGCTATATGAGATTATATTTGTTCCTCCACCTCCAACAACTGTCGCTGAACCGTCACTCTGACCATTACAACTAACATCATAAGGTCCAAAAAATAGATTATCAGGCTCAACAGATGCAATAATTGGATCTGGGTCAACAAATACTGCAATATCTTCTAAAGTACATCCATTACCATCAGTGATTGTAAAAATTACAGATCCTGCAGGGAATCCTCCAGCAATTGGTGGGTTATAAGAATATCCTCCTGAACCACCTTGAGTGTTAGCTGATAAAGTTCCATTAATACCAGAACATAAAGGCTGATTAATTGTAAAATTATTAGTTAAGACATCAGGCTCGCCAATAACAAAATCTTCAGTTATTGAACAGCCATCAGAATCAACAATATTTACAGTATATGTTCCAGGCTGAAGATTTGAAATTATATAGTTATTAGAACCATTAGGTAAAGATGTGGTAGTATCCCAAAGCACCGTGTATGGAGCTACTCCTCCTATAACTTGTAAATCAACTTCCCCATCAACATCTCCATAGCAGGTTACAGCCTGCGGAACAGTAGTATTAGTTTGAATTTCTAGGGGACTAGTTATTACAAAAGGTTCAGCAACATCACACCCTGTATAAATCTGTCCAGAACTTGCACTATCAGAATAATGAGCAACTACCCAATAATTCCCTGGATATAAACCATTATAACTTGCGCCACTTGCAATAACAATTCCAGATGCAGAATCACCATTTGGAAAACCAGCTGGAGCTCCAGAAATATTCGTTTCCCAAGTGTATGAAAAACCTGAAATTAATCCTCCTTGAACTAAAGCCTCACCGTCGTTTGTATTAAAGCAATTAGCAGGATCTGTAGTCACACCATTTATAGAAACTACTACGCCTGAGTCAACAACTTCTTCCCATCTTCCTCCCCAAATCACAGTTCCTTCACAATTATTTGCATCCGTGATATATATTGAATGAAGACCAGCACATAAATCTCTTATTATAGTGTCTTGAATTAATTGTAAAGTATTTGTTAATGGGAAGTTGCCTATTTCATCAACATCATAATAATATGGCCAAGTACCTCCTTCAACATCTACCCAAATTTCTCCGTCACAAGCACCAAAACAAGTTGCTTCAGCTACATTATATGTTGTGTATTCTAATTGATCGGGTTGATTAAGTTCAGCATTCACTGTTATTGTACACCCATTACTATCCTCAATAGCTACAGCATAACTTCCAGCATATAATGATGCGATACTTGGTAAATTTGAAGTATAATTTCCAGGTCCAGTCCAAAGGTATGTGTATGGTAACGAACCTCCTACAACGTTATTAATATTAATTGCACCATCATAGATTCCAAAACAACTAACATCATCAACAGTAATATCAACAGAGTCTGTCGTCATACTAGAGGTAATAGAATCAAGATTAAATGAAACAGTTGCTATACAATTTCTGTCATCCATTACTAATACTGTATAATCATCAGCAATTAAATTTGTAGCACATGATGTTGTTTGGCCTAAAACGTCATTCCAAACATAATTATAATTTGGTGTTCCTCCTTCAGCCACGGCACAAAGCTGACCAGAATTTGTACCAGCACAATAAGAATAGATTGTTAAACTATCAATAATATCTACTGTTAGTACATCTGGCTCAGAAATTATTACCGTATCAGAAGCAGTACATCCTTCTTGATCAGTTACGTATATAGTATGAACTCCTGGAGTTAAATTAATTGCATTTTGACCAGTCTGACCATTAATACTATCCCAAACAAAGGTATATCCTAAAGTTCCTCCAGTAGCAGATCCAAAAGCAGTACCATCATCAAAACCAAAACATTGAACTGGCTGAGTCATTATAGCTTGAGCAAATAGTTCATCTGGCTGGCTGATATTAAATAAGAAAGTTTTTCTACAACCCAGAGCATCTTCAACAATTACATCATGACCACCATAGCATAGATTGTATGCGGTATCAGGCATATTAACAGATGTTTGGCCTATATCCCAAAAGTATGTATGTGGCAGAACTCCACCAGTAGTTGATAGACTAGCTATTCCATCACAATCTCCAAAGCATGATACATTTTCAATAATATTTAAATTATCTAAAATCGGATCATGTAAATTTATAATCTCTAAACTATCTCTTTCAACGCATCCATTAGCATCTGAAATTGTAACTCCTTGCCATCCAGCCCAAAGAGTTCCTGTGATGTTTGAAGTGTCTCCAGCATCCCATATATATGTATATGGAAACTGACCTCCAATAGCTGCTGCAATAGCTTTTCCTGTAGAATCACCATAACATTCGACATTAGAAAGTAAATTAACAGTAGTAGAAATTGTATCTTGAGGCTCAGTGATAATTATTTGTTCATATTTTTGACATTCATAAATACCATATAATCCGTCAGGAATCGAATCATATAAATAAAAGTCATATGTTCCAGCAACTAAGTTTTCAACTCTAATTGTATCAAGAAGTCCTCGTTCAGAATAAATTGTATCGTTGCCAAACATTATGAAACTAAAATTACTAACAAAACCACCTGATACTTCTGCATAGATTGAACCTGTACTATCGTTCT
This sequence comes from Flavobacteriales bacterium, assembly GCA_028122735.1. GTDB lineage: Bacteria > Bacteroidota > Bacteroidia > Flavobacteriales > BACL11. The sequence goes on from JAOHSR010000024.1 coordinate 4,953, forward strand.
TACAATTTACATTTACATGAGAAATTGAATCAATTGCAATTGGAGCAGATGGTGACAACACAACTAAATAACGATCATAAGTACATCCATTTCTATCAGAAATTGTAGCAGTAAAATTACCAGCAGGTAAATTATCAACACTAGAACTTCCGCCATTTAATATAGAATCAGTTACACCCCAAACTGTTCCACTAGCATCTCGCCAAGTAACAGAGTAAGGCCCTTTTCCACCTGTTGGATATACGTATGCTGATCCAGAACTATCACCAAAACATGTAAATGCAGTATCAGTGATTGGACATACTATTTTATAAATTTCAAAATTTAATGAGCCTGAGTTTTCAAAATATGAACTATCAGGATCATCATAAGTGAAAGTTTGTTGTGTTCCATCGCCTGTAAAGAAATAAGTATATTCATGAGAACTATTATAAGAATAAGGAGACGGTTCTGGGGCAGGAGATATAGTATTATTTAGTGAAACGCCAGACCAGAACCAGTCAGAAGGAACAATCTGAGTTGGGATAGGCTGGTTATATTTGTATGAAGCATCCTTAAACGGTCCTCCGTTCCATGTATCTTGATATGTACCACTTACTACTAATTTATATGAAAGACCAGCATTCATAACCATAGGCGTTGTGTAGGTAAAAGGAGCATCTACATTAATTGTAAATGCGTCTACTAATATTGAAACATCTTGAGTATCAACTCCGCATGCCCATAATGAATCATTAGAATTAACTCTAACGGTAATATTATCAGATTCACATAATAAAGAATCTCTAATAAAAGCCGTATAGGTTCCAGCAGCAACATTTAATACTGTATCATTAACTAATACAGAGTCTAAGAAAAGATTATAACTTCCAAAACCAAATGTTGAATCAATTCCAAAAACTATACTTGCTGAAGAGTCACCATAACAAAATACATCTGAAGTTATAATAGTATCATATTCTAAAATATTTCTGTCCCATTCGACATGTATTTGGTTTTGCTTAAAGCATGCAGGGTTTGTTGCTATTGTTCTTAAAACATAATCAGCGCCATCAGCAAAATTTGGATAAACAGCAAGAGAATTAGATGTACTTACAACTGTTGGGGCTTGTCCTTGAACAAATTCAGTCCAACTGTATGAATACTGAGGAGCGTTATTTTCTACTCTATATATTTTAAATGTCATACAAGGCAATCCTAAACCACCACATTGGTATCCAGGAAGTGTCATCGAGAAAGTATTAACACCGTTTAAAAGTGGATATATATATGTATGTGTTGGAGAGTATACGTCTGGAGTTGGTCTCGGAGCAGTACTTCCATTTAATTCCCAATGAGTTATAACTTGTGGAGCTGTAAATCCAGGATCAAAATTATATGCTGCATCGTATGGACTTCCAAGAATATCTTCATATTGTCCGGAAACTTCAAGATACCATGTGTAACCAAATGGAAGTGTATCAGCAAATCCAGAAGGGACTCCAAAATCAAGAACGTTGGTTGACCACAGAGTAGTATCGTTAGTTAAAGGTCCTCCATTAGCGTTAATTATTAAGGTATCAGATGTTCCACAAGGAATAATATGTTCTTCAGTTACAACTATAGGACCACCCACTGGAGGAAAAATCACAGGTGAAATTTCTATCTCAATTGAATCAGGCTCAGTAATTGTGAATAATAAACTACCGTCACCTCCTGTCAGTGGAGATGCTAGTGCTGGATTTCCATAATAATCGTAAGCATATAATCTTATAGTACCATCAAAGTTACCGTCTAAATCTCCAGGCATAGAATTACAACCTCCAGCAGAATTCCCTCGAACACCTAAATTTTTAAAAGTTGCCACTCCTGATGGATTGTAAAATCCACTACCAACAGAATCAACTTTAAGTGTATCTGGTTGACCCAAAATTCCAGAGGTAAATCCTTCTAACCAGTAAAAGACAAAAGGACCAATTGATTCACATCCAGTATTATATCCTTGATTATGACCATTCATTGTAACCTGAATTGATGCATCACAAGCATCGTAACAAGATGTTGTTATAGTAGTATTTGTTGATAATGAATCAATCCAGAAATCTTGACCAGTGGTTGCAGGCTCTAAGAATACATCAAAGCTTCTAGTACATGAAGTTGCTGCTTGATCAGAAATAAAAATATTGTAATTTCCTCCACCTTGAGCTAATGGATTACTGTATCCAAGTGAATCCATAACAATTCCATTAGCAAAATTCAGAGATGATGTAAGTGGAAGTGCAAATCCTAATGAATCAAACCATAAGGTATTAAATGGACCAATACCACCAATAATAGAATCAATGGTAATGACTCCATCATTTTCGCAAGGTGAAGATGGTGGAGTTACTGTAAAAGCAATATCAATTTGTTCTGGCTCAAATAAGAAAATAGTATCTGGATTACATACATCTCCGTAAGCTTGATCAAAAACTTCTAAATAATATATTCCGCTAAACAGACCTGGGAAAGGTTGTACTAATGCTGGTGAATTAAAAGAAGAAATAAGATTTCCATTCACGGCATTATACAAGGAGTAAGTATATGGTCCTCCACTCATTCCATTTCCGCTTGTATCAATAATAGCTTCTAATGTTCCAATACCATTATTACAAAAGATTGTATCTTTTATAGAAAGTGTAACAGCACAAGGAAAATATGTGATTTCATAACAATCATAATATTGACATCCATTAGCATCAATAATTGTTAAACAATAAGTATTAGCATCCAAATTAAATTTTGTAAAAATCCCGTTTGAATTACTAGATGTGTCAGAAATACCATTTACCTCCCATATATATGTAAAAGGGGCTAATCCAAAATTAACAGACAAGAACAAAGAACCGTCAGTTGCACCAGGAGCTGTTAATTGGCTAACATTAGCTGAAACAATAACAGGATTTAAATTAAATGTTACAAAGTCAGTGATTAAGCAACCTGTATTTGTCTCTAAAATTGTTACACTGTAAGTTCCAGAACTCACTTGATTATTAAATGTAATACTATCGTTTGTAGTGTTGTTTTGTTCAATCAAATTTGCACCATTATATAATGAAAACTCATAACTAAATGGTCCAGACCCTACCATATTAATCTCAGCAGAAATGGGTACAACTGAATCACAAGGATCATATAAACTAGATGTAATTTGTCCATCACAGACATTTTGTATTAGAACAGAGTCTTCTGCAAAACATCCATCACCAGAAGTTACAGTAAAATAATACGTTCCAATATTTAAACCAGACAAAGTGGGATTAGCTGGCCATCCTCCTTGATTTAAACAATTAGGAAATCCTGGACTAACAAGACATAGCGAATAACTTCCATCTCCTCCTGTTGCGTTTACTGTAATTGTTCCAAGTGGAAATGAATTTAAAATATTTGTTGAGCTCACATTTAGATCTAAAGTGTCCGCAGATACTGTAAATGTTGTATCTCCAACTGCTCCATTATCATAATTTAAAGATGTAATCCTCCAATTTCCTAATGGCTGTATCGGTAATTGAATAGGAACAATATTATTTAAAACTGTAGTAGAGTAGACTAAAACATTTGTATTGGCATTATAAAAATTAAATTCTGTTCCAATAACTTGATTAATATATCCACAAGATCCACCAGTAAAAGGATATTGACATAATTCAAGAACAGTAAGGTTTACAGAATCTTCTTGACATAAAATTAATGAGCCATTATCAGTCCCTATAGAAAAATTGGTTCCTGGAGCTGTAATGGTAACTGTATCTTTAGCAGTATAAAAGAAATCAGCATTTGTACATATTAAAGCATATGTTCCTGATGCAGCATTTAATGTATCGGAAATATTTGGCGTTTGTAATGTTGTTTGAACAATATTTCCTGTATTTACATCTGTCCATTGCCAATCATAATTACCTCCCATACCAGTGGTATCCGTAACCGCAATTGCCTGTCCATCATCGGGAGTAGTTCCAAGAGAGTTTCTAGGTGCACTTGCCTGGGATGTAGTAAAAGTTATTTGAGCAGAAATATTAGTACTAACTAATAATCCTATAAATAATAAAAACATGCTTTTTAAAAAAGAATTGTTTTGTATTTGTTCTACGCTCGTATTTTCTCTTTTTAGTTTATTCATTTTCAAATGTATTAGATTCTTAAAATTCTAATTTTGCAAATATAGTTTTAATAAATTTTTTGATTTTTTTAATAACTATATCTATTTAACAATTAATTTAACAAAAATATTTTCACTCTCAGTTTCCATTTTCATAAAATAGACCCCGCTAGCTTTGTTCTTATTGGTGATTACAAAAGAATTTGCATTTGTAAGCTCATGCTGCTCTATTAGTTTTCCATAAATATCAACTATGCTTATTGTTGCTTCTTTTACTGTATATCCAAAATCAACAGTTGCCTCTTCTCTAAATGGATTTGGATAAACCCTAAAGCTAACTTCCTCTCCATTTATTACAGATGCTACATTGTAAGTTATACTATTTGATGTACTAGTACAATTATTGGCATCTGTAGCTTCTAAAGAATAGGTTCCATTGCTTGACACGACATAGGAAGTTCCTGTTCCAACATTATTTCCTGACTCGTTCCAAGTATAAGTATATCCAGGAGTCCCTCCTGTTACTGTAGAAAGCTCCAGTACAAAAGGACTTGTTTCCACAATAGTTACTTCTAATTCATCAGGTTGTGTAACTGTAAATGTTTTTGATGATTCACAAAAAAGTGAGTCAGTAACTGTAACAGTATATGATCCCGAAGTTAAATTAGATATATCTTCACTTATTTCATTATTACTCCAAAGATAAGTGTATCCATTACTACTTGGACTTCCTCCAGTAATACTAACATCAACAGTACCGTCACTATCACCATGACATAAAAGATGAGTAATTGAACCTGTAATATTTATTGGGTTTGGCTCTGTAAGCACCATAGTATCTGTAGCAATACACCCTAAATAATTAGCCTCTATAACATAAGACCCAGCTCCTAAGTTTGTAATCTGAGACGTATTACCAAAACTAATGCTTGGATCAGTAGCTTCATACCAATTATAAGAATATAATGTGTCATAAATTGAAAAATCTAAAGCAACTCCTCCTGTGCTATCTCCATGACAGAAGATAAAGAAACATGAAAGAGGATCGATTGCTACATCAATAGTATCTAATGCATTTATAGTTTGTTGATCATTTCCGCCAACAAGTAATTCTGAAGAGCAACCGTGAGCATCACTTAAGCTAATAGTATAATCACCTGCACAAACCCCTCCAAAAAGACTATCACCAGAAAGTAAATTCATTAAGCTGTTTCCTGTACTATTATTTTGAGCATGACCTGTATAAGGAGCTGTTCCTCCCGTTAAACTAATTTCAACAGTTCCATCACAAGCCCCTAAACATGTTGCATTTGTTGAAGCAAGACTTGTAAAGATAAGCGCTGCTGGTTCTGTAAGATTGATACTGGTATTTACGGTACAATTATTAGTATCAGATACAGTTACTGAGTAAGTCTCCGCATATAGAGAACTAATACTACTTGTAGTACTGTAAAAACCATTAGGACCAAACCATTGGTAAATATATGGAGCATGAGCTCCTAAAGTAATCGCTTCTACCGAAGCGTCGTTACCTCCAAAACAACTTACATTGGATAGTATATTAATGCTTGAACTCATTG
>JAOHSR010000025.1 GCA_028122735.1 Flavobacteriales bacterium
AGCTAAAGAAAAAAATCTTGTAACTATTGAAATTCATGACATTAGAAACTACTCTACAAACAAACAAAAAAGTGTTGATGATTATCAATTTGGTGGTGGCTCTGGAATGGTAATGAATATTCAACCTATATTTGATTGCATAGAAAAGCTGAAAAAAGAAAGATGCTATGATGAAATCATATACCTATCCCCTGATGGAGAAAAATTAAATCAAAAATCTTCCAATACACTATCAATAAATAAAAATATGATTTTTTTATGCGGACACTACAAAGGAATTGATCATAGGATAAGAGAACACTTAATAACTAAAGAAATTTCTATTGGAGACTATGTCATTACTGGAGGAGAACTTGCTGCTTGTGTAGTAGCAGACAGTATTATCAGATTAATTCCTGGTGTAATTTCTGATGAAACCTCTGCATTAAGCGACTCATTTCAAGACAATTTACTACCCCCACCTATTTACACTCGCCCATCAGAATTTAACGGATGGAAAGTTCCAGGAGTTTTATTATCTGGAGATTCAAAAAAAATTGAAGTATGGAGAGAAAAAAAGGCTCTTGAAAGAACAAATATTCTTAGACCAGATATTTTAAAATAAAAAACAAAAGAATTTCTTTTAAATAGTTAAAAAATTATCATTAATATTGCAAACCAATTTTCAAATCGTAAACAGACATGGATTTAACATCAGAAATAGCTAAAGAATTACTTCCTTCATCAGAAATACCTAGTTTTAAAGCTGGTGACAGCATAACAGTTTTTTATAAAATTAAAGAAGGAGACAAAGAAAGAATTCAGTTTTTTAAAGGCGATGTACTACAAAGAAGAGGTTCTGGTGCTACCGAAACATTTACAATTAGAAAAATATCTAATGGTATTGCTGTTGAACGAATTTTTCCAGTCAACTCCCCATCAATTGATAAAATTGAAATAAATAAATTAGGTAAAGTTAGAAGAGCTAGAATTTTCTATTTAAGAGATCTAACTGGTAAAAAAGCAAGAATTAAGGAGCTTAAGAAAAAATAATTATTTTTTTATAATATAGAATTCTGTTCTTCTATTTAGCTCCCTCTCTTCATTAGTAGAATTATCGTTTTTAGGATATTCCTCTCCAAAACCTTGGTATTTTAGCCTTTTTTCGTTTATACCATTATCAATAAGTCGATTATAAACAGATAAAGCTCTTTGCTCAGAAAGCTTCTTATTATAATCTAACTCGCCAATATCATCTGTATATCCATTTATTGATATTATCAAACTACTATTTATCTTAAGATATTCTGCAAACTCTGTAATAATTTCATTTGAAATTTTATTTAGCTCATAGGAGTCTAATTCAAAATAAATATTATTTAATAAAAATGATTCTCCCTCAACTATATCTCTTAACTCAAAATCTAAATTAGAAGGAGAAGTAAATTCTTTATTAACAGAACTAACATATTGAGAATTAAATGAATAACCCTCTTTTTTAACTGTGATTAAAATATCATCATCTTCTGACAATGTAAGTGAGGCTGCATATTCACCATTTTTAACCTTTATCACCTTCACCTCTTTAGTTTTAACATTTTTAATTTCTATTTCAACATCATTAATATTATTTCCTAAATTATCAAATAGATTTCCTTTTATAAAAAACACTCTTTCAGGCTTGGCACTCTCATGCAGATCAAAAGAATACAGATCCCATCCTCCAATACCTTCTAAATTATTTGAAGCGAAGATGGCTTGATTTCCATCAGTACTTACAAAAAGAGAGATTTCATTAAATTTACTATTAATAGGAAATCCAATATTAATTGGTTTACTCCACTTACTCAAAGAATCTTTTCTAGAGTAAAATATATCATAACCACCTAATGATGGAAAATTATCAGAAGCAAAAAATAATGTTTTAGCATCTGTATGTAAAAAAGGTGATTTTTCATTATTTACACTATTTATTTCAGGACCTAGATTAATAGGTTTAGACCATAAACCATTACCATCTTTACTAATAATATATAAATCTACTCCACCATACCCCCCCTCTCTATCACTAGCAAAAATGATACTCATACCATCAGCAGATAATGATGGTTGTGACTCCCAACTGTACATTGGACATATTTCCTTTCTAAAACTCTGAATCTCCCCCCATTTCCCATCATTTTTTTCAGAATAATAAATATCACAATTATTATAATTCCCACTAACCTTACTACATTTTGTAAAAAAAAGTAGATTATTATCAATACTGACACAAGCTCCCCCCTCATTATCTTCAATATTAAATGGATAAGAAAGTGGTTGTCCAATACTAAAAATATCATTTTCTTTCTTACTTGAGATAAACTCTTCTTGAAATGTTGGTGTAATAATATCAATACCCTTTTTCAAATATCTTCTTGTGAAGAAAATTAGTTCCTGATCTGGAGATATTGCAGGCAAATACTCATCATACTCAGTAGACACACCTTCTATAATTAATGGATTAAATGGAACTGGATTATTTATAATATCTGCAAGCTGTTGAGCTTTGGGAAGAAATAAAACAGCATTATTGTAATATTCTCCTTGTAACCCATTTTTAATACTAATTTGAAGATAATTAGCTGAAGAAACAAAATCCTTTTGTTGATAGGCTATTTCTCCCAATATGTAATAAATAATTGGAAAATTATCTTCACATATATACAAAACCTCATCAGACAAATCTTGAGCCTTTAGAATATTTCCTTCTATCCAAGCTAACTCAGCTTTTAAAGCAGTGAAAACTGGATGTTCATCTGTATTTTTTAACAATGAATTGGCTTGAAAAAAATTCTTATTTTGTATGAGCTTGTTAATTTTTTTAAATTCTCTCTTATTTTTGAAAGAATTTAATTCACAATCCTGAGCAAAAATTGTTCTACTAAATAAAAGCAATAAAATTAAAACTATTCTCATTTAACCTTTTAATTGACCATCAGTAGAAGCAACTATTGTTGCCACTGTAGCATCTCCTGTAACATTAACAACTGTTCTGAGCATATCTAAAATACGATCTACAGCAAATATTAATGCAATTCCCTCAGGATCAATTCCTACAGAACTTAAAACAATAACAAGCATAACCATTCCAGCTCCAGGAACAGCTGCAGCACCGATAGAAGCTAAAGTTGCAGTTAAAACAATTGTTAATTGAGATGACAAGTCTAAATCATATCCAAAAGCTTGAGCTATAAATACTGCAGCAACAGCTTGATATAATGATGTTCCGTCCATATTAATAGTAGCTCCAAGTGGTAAAACAAAAGAAGAAACCTCTTTAGAAATACCAAGATTATTTTCACATCGATCCATAGTAACTGGCAATGTAGCAGCGGATGAGGAAGTAGAAAAAGCTAACATTTGAGCTGGAGATATTGCTTTAAAAAAAGTTAAGTATTTAACCTTAGTAAAGATTCTTAAAAGAATAGGGTAAAAAACGAAAATCATAAGTAATAAACCAAAAATTACTGTTAATGAATAATATCCTAAAGCAATAAACAAATCTACACTTGCGCCAAAATCAACAACTAGCGAGACTAGTAATGCAAAAACTCCATATGGAGCCATTTTCATAATTAAATCCACAATATGAAGTATAATATCATTAATACCATTAAAGAAACCTCTAACATATACCGTTTTTTCTTTTGGAAGCATAATAATTGAAATTCCAAATAATATTGCAAAAAATATGATTTGAAGCATGTTTTTATTTTTTGAAGCAGATTCAAAAATATTTGTTGGCACAACATCAATTAAAAACTGTAAAGGACCACTACTTTCAACCAATAGAGCATCATTAATTTTTAAATCCGCTTTAGAAGAATACTTCTCTCTTAATTCATTTTTTTTATCATTAGAAAAACTATTTCCCGGACCTAACAAATTAACTAAGCCTAAGCCTATGCTAACAGAAAAAATAGTAGAAAAAAGATATAACATAATAGATCGAGATCCTATCTTGGATAATCTTGAAATATCAGATAAAGAAGCTACACCTTTTATTAAAGAAGCAAATACTAAAGGGACTGCAATAAGCTTTAATAAATTAACAAAAATTACTCCAAAGGGTTTTATCCAATCTTTTGTAAAATTATTTAAACTAAAATGATAAGCTAATATTCCAAAAAATACGCCAAGAATCATACCAATAATTATTTGCCAATGCAGAGCCAATCTTTTCATATTATATTTTATTTGTTTTACTTCTTAAATAATGATCGACTAAAACTAACGCTGTCATAGCCTCAACAATTGGAACAGCTCTAGGCAATACACAACTATCGTGTCTACCTTTTGGGTTAATCAACACTTTATCTCCATTTTTATTAATTGAATCTTGAGGTTTTATAATTGTTGCGACTGGTTTAAAATCAACAGAAAAATAAATATCATTCCCATTTGAAATTCCACCTTGAATTCCTCCAGAATTATTTGATTTAGTATTACCATTGTAATCGAGAATAACATCATTAACTTCACTTCCAAGCAGTTCTGTTTGACTTAATCCATAGCTAAAGCCTTTTACAGCATTTATTGACAACATTGCCTTTCCTAAATCAGCATGAAGCTTATCAAAAACAGGCTCTCCCCATCCTACAGGAACTCCTTTAGCAACAGCAAATATCTCACCTCCAACTGTATCTCCATCATTCTTAACATTATTAACCAATGATATCATTTTCTTAGCAGTTTTTTCATCTGGACATCTTAATAAATTATCATCAATATTAGAAAGATCCAAATCAAGATATGATTTTTCTAATTTTATATTTTTAACTTTTGATACATATGCAAAAATTGACACTCCAAGTTTAGTAAGTAATAATTGTGCAATAGCACCAGCAACAACTCTAGCTGCTGTTTCTCTTGCAGAAGACCTCCCCCCACCTCTATAATCCCTTATACCATATTTCTTATCATATGTAAAATCAGCATGAGATGGTCTAAATGTATTTTTTAAAGAATCATAATCATTAGACTTATGATCTTTGTTTTTAATAATAAACGCTATTGGAGTTCCAGTTGTTATTTCATTAAAAATACCAGAAAGAAATTCAACATCATCTGCTTCATTTCTAGAAGATGTTAACTTAGACTGCCCAGGTCTTCTTCTTTTAAGTTGTTTATTAATAAAATCAAAATCAATTTTCAATCCTGCTGGACATCCATCTATAACACCTCCAATTGCAATTCCATGAGATTCTCCAAAAGATGAAAGTTTAAAAATTTTTCCAAATGTATTCCCCATTGAAGGCAAATATAATAATAATGTTTTGGCTTAATTTTGTAATTTTGTTTAATATGAAAACGGTAATCAAAAACATATCTCAGCTAGTTCAATGTGATGATCAAAATCTTAAATTCAGAGCTGGAAATGACATGAATTGCTTAAACACAATTGATAATGCGTATATAGAAATTGAAAATGGAATAATTAGCAATTTTGGAGACATGGGTGAATGGAATGGTATTACTGATTGGAATTTAACAACAATTATTGATGCTAACGAAGGACTAGTTCTTCCAACATTTTGTGATAGCCATACACACTTAGTTTTTGCTGAAAGTAGAGAAAGTGAATTTAATGATAGGATTAATGGACTCTCCTATCAAGAAATTGCTCAAAATGGTGGTGGAATTCTAAATTCTGCAAAAAAAATTCATCAAATAGATGAGGAAATACTTTACGAAAGATCTCTAAAAAGATTAAATAAATTAATTAAGCTTGGAACTGGTGCAATTGAGATTAAAAGTGGTTATGGATTAAGCGTTGAATCTGAGCTTAAAATACTAAGAGTAATAAAAAAGTTAAAAGAAACAACACCAATTAACATAAAATCAACATTTTTAGGTGCTCATGCTGTTCCAAAAAAATATAAAAAAAACAAAAAAGAATACATTGAATTAATTATTAATGAGATGCTGCCAGAAATAGCATCTAAAAATTTAGCTGATTACATTGATGTTTTTTGCGAAGAAGGTTATTTTTCTAAAGAAGATACCATTAGAATTCTACAGGCTGGGAAAAAATACAATTTACAAGGTAAAACCCATGTTAATCAATTTAATAGCTTAGGTGGCGTAAAAAGCAGCATAGACAACGACTCTCTTTCAGTTGATCATCTTGAAATTATGAAAGAAAATGATTTTCAAGCATTTAAAGGCTCGAAGACTATAGCAACAATTCTTCCATCATGCTCTTTTTTTCTTGGAATACCATATTCTCCTGCAAAAGAATTTATTTCTAGAAACATTCCTATAAATTTAGCAAGTGATTGTAACCCTGGCTCTTCACCAAGTGGAAATATGAATTTTGTTGCATCATTAGGAAGCATTAAATTAAAGATGAATGCTGAACAAGTAATAAATGCAACTACTTTAAATGGTGCCTATGCAATGGGACTAGAAAATAAATTAGGAACAATATCTATTGGTAAGATAGCAAATCTAATTATAACGAAACCTATACAAAATTACCAATACTTACATTATTCATTTGGAGAGAATTTAATTGATAAGGTAATAATCGCAGGAGAAGAATATAAATAAAAAACCCAAGAAAAAATCTTGGGTTTTATCGAGATTATTTATCTGAAGTCCTTTTTCGTTTCATATAGAAAAAATGAGTTATGTAGTCATCTGTGTTGGAGTGACTTGCATTTACAAACTCCCAACCTAATTTTGCAGCCTGATTTAATGCATCTGACATGTGAGAACAAACTCTTGCCATTTTATTTAATTCGACTTGCTCAGGAGTAATTCTACCGGTATCAAAACGAATAAAATGTTTATACTTGCTCTTAATCATTCCTTTCATTTTAACATCTCCTGCGGACCCACCTCTTGCAGCAAGTTCACCTTGCCCCATCATTTTCTCTTCATCAGAAGTAGTTGATTGAACACCTTCAATAATCATGTATTCATATTCAGATGGAGATTTTTTAACCATCTTGTCCATTTTAGCATTACTACCTTTCTTTGATCTTTTTTGAGCAACTGACATTAATGGGATTGTTGCAACAAGAATCAATAACAATATATTTCTCATTTTTTATAATTTTTTAAATTTTGTTTTAATTTAACGTAAAACTACTAATTTTTATTGTCCACCTAAAATTATAGGAAGATCTCCTTCACCATTACCAATAACAACAACCTTAGCATTGGGAGATTTTGAAATTTCTTGTGTTGCTTCAATCCCTTTCCATTTTAGCAGTTGTGGAGTAATAGTTCTTGTTATAATTTTCTGAAACTCTGAAATTCCTTTTGCTTCAATCTCTTTTCTCTCAGCCTCCTTTCTTGCTTTATCAATTTTGAACTCGTACTCTAGTGATTCTTGCTCTTGTTTTAACTTCTGTTCAATAGCTGTTCTAAGAGTTTGAGGAAGTGTTACATCTCTTATAAGGATAGCATCTAATAATAGATACTTAGCTTCAATGTTAATTTTTGTGGCAGCATATATTTCATCTTCAATAGCTTCTCTCTTTGTTGAGTATAATTCTTCTGGCAAATAATTACCAATTACTTCTCTAGTTACAGATCTAATTTCAGGTTTGATGATTCTTTCTAGATAATCTTTACCAATATTATCATGTAAAAAACCTATTTGACTAGCAACTGGTTGATATCTAAATGAAAGATCAATTTTTATTGATAGACCATTTTTTGAAAGAACCTCCATTTTTTCAAAAGTATCTTTTAGTTTAACGTCATAAACATGCATGGTATTCCAAGGAGCTATAACATGAAATCCTTGAGGATAAACAGTTTCTTTATCCAAACCTCCTCCAAATTTTTTAAACAACACTCCTTTTTCTCCCGGCTCAATTGTTACAAACATACTTGAAC
>JAOHSR010000026.1 GCA_028122735.1 Flavobacteriales bacterium
GAACTACCATCTTTAAAGAAATTAATCAATATACCTACTGGAGCTAATATTTCTGTAAATGTTTTAAATAAAGTCTCAAAAATTATTTCTTTAGAAGATTTTGGTATTCAAAATTTGATTTTGCCAAACCAACCTTCCATTTCAAAATCAAAAAGTGCTGAGGAAATAGATTTTTTTTATGAAAAGGAATTTTACAACAAGGATGTCTTTACTAATGATGAACTAGTATCTTTTGAAATTTTAGGTAGTATGCGTGAAGTCCAGTTAGCTAGAATTATTATATCACCGGTCTCTTACAATCCTGTGACAAATGAGATAGAAGTAATTACTAAACTTGAAGTTGAAATTAATTTTTCAGTAAAAAATAAGGCAATTAATAATCTAGGATATTATTCTCCTGAATTTGAACATCTCTATAAAAAATGTATTAACTACTTACCACCAAGCCCAGAGGATATTATTACTACATACCCAGTTAAATATGTGATTGTTTCAGACCCATTATTTCAAACTGCTTTACAGCCTCTTGTTGAGTGGAAAACTAAGAAAGGATTTAATGTTATTGAAGCTTACACAAATGATCCTAATGTTGGAACTACAACCAACTCAATTAAAGCCTATGTGAAAAACTTATATGATAATGCAACATTAACAGATCCAGCGCCAACTTATTTATTATTAGTGGGCGACCTTATGCAAATTCCTTCATTTAGTGGTAATTCTGGCTCTCATATTACGGACTTATTTTATTGTGAATTTGATGGGTCTGGAGATTTTTATCCAGAGATGTATTATGGTAGATTCTCGGCAACAACAGTTGCTGAAGTAGAAATACAAGTTGCAAAAACCTTAACTCATGAGAAGTATTTATTTGCTGATCCTAGTTTCTTAGACGGAATTGTTTTAGTAGCTGGAGTTGATGGAGCGTATGCACCTACTTATGGAAATGGTCAGATTAATTATGCCACTGATAATTATTTTAATATAGCTCATAATTTAACAATTCATAACTATTTATATGGTTCTGGAACTCCAATTACATCTGACATGCCTCAAGCATCATCAAATATTATAAGTAATATAAGTGAAGGAGTTGGTTTAGCTAATTATACCGCTCACTGTGGTCCTAGTGGATGGGGAGATCCTAGTTTTAATACTAGTGATGTTTATACTTTGCAAAATAATGGTGAATATGGATTAATTATAAGTAATTGTTGTTTGCCTAATAAATTTGATGAACCAATTTGTTTTGGAGAAGCTTTATTAAGAGAAGATAATAAGGGAGCCTTAGGGCATATTGGGGCAAGTAATAACACCTACTGGGATGAAGATTATTGGTGGTCTGTAGGAAACACATCTAATATTACATCTAATCCTACTTATTCTGGTACTGGCTTGGGAGCATATGATTCCTGGATGCACGAAAATGGGGAGCATGTGGATGATTGGTTTATAACTCAGGCTCAAATTCTACATGCTGGAAATTTAGCTGTTACAGAGGCTGGTGGAGCTGAAGAATATTATTGGGAAATTTATCATTTGATGGGCGATCCATCATTAATGCCATATATTGGTGTGCCAACACCATTAACAGTTTCTCATAATAATGTAATTCCAATTGGAGCTATATCTATGACTGTTAACTCTGAAGAGAATTCATATGTAGCTTTATCAATGAATGGTATCTTATTAGACGCTAAATTATGTGATGCTACCGGAGTAGTTAATTTAACTTTCAATCCAATTTCAAATGCTGGAACTCTTGATATTGTAGTTACTAAACAATTTAAGCAACCCTATATTAATACTATTCAATCTATATCTCCAAATGGTCCATATGTAACTGTAACAAATAATTTAATATCTGATTTAAATGGTAATAATAACTCATTAGCTGATTATAGTGAAGTTGTTAATTTGGATGTGGATTTATTTAACTTAGGAGGAGGTAATTCACAAAATCTTAATTTAGTTTTATCATCAAATGATCAGTATATTACAATTGTTGATTCAATTCATTCTATTAGTACTATTACTTCAAATCAAACAATTACAACAACAAACGCATTTAGTTTTCAAGTAGCTGATTTTGTTCCTGATCAACACATTGCTAATTTTATTTTAACTATTTCAGATGCTTCGTCTAACGTTTGGAATTCTACTATTAATATTTCTTTGAACTCACCAATTTTAAATCATCTAAATTTCACAGTTGATGATTTAGTCTTAGGAAATGGAAATGGTAAATTAGATGCTGGTGAGAATTTAGATTTAATTGTAGAAGTTCAAAATTTGGGACATGCTGATTGCTACGGATTAACAGCAACATTATCTTCGCTAAATAGTTATATTACAATAAATAATATAAATGCATCGTTACCTTTGTTAAACACCACTCAATCTCAGGATATTATCTTCAATATTTCTGTAGACCCTAATACGCCAGTTGGAACAAATGTTATTTTTCCTTTTGATATAACTGATCAGATATATTCGCACCAAACTGATTTTGCAGAGAATGTTGGTATTATCAATGAAGATTATGAGACAGGTGATTTTACTAATTATTCCTGGATTCAAGGAACTTATCCTTGGACTGTAGATGCTAATCAAATTTATGAGGGTGTGTATAGTTCTCGTTCAGCAGATAATTTGCCAGATAATCAAGAATCAGAGCTTTCTGTTGAAGTAAATGTACTCACTCCTGGAGATATTTCTTTTTACAAGTTTGTTTCATCTGAATTTAATTTTGATTTTTTAAAATTTAAAATTAATGGCAATAAAGTTGGAGAATGGTCTGGAGAAGATAGTGTATGGAGTTTTGTTTCTTTTCCTGTTATTAACGCTGGACTGCATACCTTTAAGTGGGAATATGATAAAGACAATTCTTGGAGTAATGGAGATGATTGTGCATGGATCGATTATATTGTCTTTCCACCTATAACAATCGCTCAAACTTCCTTAGATAATAGTATTTCAGACATAAAAATATTTCCTAATCCAACAATGGGCTTGTTTAATATTGATTTTGGAGTAAATAAAAATAAATCATTAGAGATTACAGATGTTTTTGGTAAAAGATTAAATTATTTTGAAGATATTAATAATACCAATCAGTTTGACATGTCTAATTATTCTCCTGGCACATATTTAATAAACATTATGCCGGATAATTTAATATTTCAAATTATCAAGCAATAGTGCCTAAAATTGTTGCTCTTGATTATGGAAGTAAAAGGGTAGGAGTTGCAATTTCAGATCCTGAAAATAAAATTGCATTCGCATTAAAAACTATCTCTACTGAATTAGTTCTTAAATATATAATAGACTTAGTTGTTGCTGAAAAAACTTCTGTAGTTGTTATTGGTTTTCCAGTTAATCTCGATGGTTCTCTAAATGATATTTCTCATGAAATAAATATTTTTATAAATAAATTAAGCCAAAAGATTACTGATATAACAATTGAAAAATATGACGAAAGATTTACATCTGTTATTGCAAAAAAAACTATACTAAATTCAGGAATTGGTAAGCTAAAGCGCAGAAATAAATCGCTAGTAGACAAAGTTAGTGCAACAATTATTCTTCAAGGATATTTAGATTCTTTACAAAGATAGTTTCTCTTTTAAATATTTCCCTGTATGTGATTTGCCTTCTAATATTATATCTTCAGGTGTTCCATTAAAAATTATTTTCCCTCCCTTACTACCTCCTTCTGGTCCTAAATCTATTATCCAGTCTGCACATTTAATAATATCAAGATTATGCTCAATGCAAATAATTGAGTGCCCTTTTTCTAATAATGAATAGAATGAATTTAAAAGTTTATTTATATCATGAAAATGTAGTCCTGTAGTTGGTTCGTCAAAAATGAATAATATTTTATTTGGACTACTTCCTTTTGAAAGAAAAGAAGCAATTTTCGTTCTTTGGGCCTCTCCACCACTTAATGTATTTGATGATTGTCCAAGTTTTATGTAACCTAAACCTACATTGTTTAGAGGCTGGATTTTATTTACAATATTTAATTTATCATGTTCTGTAAAAAAACTAATAGCTTCATCTACGGACATATCAAGTATATCAGAAATATTTTTTTGTTCAAATTTAATTTCAAGAACTTCATTTTTAAATCTTCTTCCTTTACACTCTTCACAAATTAAATGGACATCTGCCATAAATTGCATTTCTACTGTTATTTCTCCCTCTCCTTTACAGGCTTCACATCTTCCTCCATCTACATTAAAAGAAAACGCTCCTGTCTTATATTTCCTTGCTTTAGCTAAAGCTTGATTAGCAAAAAGAGCTCTTATTTCATCATAAGCTTTTATGTATGTAATGGGGTTTGATCTAGATGACTTTCCTAACGGGTTCTGATTGATAAATTCTAGCTTAGTGATTTTATTGCTAGTAATATTTATTGAACTATAATTATTTTCATCTTTTTCATAGATTCCAATTTTATTATTAAAAGCAGGTTTTAAAACATCTTTTATTAAAGATGATTTTCCTGAGCCACTAACTCCACTAACCACAGTTAAACAGTTTAGAGGAAACTTCACATCTATACCTAATAAATTGTTTTTTTTAACCTTTTTTAGAGTTATATAATCTGTCCATTTTCTTCTCCTTTGAGGTACATCAATTTGCAGCTTATTTGTAAGGTATTTTGTTGTAAGACTAGAATTTGATTTTAATATATCACTTGTCTTACCATTATAGATGATTTTCCCACCATTTATTCCTGCTTCAGGTCCAATATCAATAATAAAATCTGAGTTTAGCATTATCTCTTCATCATGCTCAACTACTACTACAGTATTACCTATATCTCTTAAATTTTTTAAGATTTTGATTAATTTATTTGTGTCTTTAGGATGAAGTCCAATACTTGGCTCATCTAGAATGTACATTGATCCTACTAATGAACTTCCAAGAGAAGTAGCAAGATTAATTCTTTGAGACTCTCCGCCAGATAGTGTTTTAGATTTTCTGTTTAAACTTAGGTATTCTAATCCGACATCATTTAAATATTGTAACCTGCTAGTAATTTCATTGTTAATTCTTTCTGCAATGACTAAATCATTTTTACTAAGCTTTAGATTTTTAAAAAATGACAATGCTTCTTTTATACTAAGATTTCCAATCTCTGAAATATTTTTATTATTAATTTTTATATAATTAGTTTCTTTTCTTAGTCTTGATCCGTTACATTCAGTACACAATGTCTTTCCTCTGTACCTTGCAATTAGTACTCTAGCTTGAATTTTATATTTCTTTGTTTCAAGAAAATCAAAAAACTGATTAATTCCTTTGCATTTTCCTTTTCCATTCCACAGTATGTTTTGCTCTTCTTTTTTTAGATCTTTATAAGGGCGATGAATGGGGAAATCATACTCTGACGCTTTGTTAATAAATCTATCCTTCCATTTAGATAATTTTATTCCTGACCAAGGAGCAACAACTCCCTCAAAAACGGAAAGCTCTTCGTCTTTAATAACCTTTTTCTTATCAATTCCTAATATGCTTCCATAGCCTTCACATGATTTACAGGCTCCAAATGGATTATTAAATGAAAACAGTTCTGGTGTTGGAGGGATAAATTTAATTCCATCAACTTCAAACTTGGTTGAAAATTCTTTAATTATATTATTAGATTTTATTTTACAATACCCATCTCCATAATATAATGCTGATTCAATAGAATCAGTAATCCTACTAGTGTCCAGATTTTCTTCAACATATATTCTATCTATAATAGTTAAGATTTTGGATTCATTAATTATTTTAGTATCTATATTTTTTATTTTAACAACTTTTTTATTGATAAGTACTCTTGTAAAACCATTTTTCTGAAGACTGTTGATGAGATCTTTATTGTTTTTAAATCTATTTTTAAAATCAGCAATGATAAGAACAGTAGATCCAAGATCTTGTTTAACAATATAATTGTTAATGTCTTTTACTTGGTCTCTTTTGACAATTTTATTTGAAATTGGAGAAATTGTTTTTCCAACTCTAGCATACAGTAGTTTTAGATAGTCGTATATTTCTGTTGTTGTCCCAACAGTTGATCTTGGATTTTTACTAATTGTTTTTTGTTCTATTGCAATTGCTGGACAGATACCATTTATTTCATCAACATCTGGTTTTTGTATTTTTCCAAGAAATTGTTTCGCATAAGAGGAAAGGCTTTCAATATATCTTCTTTGTCCTTCCGCAAATAAAGTGTTGAAAGCAAGTGTAGATTTTCCAGATCCTGATACTCCAGAAATTACAGTGATTTTGTTTTTATGTATATCAAGTGATATGTTTTTTAAATTGTGTTGCCTTGCACCTTTAATACTTATAACTTTTGATGTTTTTTGTGTTTTACTCATGTAATTGGTAGGAATTTTGCAAAAATAAACAATATGATTTGTATAATTTCTAAACTTTGAGTATTTTTACATCAATTATAAAACCTATTAGCTTATAGCATAAATTTCTACTTAAAATTTTATTAACTAAATTAAAGTAGTATGTTGTTAAGCAATCTTTCAGATCAAGTATTAGTAAAAAAATATATCAATGGAGACAATTACTCCTTTGAAGTTCTTTTAAATAGACACAAAAGCAGAGTTTTTGCCTTTATTATGTCTAAAATTAAGAACAAGGATCTTAGTGAAGATATTTTTCAAGACACTTATGTTAAGGTTGTCAATTCCCTACAAAAAGGAAAATATAATGAAGAAGGAAAATTTCTTCCCTGGGTAATGAGAATTGCTCATAATCTTGTAATTGATCATTTTAGAAAACAAAAGAAAATGCACATGGTAAGGTCAAATAATGATTTTGACATTTTTGATATTTTAAAAGATGATAACATTAATGTTGATGATCGTTTAATTAGAGATCAAATTTTTAGTGACTTAAGAAATTTAATTAACTTATTGCCTAAAGATCAAAAAGAAGTACTAATGATGCGTTATTTTGAAGAAATGAGTTTTAAGAAAATTGCTGAGCATTTTGATATTTCTATAAATAC
>JAOHSR010000027.1 GCA_028122735.1 Flavobacteriales bacterium
AACTCAATCTCCATTTGCCTCTTTTTTAAAAAATGATAAAATAAATTTAATTGGATTTAGTCCTGAAAGATATTTGTCTAAAAATGATTTAAAAATTCTTTCACAACCAATTAAGGGGACTTCAGGCAGATCAAATGATTCAGATCAAGATACTTTTTTGTTTAATAAGCTGCTTAAAAGTAAGAAGGATATTTCTGAAAATATTATGATAGTTGATTTGGTAAGAAATGATTTGTCTGTCACAGCAAAATCTGGGTCTGTAAATGTGGATAAATTGTGTGGTGTGTATTCATTTTCTAACGTCCATCAGATGATTTCCACAATTTCTTCTCAATTAGAAAATGGTATGCATTTTACTGAAGTAATAAAAACATCATTCCCAATGGGTTCAATGACTGGTGCACCAAAATACATGGCTTTAAATTTGATTGATAAGTTTGAAGAAAATAAACGTAGTTTATATTCTGGTTCTGTTGGGTATATAACTCCTAATGGAGATTTTGATTTTAACGTTGTAATTAGAAGTTTAATTTATAATTATAAAAGAAAATATTTATCTTTATCAGTAGGAGGAGCTATAACCTCAAAATCAATTCCGATAAAAGAATATGAAGAATGTATAATAAAAGCACAGCCAATTTTCAATGCTTTTAATCACGTTTTAGATGAAGAATAAATTTTTACATTACATTAATGAACATAAATTATTTGATAATAAATCTAAGATTTTATTAGCGATTAGTGGTGGTATTGATAGCGTATGCTTAGCAAATATTTTCATAAGATTAGAATATGATATTGAGTTGGCGCATTGTAATTTCAAGTTGCGTGAAGGAGAGTCAGATCAAGATGAGACTTTTGTTTCTGATCTTGCAAATAAATATAAGATTCCATTTCACTCTATTAGTTTTGAAACAAATAATTATGCCCTAAGTAATAAGTTGTCAATTCAAATGGCTGCTAGAGATTTAAGATATAAGTGGTTAGAAAAGGTAAGGCAAGAGATTTCTGCAGATTATATTGCAATTGCACATAATCAAAATGATAATATTGAAACCTTTTTTATAAACATTATTAACGGTACAGGCTTAAAAGGATTAAGAGCAATCCAAAATAAAAATAATTTTATTGTAAGACCATTAATGTTTGCTAGTAGAGATCAAATTGAAGAATATGTTAAGTCAGAATCTTTAAATTTCAGAGAAGATTCAAGTAATATTTCAAAAAAATATCTAAGAAATAAAGTAAGACATGATCTTATTCCTTTGCTAAAGGAGTTAAATCCATCAATTGAAAATATAATAACTGATGAAATAGAAATTATAAAAAACACGTATTCCATTTTTAAAGAACAAGTAGATAGAGTCGTTGAAGAAATTTCATGTCAGACTGATTATGGGATTAAAATATCCAAAAAAGAACTATTAAAATTAAAGCCAATCAACACCTATCTCTATGAGACTTTAAATGCATTTGGATTTAGTGACTTAAAAAGTATAAAGAATTCGATTTTAACAAAGCCAGGAAAACAGTTTTTTTCTAAATCTCATCGTCTTTTAATTGATAGAGAATTTATTTTTATTGAGAAGATTGAAGACAGGTTTTTTAAGGATATTTTAATTGATGAAAGTACTTTAATTTTAAATAGTCCGCTAAATATTTCTTTTAGAATTTCTTCTGAAGATCATATTGATAAAATTAAAGGTACAGCATGCTTTGATTATGAGAGGTTAGTTTTTCCATTAGTTATTAGAAAATGGAAATCTGGGGATAAATTTATTCCCTCTGGCATGAAGGGTTTTAAAAAATTAAGTGATTTTTTTATTGATAATAAAATTAATCGTTTGTTAAAAGAGAAAACACTACTTCTTTGCTCTAATGATGATATAATTTGGGTGATTGGATCTAGAATAGATGAGCGTTACAAAGCTACATCTAAAACTAAAAAAATGTATATTGCAAATCTTTTAGATAAATAAATTTATGAAGAAATTAATAATATTTTTTACTGCATTAACTTTTATCTCATCAGCCCAAATTTTTGAACCAGTAAAGTGGGATTTTTCACAAAAGAAAGTTTCTGAAAATACAATCGAGTTAATCTTTAAGGCAACTATTGATGACGGTTGGTATGTTTATTCACAAGATGCAGGTGAAGGACCTGTGTCGACAGAATTTACTTTTATTAATAATGGTGAAAATTATGCTATTGTTAATGAGAGGGTTCAAGAAGGAGTTCCAATTGAAGAATTTGATCCAAATTTTGATGCAGTTTTAAAGTATTTTAAAAAAGAAGCACTTTTTACAGTTGATATTCAAGTTATGTCTACTGATGATTTTGTTCTTAAAGGAGATGTTTATTTTATGACTTGTGATAGTACTCAATGTTTACCACCTGAGGCATTGGAATTTTCATTTGAAATTGATGGTGTTGATGAATCTTTAATTTCTTCTGATAAATCATCACATCAAAAAGATGGAAAGTCTATGTGGGCTTTGTTTTTTATTGCTTTTTTAAGTGGGTTTGCAGCATTACTAACTCCTTGTGTTTTCCCAATGATTCCAATGACAGTATCTTTTTTCACAAAACAGTCAAAAAATAAATCTAGAGGAATTGTGAATGCAATTATTTATGGAATATCTATTATTGTTATTTATGTAGCACTTGGAGTTGGAGTATCATCAATTTTTGGAGCTGATGCCCTAAATAATATGGCAACAAATGTATATTTTAATATAGGATTTTTTCTTCTGTTAATTATTTTTGGAGCTTCATTTCTTGGCGCTTTTGAATTACAACTTCCCACATCTTGGGTGAATAAAACTGATAAGGCATCAGATAAGGGTGGTTTAATTGGAATTTTCTTTATGGCATTTACTTTAGCCTTAGTTTCATTTTCATGTACAGGTCCAATTGTTGGAACATTATTAGTTGAAGCATCTTCTGGAGGTTATTTTGGTCCTATTATTGGGATGTTAGGATTTTCTTTAGCTATTGCATTACCATTTGCTTTATTTGCTGCTTTTCCTGGCTGGTTAAATTCTTTGCCACAATCTGGCGGATGGTTAAATTCTGTGAAAGTTACGCTTGGGTTTTTAGAGATTGCTCTAGCATTTAAATTTTTATCAAATGCTGATCTTGTACTTCAAGCTCATCTTTTGGAAAGGGAACTATTTATTGCGATTTGGATTGTAATTTTCGCATTACTAACTATGTATTTATTAGGCTTTATTAAGTTTGCTCATGATTCAGACTTAAAGTATATTTCTGTTAGTAGATTGTCTGTTGCAATTTTAACAGGTACATTAACAATTTATATGATTCCAGGATTATGGGGGGCACCTTTAAAAATTATAAATGCATTTCCTCCACCGATGCAATATAGTGAATCACCGCAAGGATTTGGATCAGGAAGTGTTATTTCTCACCATAATACAAACCATGAAAATGGTCAACATATCGGTCCGCAAGGGTTAATGGTTTTTCACGATTACGATGAAGGTTTAGAGCATGCGAAAAATGTAGGTAAACCGCTAATGTTAGATTTTACTGGTCATGCATGTGTTAATTGTAGAAAAATGGAGGAGCAAGTTTGGTCTAATCAGAATGTGAAAAATATGTTAGCCTCTAAAGTTGTGCTTGTATCTCTATATGTTGATGAAAGAATAGATCTTCCTACTGATCAGCAGTATGTTACTACTATGGCTGGAAAAGAAAAGAAAGTAAAAACAACTGGTGATAAATGGATGGTTTTACAAGCTAATACATTTGGAACGAATTCACAACCTTACTATGTTATGCTTGACCATAATGAGCAAGAGCTGTTAGAACCAGCAAATTATCAAGACTATGGATCAGTTTCTCTTTTTCAAGATTGGTTAGAAAGAGGCGTTAACATATTTAATAAATAATTACATGAAAAAAAATATCATAAATAAAAAATCCGAAGCTTTTTTAGAAAAATATATCAATAACCCATCACCAACTGGCTTTGAGAGTAATGGGCAAAAGATGTGGTTAGATTATATTAAGCCTTATATCGATTCTCATTTTGTAGATACCTATGGTACTGTGGTTGGAGTAATAAACCCTAAGGCAAAATATAAAGTAGTTATTGAAGCCCATGCTGATGAGATTTCATGGTTTGTACATTATATAACTAAAGAAGGTTTTATTTACTTACGTAGGAATGGAGGTTCTGATCATCAAATTGCTCCCTCAAAAAGAGTAAATATTCATACAAAAAAAGGTGTTGTTAAAGCAGTTTTTGGTTGGCCAGCTATTCATACAAGAACAGCAGCAGATGAAAAATCTCCTAAGCTTGATAATATTTTCTTAGACTGTGGTTGTAGTTCCAAAGAAGAGGTTGAGAAATTAGGTATTCATGTGGGATGTGTAGTAACATATGAAGATAAGTTTATGGTATTGAATGATAAGTACTATGTTGGTAGAGCATTAGATAATAGAATTGGCGGTTTTATGATTGCAGAGGTTGCAAGAATTTTAAAAGAAAATAAAATAGATTTGCCATTTGGATTATATATCACAAATTCTGTTCAAGAGGAAGTTGGTTTAAGAGGAGCTCAAATGATTGTAGAATCAATAAAACCTAATGTAGCTATTGTAACGGATGTATGTCATGATACTCACACTCCAATGATTAACAAAATAAAACAAGGAGATTTTAAATGTGGAGATGGACCAGTTTTATTTTATGGTCCTTCAGTACAAAATAATTTACTAGAGTTGATAATTAACTCAGCAGAAAAAAATAAGCTGCCTTTTCAAAGAGGAGCTGCTTCAAGAGCTACCGGAACAGATACAGATGCTTTTGCTTTTGCAACAGGCGGTGTTGCCTCTGCTTTAATATCATTACCATTAAGATATATGCACACTACAGTTGAGGCAGTTAGTAAAGATGATGTTGAGAATGTGATTCGTTTAATTTTTAATTCACTTCAAAAAATTAAAAATAATCATGATTTTAGATATTTGAAATAAATAAACTTTTAGTTTACTCTTGCCCATTTACCACTATCTACAAGTGGTTTAGCTTTTTTCCATTTCAATTCTTTTGTCTCTTTGCCGTTTGTAATTAAGACTTTTTCATTCCTTCCTGATTTTTGTTCAACACGAACAGGTTGTAATTTTTGATTTTTTTGTTCTTGTTGTTTTGGATCTGTTGTGTTTTCTGGCCTACTAGTTTGTAGGTTGTTATTTGAGTTATTGTGTTTCTCTTCAGTTATTTGAGAAGAAGAAGAAGGTAGACCTGATTTTAATAGAAAAGATACAATCTCTTTATTAATCTTTATTATTAGCTCTTGAAAAAGATTAAAGGATTCAAACTTATAAATTAATAATGGGTCCTTTTGTTCATATACTGCATTTTGAACGGATTGTTTCAGATCATCCATTTCTCTTAAGTGATCTTTCCAAATGTTATCTATTATTGCAAGAGTAACACTTTTTTCAATAGATTTTGGTATGTTTTCTCCTTTTGATTCTACAGCCTCTTTAAGATTTGTTACTACTTGTAGAGTTTTTATTCCATCTGTAAATGGAATTACAATATTTTCATATGTTGCTCCTTGTTTTTCAAATACATCTTTTATTACTGGCAATGCCTGATTTGTAATTGATTGAGATTTTATTTGATAATTTTCATAACACTTATTAAATGTAGTTTCTATTATTTCTTCTTTATCAAATTTTTTGAATTCCTCTTCATTAAATGGACTATTAATAGAAAGTATTCTTATTAAATCTGATTTATAAGTCTCAAAATCTTTAAGCTCGTGATTTTCACTTACAATACTTTCACAAGTATCATAAATACTATTTGAAATATCTAAGGAGATTCTATCCCCGTATAATGCATTTCTTCTTTTTTTATAGATTACCTCCCTTTGTTGGTTCATTACATCATCATATTCAAGTAATCTTTTTCTAATTCCAAAATTATTTTCTTCAACTTTCTTTTGAGCTCTTTCAATAGATTTACTAACCATAGAATGCTGAATAACCTCTCCTTCTTCAAGGCCCATTCTGTCCATAAGCTTTGCAATTCTTTCTGAACCAAATAATCTCATTAAATTATCTTCTAAAGAAACATAGAATTGAGATGAACCAGGGTCACCCTGTCTTCCCGCCCTACCTCTTAGCTGTCTATCTACTCTTCTTGAATCATGTCTTTCAGTACCAATTATAGCCAAACCACCTGACTCTTTAACTTCATTTGAAAGCTTAATATCAGTACCACGACCAGCCATATTTGTTGCAATTGTTACTGCACTTTTGTTACCAGCTTCTGCAACGATATCAGCTTCTTTTTGATGAAGTTTTGCATTTAACACATTATGTTTAATCCCTCTTTTTCGTAGTATAGTGCCTAAAAGTTCTGATATTTCAACAGATGTAGTACCAACTAATATAGGCCTACCTTCTTTACTTAATTTATCAATGTCTTCAATTACAGCATTATATTTTTCTCTATTTGTTTTATAAACTAGATCATCTTTGTCATCTCTTTGTATTGGACGATTTGTGGGGATTGAAATAACATCTAATTTATATATCTCCCAAAATTCTCCTGCTTCAGTTTCTGCAGTTCCAGTCATTCCAGATATTTTATTATACATTCTGAAGTAGTTCTGCAGGGTTACTGTTGCATATGTCTGAGTTGCTGCCTCAATCTTTACATTTTCTTTTGCTTCAATTGCTTGATGTAGTCCATCAGAATATCTTCTCCCATCCATTATCCTTCCAGTTTGCTCATCAACAATTTTTACTTTGTTGTCCATTACGACATATTCGACATCTTTTTCAAATAATGCATAAGCTTTTAATAATTGATTTACAGTGTGTATTCTTTCGCTCTTTATTGAAAAATTTCTTAAAAGAGATTCTTTTTTTATTGCTTT
>JAOHSR010000028.1 GCA_028122735.1 Flavobacteriales bacterium
ATATACAGCCAAACTAATTTTCCAAAAGTTTAATGTTAATTGTGAAATACTAAAATTTGAAATTAATCTGTGAAGATTAAATAGTAACTTAATTATTACAACTAAAATTGAAATTATAAATATTTCAAAAAAAGGTAAATTAAAATCATAATTACTTAACATCAAATATGTGCCGAAAGTAGCTACTATGAGAATTGCACAAACAGATGTTAAAATAAGTTTTTTATTTATTTCAAGTTTTGATTTTATTACAGATACTCTAAGAAGAGTTTGTTCAAAACCCAACAAACCAAAAGATGATAATAAAGAAATATATGTTACAAAAATTGAAAACAAACCATAATCATCTGCATTTAAATTATCCTTTAAAATAATGTTTAAAAGAAAAAAACATAAAGCAGAAAAAGCTAGAATAAAAAATGAAAAATTTTGTTTAAAGCTTCTTAGGTATCTTAGAATCAAATTTTTATTTATTACCATATTGAGCAAGGTAATAGTCCTTATATTTTCCAGAACTAGCATTATCAAGCCATTCTTTGTTAGACAAATACCAATCAATTGTTTTTGATAGTCCTTCTTCAAAATTAACTGATGGATACCAATTTAAATCATTTTTAATTTTGTTAGCATCAATTGCATATCTCAGATCGTGTCCTGCTCTATCTTTAACATACGTAATTAACTCCTCACTAGAACCAATAGGTCTTGAAAGTTTTTCATCCATTTTCTTACAAAGTAATTTAACAAGATCAATGTTTTTCCACTCATTAAAACCACCAACATTATATGTTTCATTATTTTCAGAATTATGGAAAATTGAATCAATAGCGCATGCGTGATCTTGTACATATAGCCAGTCTCTTGTATAATTTCCGTCTCCGTATACAGGAAGTGGTTTATTATTTAAAATATTATTAATAAAAAGAGGTATTAATTTTTCAGGAAATTGATTTTCTCCATAATTATTAGAACAATTTGAAATCACATAAGGCATATCATATGTTTCTCCATAGGCTCTTACAAAATGATCGGAACTAGCTTTTGAAGCTGAATAAGGTGAGTTTGGATCGTAGGGTGTAGTTTCTTTAAATAATCCAACATCTCCTAATGTTCCATAGACCTCATCAGTACTTACATGAAAAAATAATTTATTGCTCCAGGCATCCTGCCAAATATTTTTGAATGCATTTAAAAGAACCATTGTTCCTAAAATATTTGTTTTAGCAAAAAGTAATGGATCAGTGATTGATCTATCTACATGAGACTCGGCTGCCAAATGAATAACTGCATCAAACTTATATTTTAAAAACAATTTATTAATGAAATCTTCATCTGAAATATTTCCTTTCAAAAAAGTATAATTATCATAACTCTCAATGTCAATTAAGTTTTCAAGATTTCCTGCATATGTTAAAGCATCTAAATTAAATATGTGGTAATTTGAATAATTTTTAACAAATCTTCTTACTACGTGAGAACCTATAAATCCAGCACCTCCAGTAATTAAAATATTTTTAGCTTCTGTTTCACTCATAATTCTTTTTGTAAAAATAACTCCTTAAAATTAATTGAAAATTTCTTAGAATTTGAATTGAAAAACTCATGTAATTTTTTTAACAGTGGTAATTGATTTTGTAATGAAGCATCAATCATGTTAAAAATAATATTAATTGAGTTTACTCCCTCAACTATTACAGTATTATCATTTGAGTTAGGATTATAAAAACCTTTACCAATTAATAAACCAAGAGTTCTATTTCTACTTAAATCATTTAAAGAAGTCATACTGACATCCCCTAAACCACATGCAAGAAAAACAGTATCTAAATCTCCACCAAATTCTTTATTTAAAATACGAATTTCTGAAAAAACTTTTGTCATAAACATAAATCGTGTATTTGGAGAATTGTATTTTGCATCTACAACTCCTATTAACAGAGCATAAATATTTTTAATAACACTTAAAATTTCTACACCTCTGATATCTTGTGTGATATCAAGATAAATCCTTGTGTTATCAAAAACTGTCTTAACAATTTTTAACTGATTTACATCAGTGTATCCTAAAGTTAATAATGTATTAGCTCTTTGCATAATTTCAACAGCAAATGAAGGTCCTTTTAAGCTAACAATATTCTTGTTTTTTAAGACTTCATTTAAATAATCAACAATAGTTTGGCCATTTTTAAATATACCTTTTGATAAATTAACAATTAGTTGAGATGAAGAAATATATTGCTTAAAATCATCTATTACTTCTATAATAGCAGAAGATGGTAATGCAATAAAAATAACATCAGCAGATTTTATATCAATAAACTCTGAAGTACATTTTAATGAATCCGCTAATTTTGTGTTGGCAAAATATTTTTTATTTGTTTTTTCACTATTTATCTCATTAACTATTTCTACAGATCTAGAATAAATAGTAATATTATTATCAGTGTTTCTTGCAAGTTCATTGGAAATTGCTGTTCCAAAAGTTCCTGATCCTATTACAAATATATTCATTGAAAATTATTTTTTATATTCAAATTCTGTTGTGTAGCCTTTAACTGTTTGCAATAACATTTTCTTAATTATAGATTCGTCTTGATTATCTCTCGATTTTTTAATCATATCTATAAAACCAACTACATCTTCAAGCGATAATTTTTCTTCTCTCGCTTGCATTATCCTTGGATGTTTAGATTGTATAACATCATCCCCTATTAATAATTCTTCATATAACTTTTCTCCAGGTCTTAATCCAGTAAATTTTATTTTTATGTCTCCATCAGGATTATTATTATCAATAGGTTTTAATCCACTAAGGTGAATCATTCTATATGCTAAGTCTAAAATTTTGATTGGATCTCCCATATCTAACACAAAAACATCTCCTCCTTTTGCCATAGAACCTGATTGCAAAACTAATTGTACTGCTTCAGGAATCGACATAAAATATCTAGTAATGTTCCTATGAGTCACAGTTACAGGGCCTCCTTCTTTAATTTGTTTTCTAAACAAAGGAACAACAGATCCTGCTGAATCTATAACATTACCGAATCTTACCATTGAAAAACAAGTTTTAGAATTTTGATCAGCAAATGCCTGTAAAATAAATTCTGACAATCTTTTTGATGCTCCCATAACATTTGTTGGACGAACTGCTTTATCCGTGCTAATTAAGACCATATTTTTAACCTTTAACTCATTAGCCGCTTTTGCCACATAATAGGTCCCAATCACATTATTATATACCCCCGACACTACATTTAATTCAACCATAGGTACATGTTTATAAGCTGCAGCATGATAAATAGCATCAATATTATATTTTTCAATTACATTATAAATCTGATTATAGTTTGTAACTGTGGAGAGTATTGGAATTACTTTTACCCCATTAGTTATTGTAAGTTCATGATGTATATTGTAGAGATTATATTCTGAATTATCTAATAAAATTATCAGTGATGGTTTCAAGTCTTTGATTTGTCTAGATAATTCTGCTCCAATACTTCCACCAGCTCCTGTTATTAGTATTTTTCCACCTTCAATAGTTTTTTGTAAAAGTTCCTTTTTTGGCAAAACAACTTCTCTTCCTAAAATATCATCAACCTCAACAAATTTAATTTGATCAAGAGTTACAAGATCATTTTCAATATCATCTAAATTAGGCAATGACTTAACTTCAAGTGGAAACCTAGATAGCTTTTTTAAAATTTCTTGTCTTTGATTTTGATTTGCTGATGGAATTGCTAAAATTAGACTCTTAACTATTTTATCTTTAATTAAATGATTTAGATTTTCGAATCCATAAACCTCAATAGAATTTACTATCGTTGAAATCTTTGTTTGATCATCATCAATAAATCCAACAACTCGAAATTCATTAGATTTTTTTAAACTTTCTGAAATTTGAACTCCTGCCTTTCCTGCTCCATAAACTATAACATTCTTCTTATCTAATTGAAAACTATCCCATGAATATAAAATTCCTTTAAAAATAAAGCGAGAGACAATGAGTAAAACATTAGAAACAAACCAAAAGGTTAAAAGAACTGATCTAGGAAATTGATTTGGATCATAAAAAAAAAGCAACAATATAACAACTAATGAACTTAAAGTTGTTACTCTAAAAGTTGTAATAATTAACCGAGCTCCTATATATTTCAAGACTGCCCTGTAAAGGCCTGATCTTATAAAAAAGAAAATAGTAATTACAGGTATAATTACAAAAAGCCACCAATTTTTAGACATATAATTAAAAGACTCTCCTATGTCCCCGAATCTTAAAACAAAAGCTAATGTCAAAGCAAAAATTATAACAATTTGATCACTTAAAATCATTAATATTTGCTTATGAAACCTTTTAAGATTTGTAAATTTAGCTTTCATATAAATTTTTTATAATATCGACAACCCTATTTAAATCTTGGTCACTCATATTAGATCCAGATGGCAAACATAATCCTCGATGAAATAAATCTTCACTAACACCATTAGTGAAGGCTTGGTAAGTATAAAAGACAGGTTGTAAATGCATTGGTTTCCAAAGTGGACGACTCTCAATATTATTTTTCTGTAATTCTAAACGAATCTTTTCACTATTTATTTTAGAATTCTCTTCCAAAACTATTGTTGTAAGCCATCTATTAGAATAAAAATCATTAATATCATTTAAAAATTTAATAGATTCAATCTTTGATAGTTTATTTTTATAAAAATCATGAATATACCTTCTTTTAACTACTCTTGTTTCTAAAACTTCTAATTGACCTAAACCAATAGCAGCACAAACATTACTCATTCTATAGTTATATCCAATCTCTTTGTGTTCATAATGTGGTTGGTCTTCTCTTGCTTGAGTAGCAAGGAATTTTGCTTTTTTAATAAACTCTTTATTTTTAGAAAGAATTGCTCCTCCAGAGGATGTAGTAATAATTTTATTACCATTAAAAGAGAATATACCGATATCTCCAAAAGTGCCTAGCGGTT
Organism: Flavobacteriales bacterium; assembly: GCA_028122735.1. Lineage (GTDB taxonomy): Bacteria > Bacteroidota > Bacteroidia > Flavobacteriales > BACL11. The sequence goes on from JAOHSR010000028.1 coordinate 4,984, forward strand.
GATTTTTATACTTAGAACCTAGTGCTTCAGCAGCATCTTCGATTAATGGAATATCATACTTTTTAGATATGCTAATAATTTCCGCTATTTTAGATGGGTAACCATATAAATGAACAAGAACAATTGCTTTTGGTTTTTTATTTATATTTATTTGGTTGACAATTGCTTGTTCTAATAAAAACGGATCCATATTCCAAGTATCCTTTTCACTATCAATAAAAATTGGAGAAGCACCTAAATAAATAATAGGATTTACCGATGCCGAGAAGGTAAATGATGAGCAAATTACACAATCATCATTTTTAACTCCTAATAGAACTAAAGCTAAATGAATAGCTGCTGTTCCTGAACTTAAAACTGCAACATCAAAACCCTGAGATACTTTTGAGAGTTCATCTTCAAATCTATTAATATGGGGACCAACTGGAGCAATCCAATTTTGCTCAAATGCTTCATCAACATATTTTTTTTCATTTTCAGAAATATGTGGAGGTGATAGCCATATTTTGTTGTCTTTACTCAAACTATTTAATCTTAAAAATCTTCTTTAATATATTAAAAATTGTAGCAAATATAACTTTAATGTCAATCCAAATATTGTGATCATAGTAATAATTTAAATTCAATTTAACTTTATCTGGAAAAATGACTTCCTTATTATAACTCATTGGATCATCAACACTTGCTAATATTACTTCTTCATTTACATATTTAAGACTAGCTAATGATGTTATTCCAGGTTTTAATTTTAAAATTAATCTATCCTCTCCCTGTAATAAATCTGCATAACCTGGCACATCAGGTCTTGGCCCAACAAAACTCATATTACCTATTAGAACATTTAATAACTCCGGCAATTCATCTATTTTAAACCTTCTAATTATTTTACCAATTGTTGTAATTCTATTGTCATTAGCTGTTGTAAGTGTAGAATTATAATTTTGATCCGTAATCATTGATCTAAATTTAATTATCTTAAATAACACACCATTACGTCCAACTCGCTCTTGAAGAAAAAAAACAGGACCTTTTGAATCAATTTTAATCAATATAGAAACAAGTAAAAAGCATGGTGAAAAAAAAATTAAACCAATAATTGAAAATAAAATATCAAAAATTCGCTTAGCCATTAATTTCTTTTTTTTATTGCATTAAATAGGTAAAAAACAAAATTATACAAACTGTAAAAAAATGAAAAACCTTCGTAATTTCTATATACTCTCCAAACATCATAGATTGCTTTAAACTTATTATTAGTATTTGAAGATTTTACAAGTCTATACTTGGCTAAAGGTTGTTCTATCCCAAATGCAAACCCACCTCCTCTTAACAAATCTAACCATAATGCCATGTCATGTGAAGATCTTAAATCTGGCATTTGTACATCTTTGAATATCTTTTTATCAATTACAACTGTTAAACAACCAATAATTGTGTTTTTTAAATATTGCTTGTACGATATTTTATTAGGGACAAAAATTTCATTAATTACTTTAGAATTATTCTCCGAGACTACTTGATAGGATGAAAATACAAATGAGTAATTATTTAATTTCATAAAATCTAACTGAACTTTTAATTTATGTGGCAACCATATATCATCACTATCAAGAAAGGCTATATATCTACCTGATGCTTTACTAATCGCATGGTTTCTAGCCATGGCTGGACCAATATTTTTTTTTAAAAAAAAGGCCTTAATTCTCTTGTCTTTTTTTAAATATGATTCAATTACTGTTCTACTA
>JAOHSR010000029.1 GCA_028122735.1 Flavobacteriales bacterium
TTATATAGCTTTTTTCTAAAAAACCTATACTTTTTTTAAGAACAGTTGTATATTTGCATAAAAATAATTTAAAAAAACTATACAACATGAAAAATTTATTCCTTTTAAAATTTGTAATCCTTTCATTAATCTTCTCGTCTTGTGAAGAAGAAGAAGAAATGGTGATAAACACTGCAACTGCAAGAGTACAAGTAATTCACAATTCTGCTGACTTAGCTGCTGCAAGCGTAGATATTTACTTAAACAATACTTTATTAATAGACAATTTCAATTTCAGAACAGCATCACCATTTATTGATGCGCCTGCTGGAGAAGAGATTACTATTTCAGTAGCACCTTCAACAAGCATGTCTTCATCTCAAGCCTTAGCGTCTTTCAACTACACGTTAGAAGAAAATGCAACATATATACTTGTTGCAAATGGCGTAGTAAGTCCAGTAGGGTATTCACCAATAAAAAACTTTTCAATTGAAGTTTATGCAATGGGTAGAGAAATTGCTAACAATGCTTCAAATACAGACTTACTGGTGTTACACGGGTCAACAGATGCTCCTACAGTTGATGTAGTAGAGACGGGTGTAGGTGCTGGAACAATTATAGACAATGCCTCTTATGGTGATTTTGCTGGCTATTTAGAGTTAGCAACAGCTGACTACACTCTAGAAATTAGAGATGAGTCTGGTCAAACAACTGTAGCTTCATATGGAGCTCCTTTATCAAGCTTAAACTTAATGGGGACATCTGCTGTAGTGGTTGCCTCAGGATTTTTAAATCCATCAAACAATAGTAATGGAGAGGCTTTTGGTCTTTTTGTTGCCCTTCCAAGTGGAGGAGATTTAGTAGCGCTTCCTGCATCAAAAACTGCGAATTTTTAATGTTGGAATTATGTCTAACACCTAATAGTGTTAGTTAAAAATTATTATAAAATAATTTTTGTTTTTGTTTAGTGTTTTGTTAATATGTTAGAAAAGGCTCTTGAGAAATCAAGGGTCTTTTTTTATCTCTTTTTAAAGAGCCTGCTTTTGCCTCTTTTTCCTCTTTTTTTCTTACCACTTATTCTTTGTCCGTCTTTTAAAACAACTATTTCATACTTGCTACTTTTTTGGTTTTTAGTTGTTTTTTTAGATTCTTCAAAAGTATTGCACTTAAGGGCTTCTGTACCGTTAAATATTTTTTTAGATCTACACGAGCTAATAAAAAAACAAATTAACAAAAGGATAAGAAGATGTTTTGGGATTCTTTGCATTACACAACAAAATTAAAATTATTTTAGCCATTATTCGTTTATGAAAAAAAAATCTAGACTTTCTAAAAAAAAACTAAAGAGTGCTCTTCTAGAAATTATTCGTCAAAGCCCTGGCAAAAAATTTAACTATAAGCAGCTTTCCAAAAGCTTGAGAATAAAAAAAATTGGCGAAAGAATACTAGTTAACGAAGCTCTATATGAATTAAGGGATGAAGGTCTTTTAAATGAGATTTCAAGAGGATCATACGCTTTAGTTAATGATAAAAAACCATTAACCGGTGTTGTTATTTCTTCTAATAGAAGAGGGTTGGTTGTTAAAACTGAAGAAGGACTAGAAATTGAAGTTGATAAAAAAGAAAGTATGTTTTCTTTAAAAGGAGATAAAGTTGAAATTATAAACTTTATAGGAAAGAAAAAGTCAAAAGGGTTTATTTCTAAAGTGCTTTCAAGAAAAAAATCATCTTTTGTTGGGAAAATTCAAATTAACAATAGTGTTTGTTTTTTTATTGCTGATGATTACAAAGTTTACTTTGACGTGTTTATTAGAAACTCAAAACTTAAATCAACTATAAAAAACAAACAAGTTCATGTAAGGGTGACTAACTGGAATTGTAACAATAAAAACCCTGAAGGAGAAATTATTGAAATTTTAGGTGATATTAACGAATTAGATGTTGCTATTAATTCAATTTTAATTGATGGTGGTTTTGCAAATAAATTCAGTTCTAAATTAGAATCTGCAGCGGCAGGAATTTCAAAAAAAATTAGCTTGTCTGAAATTAAATCTAGATTAGATTTAAGGAAAGTGCCAACATTTACAATTGACCCTAATGATGCTAAAGATTTTGATGACGCTATTTCTGTACTAAAACTAACTAATAATAATTTAGAAATAGGAGTGCATATAGCAGATGTTGGCCACTACATTAAAAAAGACGATATCATTGACAAAGAGGCTCTTAAAAGAGGAGCCTCTGTTTATTTAGTAGATAGAGTAATACCTATGCTGCCTGAAGTTTTGAGCAATGACCTATGTTCTTTAAAGCCTAAAGTTGATAGGCTTTGTTTTTCTGTAATCTTTGAAATTAATAGTAAGGCAGAAATTTTAGATTATAAAATTTCGAAATCTATAATACACTCTAATAAAAGATTTACCTACAAAGAGGCTCAAAATAATATTGATAATATCTCTGGTGATTACCACCAAGAATTAATCGATATAAATAATTTGGCTAAAATTTTTAGAAAGAAAAGAAAAGAAGAAGGTTCTATAAATTTTGAAAGAGAAGAAACTAAATTTCTTTTAGATAAAGATAACAATCCAATAGATGTTTACACTAAAGAATCTTTAGAAACAAATAAACTAATAGAAGAATATATGCTTCTTGCAAACAAAGCAGTTGCAAAGCATATCAATAAAAAAATGAATAATTATTCTTTTATCTATAGAGTTCACGATATTCCAGATAAAGAAAAAATTTCTGATTTAAAGAATATCATTAAAAAGTATAAGTATTCAATTAATGATGACAACCCAAAATCACTATCTAAATCATTAAATGAGTTACTTGATAAAATCCATGATAAACCAGAAAAAAGCCTGATAGAAACGTTAGTTTTAAGATCTATGGCAAAAGCAAAATATGCTACAAAAAATGTTGGTCATTACGGATTAGGCTTTAATTATTATTCTCATTTTACCTCTCCTATAAGAAGATATCCCGATCTTATTGTTCATCGATTAATAAATTCTTTCATTTCAAAAGAAAATTATGACATAAGTTTAGACCTTGACTATATCAGCAAACATTGTTCAGAGATGGAAAAAAGTGCTGCAATAGCTGAAAGAGATTCAATTAAATTTATGCAGATAAAATTCTTAAATTCTAAGATTGGTCAAGAATTTTCTGGAGTAATTTCCGGAGTAACTGAATGGGGTTTATATGTAGAGTTGGATAAGAACAAATGTGAGGGGCTTGTTAAAATCAATCAAATTTCAAAAAACTATCTTGTTTTTGATAAAAAAACACATTCATTAACAAATACTTCTAAAGAAATAAAATATCAGTTAGGCCAAAAGGTCCTTGTGAAAATTCTTAAAGCAGATATTGAAAAAAAACAGGTTGATTTTTCTTTAATCGCTTAATTATTCAACAACGAAGTTTCTTGTTTCTGTGAATTCAGAGCCATTAAATTTAATAACATAAAGACCTTTAGATAATTTTGAAATATCTATAATACTTTTAGCATTAATATTTAAAACTGTTTTTCCTTCAATATTTATAATATTAATAGATTCTGTGTTTTCAGGTATATTATTAACATACAAGTTATTACTTGCTGGGTTTGGATAAACTACTAAATCATCTGGACCATCTAAATATATAACGTCCGTTGATCCTGAACAGTTTCCAGAATATCCATCATACTCTGCTTGAGCTATTGTTGTAGAAGAAGCATTATCTATCATTCCTTGAACATCTAATAGCATTCCTACAATATGAATTTTATTTAAATCCCAACTTGGATCTATTGTAAATTCAAAACATACTGTCTCTGTATCACCTGCTCCATAGAAATTTGATGGTAAAGGATCTCCTAAAAATGAAGGGCTTATAGCTCTAGCAACGTGTCTATATACCATTAAATAGTCTGGAACATTGGATGGTTTTGCATTCCAATCAGTTCCATCAACATCTACTAATGATGATCCTCCACTATAATAATTTGCTTGATAATATTGAGGACCAGAACCTGTTACACTATCCTCTACTAAAGTACATACAACTCTATGAGTTCCACTTGTAGGTAATTGAAAATCTAAATCTAAAGATACTTTTAATATATTACCATCTAATTGTGCTCCATTATTAATTATAGCGTGTGGAGGAATTACAATTCTTTGTAAAAAGTCTTGGCTAAATGCTGAAGGATCTATTACACTTCCTCTGTCAACAAGTCCACTAGGATATCCACTAATATATCCAGCAATACCATTATCGTATGTAGCATCTACCATAGGATCTCCATTATGAACAGCTATTCCTTGCCAGAAACCTTCATAGTCATTATCCATCCAATTTAATGCAACAGCTCCTCTTGGACACCATCCACACCATGTTCCTGTTGCTTCTTCACCAACAACTAATTTTCCAGGAGCTGGTACTACAACATTTAATGTTGATGAAAGTGTATCATCTGATGTACTTTGAGTTTGTCCTCCGTTAATATTATAAACATAAGCTAATGCATTTGTTGCAGCAGTTAGAGTAATAGGGTTAGAAAAGTTAATAGTATTTGTTGACATTGAGGATATTAAACCATTAAAATTTTCAGTTACTTGTGTTCCATTGTAGTCATAAGTAACATCAAAAGTATTAATATCATTTAAACCAAAATTTCTTATTTCTACAGAAGGGTATCTATCTTGTCCAGCAAGTCCAGACAAGGTTGAAACATTTAATACTTGAGCATTTAATGTATCTAATTGCGGAGCAACATAATCTATACAAACATCGTCTACAAAAAATTCCTGTCCGGCAGTTGGATAATAATCTACTGAAGCAATTTGATTTACAAGAGTAGAAAAAGAACCTTGAGATACTCCATCATGAAATACTTCCCAATTATTGTTTGATAGATCAATAATTATTCTTTGTTCAAACCATTGATTTAAAGGATAAGTTGACATCAAATAAGATTGGGCGCTTCCTGATGAAGCATAATTTACTCCACCCATTGCATCAAATGTTACATCTAAAGCCCAAGTAACACCCGGAGTATTTTCTGCTTGTAAATTATAATAAGCTCCTGTTGTTATGTATAAATTATGAGTTAACGTACATACTCCAGCAACATATGGCGTTGGATAACCTGTATTACTTAGTGGTAATACTACATCCTCTGGCCCAGCAGCAGCTGGATTAATATTAAAGCCTAATGAAAAAGATCCACTATTAGCATACAAATCAGTTACGTTTGCATCATCGGTAAATGGAGCAGTTAATCCACTCATTAATTCACCCCAACTACTCCAACTTGATGATGTTTGACAAACAGGATCTCCAGCACTGTA
>JAOHSR010000003.1 GCA_028122735.1 Flavobacteriales bacterium
TTTAACCATAAAGAAAAAACAAAAGAGTATTTAGAAAGTTTAAATTATAATGTTGCTGATTTTGGATGTTATTCAGAAGATAGTGTAGATTACCCTGATTACGCTCATCAATTAGCTACTTCTATAAAACAAAATGATTCAAATTTAGGAATACAATTTTGTGGTACTGGAAATGGAATTAATATGTCAGCAAACAAACATCAAGAAATAAGAGCAGCACTTTGTTGGAACACTCATATTGCTGAACAGGCCCGATTACACAACAATGCTAATGTATTAACAATGCCAGCACGACATTTAAATTGGATTGAAGTTAAAGAAATAATTGATATATTTTTAAAAACTGAATTTGAAGGAGGTAGACATCAAAAAAGAGTAAATAAAATACATTTATAAATAGCTTTGAAAAAATATTTAATTTTAATACTATTAATACCTTTTTTTTCTAGTTCACAAGTAAATTTAAGTTATGCTGAATCCATAAATAATAAGGACCTATATAAACATATAGAAGTTTTATCATCGGATTCTTTAGAAGGGAGAGAAACTGGTAAGCCAGGCCAAAAAATGGCTGCTGGATATATTGCAAATCAATTTAGAAAAATAGGTATACCCCCTTACAAAAGAAAATCATATTATCAAAAATTTAAAGTTAAATCTGAAAGACATATATGTAAATGTGATGATTGTGATTTAGCTTTTTTTAAGAGAATATTTAAGAGCAATCAAACTATTAGAGGTGAAAATGTACTTGGTTATATTGAAGGAAGTGATTTAAAAGATGAATTGTTAATTATAACTGCTCACTATGATCATTTAGGAAAACACGACAGTTTAATATTTAACGGAGCAGATGATGATGCATCTGGAGTATCTGCTGCTCTTGAAATTGCAGAAGCCTTTATGTTAGCTAAAAAAGCGGGTCATGGTCCTAGAAGGAGTATTTTAATTATGCCAGTATCTGGTGAAGAAAAGGGTTTATTAGGAAGTAGATATTACACAGATAATCCAATATATCCTCTTGAAAATACTGTTGCAAATTTAAATATAGATATGATTGGAAGACTAGATGATTGGCATGACAACGGAAACTATGTTTATTTAATAGGATCTGATAGATTAAGTTATGATTTACACAATCTTAATGAAAAAATTAATGATGACTATATAAGAATAGATCTTGACTATAGATTTAATGACAAAGATGATCCAAATAGATATTACTACAGGTCAGACCATTATAATTTTGCAAAAAATAATATTCCAGTAATATTTTATTTTAATGGAGTACATGAGGATTACCACAAGCCAAGTGATACTATTGAAAAAATAGACTTTGATAAAATAAATACTATAACAAGATTAATCTTTCTTACTGCTTGGGAAATAGCAAATAGAGATGAGAGAATAAAATTACGTGATGATTTATAACTTATCGTAAGTATATAAATAAGCAGGTTTGTGTGCGACGCCTTCTTGTTTTTCTTTGGTCTTTTTAATTACCTTAATTTTTGATATATTTTTTCTAAAGTTTCTTTTATCTAATTTTTCATCCAGCAGTATTTCGTAAATATACTGTAGTTGAGATAAAGTAAATTTTGAAGGCAACAAGTTTGAAATTATTTTATGATCAAGTTGAGTTCTAAGATATCTTAAGCCACTTTTTATTATTTCATTATGATCAAAAGCAAGATTCTTAGGAACATCATCTAAACCCACCCATTCAGCATCTAGAGCAAAAGAAGATGCTTGAGGTAAATAATCTTCCATCTTTACTAAAGAAAGGTAGCCAACTGTTACAACACGTTCATTAGGATTTTTTCTATATAATGTCAACCAGGATTGGTCTTTTTTATCTTTGGTTCTTAAAGGATCCCCAAATGCACGAAATTGTTTAAGAAAAAGATTATCTAAAGAAGTTAAGCTTTTTAGAATTCTTTTAGCTCCACAAAGTAAATCTTCTTCAACTCCAAGTAAATCACCTGGAACAGCATATTGTACATCTCCTTTTTTATTAATTACTTTTTTAATAAGTAATATTTTTAGTTTTTGATCATCATCAAAACCAAGAATTACACAATCAACAGATAAATTTATTATGGACATAATTTTTTATTTTTTATTATTTAACATAGAAAGGAATGTTTGCTGTTGCAACATTATTATAATCATCATAGACATAAACATAAAATCTGTAGGCGCCAGATCTAGAAGGGGCTTTTATTTTTATTAATTCATCAGATTCTGAAACAATATCATAGGGCAATGCATCCATTTTTACTTCAAAATCTCCCCCTGCTTTTTATCGTTATTTTCTTTTTGAAGCTCATATTTAAAAGTAAGCTTATCATTTTCTGGATCACTAACATCAATAGTAAATAAGCACTCCTTTCTTTTATTAACTCTTATGCTTTGATATTTTGTTTGCTCATTTAACAAAAAGGAATTTAATAAAGGAGCTTTATTTTTATTTGGGTTTTTTGCCCAATATGAATTTAAAACATCTACACTTTCTGTTCCTTTACCGTCTTCAGTAAAAATACCATACCAAGTTGGGGTTTGCTCTTGTTTATGCCCCCATAGAAAACAATAACTTCCCAGGCATTGTTTAGAATCTTTTTGAATGTGAACATAACTATCTTTTCTCATTTTAGCTTTTTGAGAACTATTTGCCTCTACAGAAACTCCCCAAGAAGTTAAGGGAGACTCCCAATGCCCATACGGCCCCCATTCTGTAACCATATATGGTTTTTTCCAACCAAACTTTCTAATTTGATCAGCTAAAGGCCCAATCCCCCCATAGGTGTTTATTCCTAAAATATCAATGCTTGGACAGAATTCTTTAATCATATTAACTTCTGCAACATCAATTCCTGCTGTAACTGTCATGGTTGGGTGGTTTGGATCAAGTTTTTTTATCATTGCTGCAATATCTTCAACAGCCTGCCAAACTTTAAAATTTGTATAAAAAAGATCAACCTCATTACCAACAGCCCACATTAAAAGAGCGGGATGGTCTTTAAGCTCTAAGATAGCATTTTCAAAACCTTTCAATTGTGCTTTAATAGCGTATTCATCATTGTAATCAAATCCATGTCTTTCATGATTTACCCAGAGACCCATACAGACAGTAATACCTAATTTGTGAGCGCTATCTAAAACAGCCAAGCCATTTCCCGTTGCCCAGGTTCTAATGGAGTTTCCACCAACATCAGCAAGCTCTTTTAAATGCGTATCTCCTCCAGCGCCAAGAACATAGTAAGGCTGTCCGTTTCTTAAAAGCTGAAACCCATCATTAGTTTTAACAACCTCGGTTTTTTCATAAATACCTTGAGAGTATAAGCCACAAAAAGTTAGCGTAAAAAGTATAAAAAGAAATGTTTTTAAATGATTCATTATTTTACAACTTCTATTTTTTCTGTGTGTATTACTCCGTTAACATTAGACTTTAGCAGATAGACTCCAGGAGCTAATTTTTTATTAAATGTATAAGAGTGCTTGCTAGCTCCAAGTGTTTCATCTACTAAAACAGCAATCACTTTTCCGTGCATGTCTATGACTTCAATATTAATCCTTGAGGCTTTATTTAAGCTAAAACTTATAGTTGATTGATTTGAAATAGGATTAGGAAAAACTGTCAGATTAAAATTTGAAGAAAGGTCATTAATAGAAACAGGAGCGGCAGATAGTCCAATGTCATCAATATAATAAGTATCCCAATTTACCATCCCCGGGTCAAAAAGAAATACAACCCTGTCTACATTACCAACAGAGCTTAAATCAAAGTTAAGTTGTTGCCAGCTGTTGTTTTGCCAAATATTTTGAGTGAAGCCAACAACCTCTGTGCCATTATTTTGAAAAGATGTATATAAAGAAGTAGGAGGTCCATAAACCTTCATGTTAAAAAACGGAAATTGGGCAAAATCAAAATCTCCACTTAAAGGGTATGCAATAAAAATATCCTCCCCATTAGCATCGGGATTTCTAGTATATTCTCCACAATACTTACTGGTATTAATAGAGTTGGTTTCTGGATTATAAGCATGATTTAGCCAACCGCTCATATAGTCGTAATCGGCACATGCAGTAGCAGAAGGACACATTCCTAGATTCCAACTACAGTCCCAATCCGCTAAATCGCTTTGAGGGTTGTTTGTTACACCATTACATTGATTACTAAGTTCTGGCCCGTATAAATTATCAAAATAGTAAGTGTCGTCTGTATTTGTTCCTGAATTAAAAAGAAGGATAACAGAGGTAAGCCCAACACTAGACATTCCCGGATCTGGTTGAGAGTCAAAGGTTAGGTTTATTGTTTCCCACTCATTAGTTGTTGTAGTTTGACCCAAATAAATACTATGTCTTCCTGTTGGGTAGTTTGTTGGTCCTGCAAGTGAAGAATCTTCCAGAGTAATCTGAATAGGTATTCCAGGAGCAGGACTATAAACATCCACACTCATTGTTTTTGCCTCACTTACATAATCACTCACATCTTCTATAGGTCCGTTTCCAACTATAACCAATACATCATATAGCTCACCGGGATTTCTTACATACTGAGCACAAGTAGGGGAATTGTTAATGGGGCTTGAAATATCAGGATTAGCATATCTTGTGGTCATACCCCCGTGCGTAAATTCATAATAGCCCAGTCTGTTTTGTTCAAAATCATCCCACAAAACCTGCGAAGACAAGAATAGTGGAGTAGTTATCAGAAAAAATAAAGTAAAAATGTTTTTCATGGTTTTTAGTTTTTAGTTAGTTGAATATTATCTATTGACAAATCGGTATCATAAGCAAATTTAAAATGGATTTGTTTAATTTTTGTAAGATCTATTTTTGATTTTCTTATTGGAAATTTATAAAGCGGGATTGATACACTTTTCCATTCAGAATTGCTTGAAGAATTTTTGACATAAGTGTAAGAAAGTTTTTTACCGCTATAATCTTCCAATGAAATTACAAAAGGCTTAAAAATATTTTCTTTAATGTCAAACTGCAGGCTAAAATCTTTTACGGATTTGCTAATATCTGTATAAAGCCAATTGTTCCAGCTTATACCAAAATCTAGCCAATCGCATTTTGTAGAGTCGGTTTTGACAGAAATAAAATTATTGTCTTTTTTTGTTTTTAAAGAAAAGTTATTGCAGTGCCCTGACTCAATTCCCCAAGTGCCGTCTAAAGAGTTTGAAAAAACAGGTATTGGAGAAATAGAATCATAGACAGTAAGGTTTTCTTCAAGGCGTTTGTAGGGGTGATTGTATTTGATAATTTGTATGTTGTCTAAATATACATCAGTTGCGTCGTAACACTGTAGCAAAAGTTGCTTAACATTTGTAAGATCAATTTTATTCTTAATATAAGAAAATGTTTGAAGGGGAACCACAACTCTTGTCCAGGACTGATCAATTTTTCCTCCTTCAATACCTAAGTAGCTAGCAGTAGCATAGCACTGATTTTCTGAATAGTCTTCCAAAATAAAAACAATAGGAAGCCTAGTTATAGATCCTTTTTCAACCCTGACCATAAGCTCTATGGCTGATTTTTCCATTATGCCGCTCATATCTTTTCCTTGCCAGCCATCCCAGCCAATACCCATTCCAATCCACTCACATGCAGGATTCTTATCTGTTTTTAGGTGAATGGAGTTTTTTGGAGTTCTTTTTCTGCTTTTCACTTTAACAGTGGGTAAATTATATTTTCTATCTACCTTTTCAAATGAGGTGTCAGCTAAATTTTTTTGCTTTGGGTTTTTAACTAAAGAATAGTCAACACTTGCATCATATGCTGAGAAGCTAAAAGGGTTGCAGAACCCTTCCTTTCCTTTCATACCCCAAACCTCATCACTACCACCAGTGGTAAATATTTCAGTTGAAGTAAAGCCGTCAATACCCTCGGTGTTTTCTATCTCCATATCATAAAGAGTAAGTAAATCTAGGTTTTTACACGAGCTGAAAATTAAACAGAAAAGGATGAGAATTCTAAACATTTGTTATTGATTTAGTATTGGACTGCCTTCGCTCCAAACAATATAATCTACATCTGCCTTGGCAAAGCCAGATGCTGGATTTGCTAACAATAAGGTTCTGAACTTCAAAATTTTATTTGGTTCCCTTATAGCATTCCCCCCACTATTCCAAGCTAGAATTAGGTCGCTATATTTTACAGAATACATTTTCCATCCATTCCAGTTAACATCAAACTCAACCTCTAAACGATCTTCTGTGTTTTGGTCGTAATACCCATCTTGATTTTCATCTTCGTAAAACTCTAGCTTAAATAAGGAGTTAGCCTCATTTGTTGGTGAGAGCGTGCTATCTCCTTTAATCATCATGTTAAAGTATACATTATCAGGGTTAGCGTTAAGGGTTCCTTGTTGAAGCCAATGGCTGGCAGGATAATCTATATATCCGATTAACCAATCCCAGTCACAAGTTCCTTCTTGAACAAGAAATCGATCGGACTGACCTGCATCTCCAGTCTCAATTTTTTTAAGACAAGTGGATTGAAAAAAGTTTGTGAAATTTGGATTAAACCCGTTTTCAAAATCACTTACAACAAGCTCGCTACCATTACCATAATTTTTGGCTCCATTAATTACAAAAGAATTAGAGATTGTATCTGAATGCATAGGAAAAGTTAGTAGAACAGAGCAATTTTCTTCTTTGAAAAAAGGAAGCAGAGAAACCTCACCTCTCCAAAGACTATTGGTAGCGTTAATTTCATTTGATTTTCCAATGATAATTTTTTCAGCACCAGAAGAAAGTCCAGTTATTGAGATTTTCCAGTCTACAATTTTAGAAAACTTAGCTGTAAAATAAGCGGACTCACTTGTAAAGCTTGCCGAATCCCCAACAATCATAAAGTTTTCAATAATATTTAGCTCTCCAAAGAGGTCGTTTAAATTCGGCCCCTCTATCCCGTCTTTCTCACAGGAAATAAATAAGGCAGCTAGTAAAAGAAATAAATAGGTTAGTTTTTTCATTTTTTATAAATTCATATTAAACATAAAGTAAATTCTAGAAAGCGAAAGTTGGCTTATTTCGCTTGTTTTGTCGTCAATATCTATTTTGTTTGTTTGTAGGCTAAAATAAATATCATTAGTAAAATTATACTGCAGGCCAAGCATCAAAATATCTTCTTTAGAATCAAAATCTAAAAGTTCATAACCAACAACCTGATCGTATTCATCTCTTTGTGATCCAACCTCATTACCCTTACCGGTAAAAGATTTAAGCCCTCCAATAATTTTTAAGTTTTTAAACAGCTCATAGCTTAGGCCCGCGCTTAACATCATGGAATTAAAAGAAATTGCTTCAAGATCAGAACCTCCTCTTTCAACATTTTCGTTGCTAACAGAAGCCTCAAATACTGTTTTGTTTTTTAGCGGACTTAGTTTGTCAAGATGAGCAGTTAGCATAAGCCCAGAAGAGAGCAGGGCTCTTTTTTCTGTCGTTCCCTGACCAATAAGCTCTTTGTAATAGGCTGCTTCAGTCGAAACTAAAACAGAGTTGTCTTTATTTTTGTACTCAAAAGAAAAACTAGGACCTACTCTGTTTGGAGTGGCCTCTCCATATGGAGTTACAGCGGTATATAACGTGTTGTAGTGCATTAATGAGGTTGAAAGACGATTATTGTAAACGTTAGGGTCTGTTGTTATGTCCATCATGCTTACAGGTCTTAAGAGGGTGTTATTAGTATAATAAGCATATGATGATGGCGCAGAGATGTAGTTGACTCTTCTGCTTTGCGCCCCGGCGCTTCTAAAGTCAGGATCTACATAGCTAAACCCAATAGAAGTCATTATTCTTTTGTTTGTGGCTTTTAAATGCCCCTTAAAAAATCCTCCACTGACCTCGTATATGGTCGACTCATTTTTTTCCTGCCATCCCCTTGTTGACCCTCCCAGATCAAGGCTCAGCTTGTAGTTTAAATTGTTAATTTTTTTAACATACTCAAGTTGTAGATTAGTAACGGGATTGTAGTATGTTGCCGTGTCAAGACTTGAGCTTTGAACCTCAAAAGAATTTACATGGTTTATCGCCACAGAAAGATTGTTTTCAAGCTTAATCAATGATGTCCCCCCCAGCATTAACAATTCTGGCTCTCCAAGCCACTCCACACCCCTTACTCGGCTTGCAAAAAAGTCTGCTTCAACAGACTTAATGGCGTTATAAAAAGTATATGAAAAGTTAGACTGTAATCCCTGCATTCTCCAATAATCATCAAGATAGAAGTTTTCATACTCAATAAGGTCGCGGTACGCCTGAAACACACCAGGCTCATTTTTTGAAAGTTCCTGTTCAAAATTATTAAGCGTAAAGGCAGTTTGTTTTAAAAACATATCCCCAAGATTAAAGCTTATTCTGTCATTTAGAATTCCTTTAACAGAGAGTCTTCTTAAATCTACATATGCCCCTGAGCCCCACATATAGCCAAAATCATTTTTTATTCTAATTTCAGAGAAAATTTCTATTTGATTATTTGGTGTGAAGTGCATTCCCAGGTCTATAGCAGTATACCCCTCTCCCTCGCTTCTTGTGGATGTGGTGTCAATATCTTTTAAATCTCCCGAAAGAGCATCTCTGTAAAACATTGCTCTTGAGTTTCCATCATACCAAACCTTTTGCGCAATTTGTCCAGAACTTAGTAGTGGTGTTAGAATTAAAAAGAAGATGAGGTTTTTTATAAATTTTATCATTAGAAATTAATTTTTAGTTCTATTGTTGTTTCGCTTCCTTTAATATTAGTTTCAATAAAGTTCTTGTCTTTGAAGCTAAACCGGCTATGTCTTAAAAATAAAAAAGCACCATCATTTAGCTGAACATCAACACCCAGCCCAAAAATTTGACCAGTTTGATCTCTCGGTTTATAAGAAGGGGTATACGCCTGTTCTCCAAGATCAACACCAAGAGCGCTTATGGGAAAAGGGTCATAAGTGTCTAGTTCTGTTTTATTGCTAGCAACAACCCTTTCAATAGCATGTTTAAAAACTAGAGAAACTCTTTGGCTTAATGAATAGCACACATCAAACTGATGGTTAAACTGGCGAATAAAAGCTTCCTCCGACATTGTAGGAAGCACGCTCAAAAAATCTTGAGCAGTATTGTAGTTTGTTAGAGAAAACAAATAAAGGTCTTTATTAAAAAGGCGGGTTTTATATTTTAAGTGTAAGTCAGATGCACAATAAAACTTATCAAATAAAGGAGCGCCAAGAGAATCCACAAGCAGACTATCAGTAACAGGGACATTTTCATAAACGCCTCGATAATAGGAGTTAAGATGGCTATACGGGCCATAGCCTGTGCTAAAATATGAGATTCTAGAAAGGATAAGTCCAGTTGAAATGTGATTGTAAGATAAAATAGAGTTAATTCGTGTTAGCTCTGAGTAAAAACCAAAGCCGCCTGAAATGGTAAAGTCTCTTGCCTCAAACTCCGTGTTTATGCTAAAGCCTTGCCGATTGTTTGCTAAATACCCCAGGTTAGAAACAGGTCCGCCAAAACTGCTCATAATTGTTGGCTCTCCCCCTTCTTCAATAACGGTAGTTTGTACAAGATCTGACACGGAAGTGTTTGTAAATGAGGAGTTAACATTTGCAGCTTCAGCAGCAATCCTAGAGTATTGAAGCTGAATAGGAATCCCAGTATATTCTTTTGGAGAAGAAAGGTTAATAATTACCGCCTCACCACTTGATTTCTTAACATTTGCAGATTCATATGATCCAAGGCCAACCTCCCCAAAAAGATTAATTTTTTTGAAACTATAGTTAAACTCAAAGGTTGACATGTCATAGTTTCTTTTAGTGTATGAGGTAGAATCTGTTGCGGTTTTTGAGCTAAAATAGTTTAGAGAGTAGCTGTTTCCCTTTGATGTTGTTTTGTTAAAACGAAGTCCAAAACAATAATCGTCTTTGCCGGGAGATACAATATTTGCAATGTTGTTTTGTGTTTTTCCCAAAACACCTTGAAAAGAGAATCCATCGGTAAACCACCAAGGAAAGCTATTTCCGCTAAAAGTAATTCCCTGAAAAGCAACATTACCAAAACGTAAATCTTGATCAATTGCTCCCTGGTCATAATATTTTTTATAGCGATCTACAGCGTTTTTATTTAAAGGATCGTACGGTGCTCTTTCAAACAGGCTATATCTTAAATACCCCTCTTCCGCCCAAACGGTAAGCTTACTTTGTCTATACCATGATATTCCTCCGGCATGTACTTTAAACTTTCCGTAATCCGAGACAAGTGTTGAATAAAAATTGGTTCCAAGATTTAATGAAATAGAGCTGTTTTCTATATTTCCGTCAAAAGAGCTGTTGAGCATTAAATCTGTTCCAAAGGTTATGTTTTTTTTAGCGGTACCTCCTATTGATAGCAGCATCATAGGCTCTCGATAACCAGTACCAACAGAAATAGTTGTTTGTTGTGGAAACACCCCGCTGTAATAGCTTGGAATATCCAAAGGATACATTGTTGGAAGGTCTCTTACAAATCCTAAAAACCTAAAATAACCCCCAAACTTAATGTTAGAAACCGGATCTTTTATTGAAAGAGTGGAGCTTTTAAATGCATTTTTAGGAACAAAAGTACTGTCTTTTGTTTGGGCTAAAGCGCTAAAGCTTGTAATGCTAAAAGCAAATACTATGCAAAAAATTAGTTTAAAGCCCCCGCTCATATTTTATTTTAGATTAAAAGTGGCCTGAAGATTTTCTATATAAAAAGAGTGTTTGCCAGGCTCATTTATCCAAAGATTATCATAATTGTAGAATCCAAGCTCATCAAAAGTTACTTTAAAAGAAACTGTTTTTGTCTCCCCAGTTTCCAGCTCCACTTTGTTGTAGCGAACAAGTTTTCTTAGAGGAGGTGAAATCGATGCAAAGTGATCACGAGCATAAAGCTGGACAACCTCTTTTCCAGCTCTTTTTCCTGTGTTTTTAATATCTACACTAATAGTTATTTCCTTTTCTGAAAGTAGATAATCATTTTTTTCAATATTAATATTGGAGTATTCAAAACTTGTATAGCTTAAGCCAAAACCAAAATTATACTGAGGGTTAAAAAAGTCATTTTTCCAAGTATTTGCGTTTATAAGCTCAGATTGTTTGTGGTCATAGTGCATAATAACGCCGCTATGTCTTGGGTAGGTATAGGGTAGTTTTCCGCTAGGATTTGTTTTTCCAAACAAAATATCTGCAAAAGCCTGCCCCCCCTGATCTCCAGGTAGATAACACTGAACAACGGCATCAGCTAAAGGCTCAATAGCTGAAATAATTTTAGGTCTACCCTCAACAAGAGCAAGAACAATTTTAATTCCCGTTTTAGAGAGCTTCTTAATTATTTCTTGCTGCTCTTTTGCCATGTCAAGAGCATAGATATCCCCAGGTCTTTCAGTTGATGGCAGCTCTCCAAGACAAACAACAGCAACATCATAGTTGCTGGCATTTTTAACAGCTGTTGCAAGGTCAGAAGAATAAAAATCAGCCTCATCACCATTTACCATTTTCATGGTAGACCCCTCAAAGTGATCACATGATTGAGCGTTGTTTTTTACTGCCTGGTAAATAGTTGGGTTTTTAGTGTTGTTATATTGCGGGTCAACTCCTTGCCAGGTGTGTGTCCACGCTCCATTTAAACAATTTAGGCTGTTAGCTGTTGGACCAATAACCATGATTCTTGAGCTCGTACTTAGAGGTAGTAATTGTTCTTTGTTTTTTAGTAGTGTAATTGATTCTGTGGCCGCCGCATATGCCTTTTTAGCATGAGATTCAGATCCGAAATCGGGATAATCATTTTTATTTGTATATGGGGTGTTAAATAAATTAAGCTTATGTTTTACTCGCAATATTCTTCTTACAGCATCGTCCAGCCTTTCTGTTTTTACCCTTCTATCATTAATAAGTTCTAGAAACAGTTTGCAGTAGTTTTTATATTCGGGGTTGTTAGGAACCATACTCATATCAACACCGGCATTTATTGCCGTGGCAATAGCATCTTTTAAAGTTGAGTCTGTTTGAGCTACCTTATAAAGGTTGATAAAATCTTCCCAATCTGAAACTGAGAACCCTGCAAAACCCCAATCCTCTTTTAAAACATCAGTTAACAGGTGTTTGTTTGCGTGTCCAGGAATTCCATTTACCTCACCACTATTTACCATTACAGTAAGGGCCCCACTTTTTATTGCGTTTTCAAAAGGAGGGAGGTGGTACTCTTTCATTGTTCTCTCAGGAATAAGAGCAGGCGTTCTATCTCTTCCTGTTCTTGGGAAGCCGTAACCAACATAATGTTTCAGACAAGCCGCAACATGATCTTTATCAACATTACCTTCTCCTTGATATCCCTGCACAATTTTTGTTCCTAAAGTTTTTGCCAAATAAGTGTCTTCGCCAAGTGTCTCAAAAAATCTAGACCAAATAGGAACCCTTCCTAAATCTAAAACCGGAGAGAAGTTCCAGGGCACCCCAGAAGCCCTTGTTTCATAAGCAGTAACCCTTCCCATTTCTCTTGCCATAGCCGTATCCCAGCTTGCAGCTAGTCCAATTTCTTGAGGAAAAAGCGTGCTGTTTTGAATGTATGTTGCCCCATGAATTGCATCTACGCCATAAATAATAGGAATTTTTAGACCCGAATTTGTGGCCTTTTCCTGAATGGTTTTTATTATTAGATTCCAATTTTCAAGAGTGAAAGTGTGATTTGAAACATTTAAAATAGAGCCAACTTTATAAATATCGATGGCCTCTTCAAGTTTTTTAAGATCAATTTGATGAGGCTCAATTAAAACATTTTCAGCATCTTTTTGTAGTATGGCATCTAAGGTTATTTGACATGTTTGACCAACCTTTTCTTCAACGGACATTTTTTTAATTAGAGCATCAATTTCTTTTTCAGCTACAGGATCAAGCTCAAATGAGCTTGTGCTTTTATTGTTATCACAAGAAAAGAGAAAAAGAACAAAAAGTAATAAAGTAAATACTGAATTTGTTTTCATATAATTATTTTATAAGTAAAAGTTTTTCTGAATAGAATTTGTTTTCTGAATAGTACGAGCAATTATAAATACCAGCAGGAAGGTGTAGAATGTTTATTGTTTTGCCTTCTAGTTTGTCTTTTTTAAAAACAACTTTTCCAAGTAGTGTTGTTATTTTGAGGTTTTTAGTATTATTTGCAGAAAGACTAATAAGCCCACTGCTCGGGTTTGGATACAAGCTATTCCCCAAGCTAGACAGCTCATTTACATCAGAGATGATAATAGAATTACATGTTGGGGTGCATTGCCCCCACTTTGGACAGATAACCTTGTTTTCGTCAATAACAATCGTTCTGTTTGTATATTGAGTGTTTCCGTTTGTACAAGCCCATGCTGGGTCTAATGACTCGGCAATAGACCAATTGTCAGCACTAAATTTTAGTTCGTAATAACCCTCTAGCATTGTAATTTGTTTTTCCCAAATACCATCCCCATCTAAATCTTCCATTGGCCAACAACTTCCACACCAGGTGTTAAAAGTTCCATTAACCTCAGGGGTAGTAAAAGATTGAGAGACATCATTCATGTCAACTCTAAAGGTTACAAGATACTCACAGCTTCCATTAGCAATTGTTGCAGAGGAGTTATAGTTTGTTGCTTGAGGATCTTTACACCCAAGAATTCCAGTATTTTCATATACCCTTACATAATCTACTTCAATTTGAGAGGGAAAAGATGTTAGTGAGTTTGGACCGTTATCAGTAACTGCAAGATTTAAGATTAAGTACCAATCATTAGAATTAAAAGGCCAAGAATGTTGGTTTGGAATTGTTGGATAGCTTGAGGGAGAGAGCTGATAAACCTTAACGCCATCAATAAACCAAGCAATATAGTTTTCGTCCCACTCTACTGCATAATTGTGAAAGCTAGAAGCAAAACTTCCTGTTTGTATTTGGTGTTGAAATGACTGATAAAAAGATTGTCCCGGACATGAGCCCACGTGGGCAGCACCTGTAGTTTCTACGGTAGGCCAGTCATTTGCCCACTGCTCCATAATATCAATCTCGCCATCACATGGCCAAGAACCACCAGAGGGCAGCATCCAAAATGCAGGCCAAAACCCTTCGCCATTTACGGTTTTCATTCTTGCCTCAATCTTACCATACCTTACTTCAAACTTATTTTCAGTCTTGATTTTTGAAGAGCTATAGTACATGGTATTTCCCCAACTATCAACTATACCACCCGGCTCTTCTTTAACAATAATTTTTAGTGTTCCATTGCTCACTTCAGCATTACCAGCTTGATAAAATTGCAGCTCTCCATTTCCCCAGCCCCACAGACCGTATTGACTTCCTGTTCCAAGATCATGTGTCCATTTTGTTTGATCTAAAGTAGTTCCAGAAAAATCATCTTCCCAAACTAAAGACCAGCCTTGTGAGTAAGAGGTGTTACAAAAGCAAATTAAAAACGTAGCGATTAATAAATTTTTCATCTATCTAGTTTTGAATGGTGATTTTTTTACTAACAACTTCATTTCCAATATATACTGAAATATAATAAAGACCATTTTCTTTAATATTTAAAGCGTGTTTGTTTTTGTTCGTTTTGTTCACTTTTGAATAAACAAGCTTTCCTAAAACACTGTAAACATCAATTCTAGAGGTTTCTTGTGGGGTATTTATGTTTATTAGTCCTGATGAAGGGTTTGGATAAACAAAAACACTATTTAAATTGTTTTCTGAGACCCCTGTCTGTCCTTGACACTCCACACAGCTATTCCAACAAACAGCGTCTAGCTCAATCTCCGAATCAATAACTAAATATCGGTTAACAAAACCCCATCCATT
The DNA here is from genome assembly GCA_028122735.1 of Flavobacteriales bacterium. Lineage (GTDB taxonomy): Bacteria > Bacteroidota > Bacteroidia > Flavobacteriales > BACL11. The sequence goes on from JAOHSR010000003.1 coordinate 14,817, forward strand.
AGGAGCGCCTGGGTCAAATGCAACAGTAACACAGCTTGCTGTAGAGTCAAGATCTTCTTGAATATTCCAGCCATCAGCAGAGAACTTATACTCTACCGTGTCTCCAGCAGAAAGAAGCGCTGTGAACTCCCAAACATTATCTCCATTGTCATCTGTCATTGCCCAACAACTTCCGCACCAGCTATTAAAAGTTCCGTTTACCTCTGGAGTTGTAAAAGGAGGACCAACATACTCAGACATGTCTAACCTGAACGTCACATTATATGAAGAAGGTCCAGAGCTTGACAAACAATCCTCACACGATTGCCAGCAAACAGGTTCTAAAATTGTATCTTGATTTACATGTAGTATTCTATTTGTAAAACCATTACTTGACACTGTACAGCTGTCTCCCGAAAAAAGATTCTCTTCAATTGTCCAGTTGTCTACAGAGTATTTATACTCATAAGAGCCGGAATCTATTAAGATAGTTATTTCCCATATGGAATCGTTGTTTAGGTCCTCAAGTTGCGTACAGTTTCCACACCAACCATTAAACATTCCGTTTAACTCGGGAGTAATATATGTAATATTTGTAACTCCTCTTAGATCTAGCTGAAAAGTAACGCTATAGCCATAGACACAAGTACTGTCATCGCAAGTTGCCAATGGGTCATAGTTATTTGCTAGAGTATCAGTGCATCCATAACTAGTTAAACAGCTTCCGTCATCACAATTTGCAATAGGGTCAAAATTACACGCCATAGTGTCTGTACATCCGAAATTGTTTAAACAACTTCCGTCATCACAAGTCGCTAAAGAATCATAATTACAAGCAAGAATGTCCGTACAACCATAAATTGTTAAACAGCTTCCGTCGTCACAAGTTGCAAAAGGATCAAAATTACAGGCTAGAGAATCGGTACAGCCGTAGATCGTTAAGCAGCTTCCATCATCACAAGTTGCTAAAGCGTCATAATTACAAGCAAGAACATCCATACACCCATAATAACAATATACACAGGAGCTGTCATCTATAGTTGCGAGGGGATTATAGTTTAGGGCAGTAGAGTCTGTACACCCATAGGTTACTTGAGGGAAGACACAAGAGTCTGGGCAATTAGCCAAAGAGTCATAGTTAAGAGCTGCCGGATTCATACAGCCATAAATTGTTAAACAGTTTCCATCATCGCAGGTAGCTAGCGGATCAAAATTACAGGCTAAAGAATCTGTACAGCCATAAAGCGTTAAACAGCTTCCGTCATCACACGTAGCTAGCGGATCAAAATTACAGGCTAGTGAATCGGTACATCCATAAGATGTCAGGCAACTTCCATCATCAAAAGTTGCTAAAGTATCAAAATTACAAGCAAGAGAGTCTGTACACCCAAGAGTACAGTCGTTACAAGAGCCGTAAGTGTCGCTACTTATATATTCAGGTACAATAGTGATTAATCTGTTAGCATATGTAGAATAGTCTGTAATAGGGGCGCAAGTACCGCCGGCTTGCATATCATCTACCAAATCTTCCTGATAAGTCCAGCTGTCTAAAGCGTATTTGTATTCAAAGTCACCAATGGGTAAATCAAGAGTTATGGAATATATTCCATCCCCATCAGGGTCAGACAATATTACACAGCCACCACACCAGTTAAAATTAGGGCTTTCCAAATTAACTTCCGAAAAAGAGGTTGTATCGCAATTCATATTAACATTAAATGTTGTGCTATATAGGCAGCTTCCATCATCAATTGTGGCAAGAGAATCATAATTTGCAGCAAGTGTATCCGTACATCCATTTACACCAGTAATAACACAGTTATTCCATGAAGAGGAAAATGTTGTGTCACTATTTACAATAGCAGCTCGATTAACAAAGCCCCAACCATTAGGAGCCCCCGGGTCATAGTTAATTGTGATGCAAGATAGAGAAGAATCAAGGTCTTCTTGAATAGTCCAGTTATCAGCAGAATATTTCCATTCTAAAGAATCTCCAGGACCAAAAGATGTTGAGAATTGCCAAACACTGTCTCCATCAGCATCAGTCATTGGCCAGCAATTACCACACCAACTGTTAAAACCTCCATTCACTTCTGGTGTTGTGTAAGGATCTGTAACTCCTCTCATATCAACCTCAAAAGTTACACTATAAGAAGAGGGCCCTGAACTACAGCTACTGCATGAGCCCCAACAAACAACAGGAAGAGTTGTATCTCCACTAATAGTTAAAACTCTGTTGGTGTATTGAGTGTTTCCGTTTGTACAGCTATCACCAGAATATAAAGATTCTTGTATAGTCCAGTTGTCAGCAGAGTATTTAAACTCGTAAGTTCCATTAGCTAAATCTATAGTAACATCCCAAATATTATCACCATCAAGGTCTGACATTGCAGCACAGTTTCCACACCAACCATTAAAAGTTCCGTTTACTTCAGGGGTGGTAAATGTTGTTGGGTCAACATCACTCATGTCAACTTGAAAGGTTACATTGTTTTGAGCTATTGTGCTAAAGCAAAAAAGAAACAACGTCAATAGATGTGCTAAAATATTTTTCATGTTTAGGGTGTTTTAGTTTTTGTAAAGATACAAAATTTACTTAGTGTATTTTAGCCCTTTATTACAAACACTTACATAAAAAAAGGCCTTAAAGTTAATTAAGGCCTTTTTTTAATTATTTAAAAGATACTATTGAAGAACTATCTTTTTGTTTACAACACCATTATTTGTTGTAATTTCTAAGAAGTAAACCCCTTTAGTGTATTTAGACATGTTTATCGATTTAGTGTACTCTCCAACAAACTGCTCAAGGCCTTCGGAGTAAACCAACTCTCCAACCATATTCAATACTCTTACTTCTAAGTTTTGAATATCTTCAGACACAAAAGAAACATTAAAGATGCCGTTAGAAGGGTTTGGATAAACCTCTAGATCATTAATTTGACTTCCCCCATCTAATCTAATTGGAACAACACCAGGTTGTGTCCAGGTAATTGGACTTGTCCAATCTGATCGGTAAGATGTTACGTTTACATCACAGAACGTTCTTCCTTGAGCTCTATATTCAGTTCCAGATTGAAGTCCAAACTTATTTACAGAATATGTAGGGTAGAACACTCCAAATCCACCAGCAGTCTGCCAGTTAGAACCTACAGTATTTACTCTTAGGGCTACTCTAGCAAAAGTATAAGGGCCGGTTTCTGTCCATGTGAATCTTGCCTTAGAATCATTAGAGCTAAACGTTTCAACCATTAGCGTATCCATCTCTGGACAAGCATCTTGAGTTGTGAATTGATCTGAATATGAATATCCTGATTCACCACCTCCACAATAAAAGGCTTTCATTTTGAATTCGTAAGTTGTTGAAGCCATAAGACCTCTTAGTACCTTAGAAGTGTTAGGCAGTCCAACATTGCATAGTCCAGACCCAATACCAGCAGCTTTAGTTGTCCACGTAAGAGTTCCTACCTCACGATATCTTACAAAGTATTTTTCAACTCTACAGCTTCCACTGTTAGCATCATTCCAGTGAATAGTTGCCATCTCAGCATAAACATCACTTGAGTTTAATCCAATTGGATATGGTGCCGAACAGTTGTATCCATATAAGCATGAACCATCGTCTACCATTGCAGAATCGTTGTAGTTAAATGCTAAAGAATCTGTACAACCTTGAACACATTCAGAGCAAGAGCTATAAGTATTATCAAATATAGGGCTTGAATTAACCACTTGTTCAACAACTGAAACATTATCTATTGAGCCTATTGCAGAGTCTAATGGTTGAATTCTAAATCTCTTATCATTTGCTGCCGTGATGTATTCCGAATAGACACCCGCAGCGCTTCTTTCAATACCAGTTACGCCTCCTATTTTTGCCCTATACGATCCTTTTGAAATATTCACAACTTCGTAAGTAACTAAAAAAGTTGTATTAGCTATACCAATAACACTTGCTTGGCTTATAGTATTATCTGTTGTGCCAAGCGAAATTGCTACGCCATTTTGTATGGTCCAGTTAGCACCATTAGACCATCCAGTATTCCCATTAGAAAAACTTCCATTAGTAATAAGTTCACCTGAATTTGCAATAAGTCCATTAACATCAACAAGTCTGTTGGCATATGTTGCGTAATCAGTTATTGGAGCACAAGAAGCGCCGCCAACCATATCGTCAATTAAGTCTTCTTGGCCAGCCCATCCATCAACAGCATACTTGTATTCAAAGTTTCCAGCAGGCAGATCAACAGTTACAGAGTGAACCCCATCACCATCAGGATCAGTCATTGGAACACAGCCACCACACCAGCCAAATACAGGACTTTCTAAGTGAACATACCCAAATGAACCAGCAGGCTCACAATTCATATCTACATTAAATGTAGTTGAGAATAAACACGAACCGTCATCATCTGTTGCAAGAGCATCATAGTTTATTGCGCCAGCATCAGTACATCCATTTACTTGGTCACAAATATCACAAGATCCATACGTATCATCCAATACAGTTCCAGCTGAAACATCCACTAATCTATTAGCATAAGAGAAGTAGTCAGTTACAGGAGCACAAGAAGCTCCGTTCTGCATATCATCAACTAGATCTTCTTGACCAGCCCATGAATCTACAGCATACTTGTATTCAAAATTACCAAGTGGTAGGTCAACAGTTACAGAGTGAACCCCATCACCATCAGGATCAGTCATTGGCACACAACCACCACACCAGCCAAATACTGGGCTTTCAAGATGAACATATCCAAATGAGCCAGCAGGCTCACAATTCATATCAACATTGAATGTGGTAGCGTAAACACAAGACCCATCATCTAAGTCTGCTAAAGGATCAAAATTAGAAGCAGCCGGATCAGTACATCCAGGAGGGCATACACTACATCTTCCATAAACATCAGAAGTAGTCGAGTTGGCAGCCGCTTGTCTGTATGCATATGATAAATTATCCGTATATGGAGCACACGTGTTAGTTCCATTTAACATTTCGTTAAATAGGCCAGCGAATTCAGAATCCGCCCAAACATCAACAACGTACATGTATACAAAGTTATCAGTAACACTGTGAGTTCCTTCCCACACTCCATCACCGTCAGCATCAGTTAATAGGTATGTATTACCTGACCAGTTGTCTAAGAATCCTGTTGCAGCTAATGTTGTAGGAGTTAAGCCTGAACAAGTCATGTCTACTGTAAAGGTAACATCATACTCACAAGAACCATCATCTGTAGTCATTGTTGAGTCATAATTATTTGCTAGAGGATCTGTACAGCCAGCAATACATGCAATACACGATCCGTAAGTGTCAGAAGTATTGATTCCAGGAGTTGCTGTTACTAATCTATTTGCATATGAGAAGTAATCGGTTACTGGAGCACAAGTTTCTCCACTTACCATATCATCAACCAAGTCTTCTCTTGAAGAATTGTTGTCAATTGAGTAGAAGTAAACAAAGTCTCCACCAGGAATATCAACAGTAACTGAATAAATACCATCCATTTCTGGATCTGACATTTGAGTACAGCCTGTAAAGCATCCAAAATAAGCGCTTTCTAAATGTACTGTAGAGTAAGTTGTTGGGTCTTCACAATTCATATCTACATTAAATGTAGCTGTAAATAGACAAGAACCATCATCTGTTGTTGCTGTTGCGTCATAATTATTTGCAAGCGGATCAGTACATCCCAATATACAAGCATCACAAGAGCCGTAAGTATCAGTAATTGAAACTCCAGCAGCCACAGCTATTAGTCTATTTGCATAAGAGAAGTAATCTGTAACCGGGGCACAAGAAGCGCCGGCAACCATATCGTCAATCAGGTTTTCTTGACCAGCCCATGAATCAACAGCATACTTATATTCAAAATTACCAAGATCTAAATCAACAGTAACAGACCAAACGCCATCTCCATCAGCATCAGTCATTGGAACGCATCCACCACACCATCCAAACTCTGGGCTTTCAAGGTGTACATATCCAAATGAACCAGCAGGCTCACAGTTCATATCAACAGTAAATGTTGTAGCATATAAACAAGAGCCGTCATCAACTACAGCTGTTGAGTCGTAGTTTGAAGCTAAAGGATCAGTACAACCAGGAGGAAGACTATAAAATGAAGTTAAATCAATAGCCATATCAGATGTATAGCTAGTACCGGCTATCCCCTCAATTCTTAAGTCAATTTCACCAGTAAATGCACCAAGATCTATAATTGATTGGTTCCATACATTTCCTAAGTCACCTGAGGCAGTCCAAACATTTGTCCATGTTGCTCCGTTATCTGATGAAACATCAACGTTTAAAGTCCCCATAGTAGCGCCATACATGTGGTAAGCAAAAGAGAACCCTGGATTAGCAAAAGCATCCATATCTACACAAGGAACAGTTATTCTTGCAGAAGCGCCCCATGTTGAGGATGGAGATGTTTCTGTATACAAATAAGTAGAGCTATCAAAGGCAGCAGTTGGCCCTGTATTAGAAGAGCCTGTAGGCCCAACTTTACTAGTCCAATTAAAATCATCATCAGTATCTTGAAACCACATTTCTAAACCTGTTTCAAAACTTGAAGTCGAGTCAGTGTCTATACAAGGATATGTACAACTTCCATCATCAGCTTGTGCCAATGGGTTGTAATCAATAGAGAGTATGTCTGTACAACCTGTTATTACAGGAAGACATAATGTGTCGCTATAAGGAGCTCCTCCTGAAAGAATGGTCACACCAGCAGAATTTGCTAGAGTCCAACTTACCTCACCTAACCAAGTTCCACCACTACAAGTTACTGGGTAGCAGAGATCTTGTAAACAAACTGTTACACTGGAAGAAGAACCAGAAGATAGAGAATAAGAATTTCCCGCAATTGTAAAGTTAGTTCCACTCCAACCATCACCATAAGAGTCCATCATTGTAAGAGTGTATGAATTAGAGCAAGAGCCATCATCTATAGTGGCTAGAGCATCGTAATTACACGCAGTAGGATCCATGCATCCAACGATTACAGGAAGGCATAAAGAGCCAGTGTAAGGTGCACCTCCAGAAAGGATAACAACTCCATTAGCGTTTGCTAAAGTCCAGCTTACTTCGTATCCATAAGAACCTCCCCCACAAGTTACCGTATAGCAAGAGATGTCATCAGCTAAGCAAAGTATATCAGTACCTAAAGCACCAGAAGAAAGAGTTGATGAAGAGATTAGTGTTCCATTAGCATCAGTAACATCAAAAGTATTTCCATTCCAACTATCTCCATATGAATCTATCATAGTTAAAGTATATGAAGGGTCACCGCATGAACCGTCGTCAACAGTTGCTGAAGGGTCGTATCCACATAACATTGGGTCTGTACATCCAAAAATAACAGGAACACAGTGATTACCTGTATATGTGCCAGCTCCAGAAACAATAACTGTGCCAACAGCATCCACTAAACTCCAACTAATTTCACTAGCCCATGTACCCCCTCCAACTACAATGTCGTAACATGCATCAGGAAGGCAAAGTACTTCTGTTCCACTTGATCCGCTTGGTAACGTAGATGAAGAAATTACGGTTCCATTAACATCAACAACATCAAAAGTATTTCCACTCCAACCATCTCCATAAGAATCATTCATTGTTAATGTGTATGCAGCGTCACCACACGAGCCGTCATCAACAGTTGCTAGTGGGTCATATCCGCATAACATTGGGTCTGTACACCCATAAACCTCAGGAACACAGTGATTACCCGTATATGTGCCGCCTCCAGAGACAATAACAGTTCCAAGCCCATCCACTAAACTCCAACTAATTTCACTAGCCCATGTACCCCCTCCAACTACAATGTCGTAACATGCATCAGGAAGGCAAAGTACTTCTGTTCCACTTGATCCGCTTGGTAACGTAGATGAAGAAATTACAGTTCCATTAACATCAACAACATCAAAAGTATTTCCACTCCAACCATCTCCATAAGAATCGTTCATTGTTAGCGTGTATATTCCATCAGCACTACATGTTCCGTCGTCGTATATTGCAAGAGGATCGTAATTGCAGGCTAAAGGATTCACACATCCACAACCATAATCATGAGTACCAACATAGGTCCACGTGTCTTTAGCGTAAACAAGCCATTCTGAGCTTAAAGAATCTGTACCAGCTGATGCTGTCCAGTCGTCATTACCACTGTGTACTGAACATTTTCTGACTAAAGTGTGGTCCTTTGTAGCACTTGTTACTCCAGCAACATCCCATCCAGCACCAGGATCACCATCCCAATTCCCATACCAATCTAAGACGGTATAACCTCCTGTTACGGGGTCCGTAGGGCTTGTTGGTTCTGAACCATATACTAGTGCAAAACCATCATCACCGTTACTTAAATAAGTAAATGTTTCATCTGCTTCTGCTAAAATTGAAGCGTCTGAAGAAGGATGAGCTACAACATATACATCATAAGGCAAGATTACCGCTCCAGCATCAAAATCGTTCCAATATTCATAAACACCAACAGTTGTTGGGTCATTAGATACATTAGGATAAGCATACATAGAAAGGTCAACAGTATCTGCTGTTGGGTTATAGATCTCAAAATACTTGTGATTTGAGCTTCCCTCAGCCCATTCTGAGAAAAATATATTTGTCTGAGCGTTCGCAAAACTGAACACAAAAGACAATAAGTTTATAACTAAAATATTAGTAAAATTTTTCATAATAATTTGTTTTTTGTTTTTGAAGCACTAAATGTAGTAAAAAATCTTACTTAGTGAACAATATACACTTGCCAATTTTACTAGAGTAGTTGATTTGTAAATAGATTTTTATTAAATTTTGTAAACAAAAACTCATCAAATTCTATTTGAAAAACTAAAAGAGATAAAAGCTTAAATGGTTTTGTATAATTATAAATAAAAAATTGTTATATTTTAACTAAAAAAGGGCTGCCAAGAGCCCTTTTTGTGCCATCTCTAGCACATAAACTAAAACACAATTACTACTTGGCTAGTAAGCTTTTTTAACCATTTAAAAAATTGACTGTTTTTTGTTTTTCATTTAATTTAAGAGTGTCCATATGAACAATTAGATCTAATATTTTGTTTGAATACCCCCATTCATTATCATACCAGCTTACAACTTTGAAAAATTTAGAATTTAATTCAATACCTGCTTTTGAGTCAAAAATAGATGTTCTACTATCAGACATAAAATCTGTTGAAACAAGATCTTCGTCTGTATATCCTAATATTCCATTGTATCTTTCAGATTTTGAGGCCTCATGCATAACGCGACAAATTTCTGCATACGATGTTTCAGATTTAAGATTTACCGTTAGATCAACCACTGAAACATTTGCAGTAGGAACTCTATAGGCCATTCCGGTCAATTTACCCTCCATTGATGGAAGAACTTTCCCAACAGCTTTGGCAGCACCAGTTGAGGCAGGGATAATATTTTGATAAGCCCCTCTACCTGCGCGCCAATCTTTTAAGGATGGACTATCTACTGTTTTTTGTGTTGCTGTTGCCGCGTGAACCGTTGACATAATACCGCTTTCAACTCCAAATTTTCTGTCTAGTATTTCAACAATAGGAGCTAAACAATTTGTCGTGCAAGAAGCGTTTGATACGATATTCATTTCTTTAGTATATTTTTCGTGATTAACACCCATAACAAACATTGGGGTTTCATCTTTTGAAGGAGCAGAAAGGATAACCTTTTTAGCACCGGCATCTAAGTGTTTTTGTGCCAAATCAGAGGTTAAAAATAAACCAGTAGCTTCGATTACATATTCTGCGTTTACTTCACTCCATTTTAATTTTGAAGGGGCTTTTTCACTTGATATTCTGATTTTATGTCCCCCAACATATAAATGTTCTTTGTCGTGTGAAATCTCTAAATCTAATCTGCCATGGCTCGAATCGTATTTTAGCATGTACGCCAAATAATCTACAGGATATAAATCATTAATAGCAACAACATTCATATCAGCTCTTTTTAAGATGTTTCTGAAAGCAAGCCTTCCAATTCTACCAAAACCGTTTATAGCGATGTTCATAATTTAAAAATTTAATACCACAAAGTTAGTGTAATTTAAACACTTACAGCTTATTTCTTATTTTTTTTACTTAAGGTGTACAAAATACACTATGTTTGTTATTAAATTTTTTTAAAATGATATTAATTGCAGATAGTGGATCGACAAAGTGTAGCTGGGCAATATGTGTTAATGGCCAGATAATTGATAGGTGTAGTACAATTGGATTCAACCCTTATTTTATTTCCTCTAAACAGGTTGCTATCAATCTTCAAAAATCTGATCTTGACGATATAAGAGATCAAATTTCAAAGGTATATTTTTATGGGGCAGGATGTTCTTCTTCTAAAATGAATAAGATAATTGAAACTCCATTTTGTGATTTTTTTAAAAATGCTGAGATAAACATACATCATGACTTAGACGCTGCTTGCTATTCAATGTATGATGGAGAGCCAGCAATTACTGGTATATTAGGAACGGGATCTAACTCATGTCTCTTTGATGGCACAACAATTTACGAGAGTGCCCCTTCTTTAGGCTTTATGCTTGGAGATGAGGCTTCCGGAAACTATTTTGGAAAGAAATTACTGAACCTCTATTTTAATAATATACTATCAAAGGATCTTAAGAAAAAGTATGAGAATAATTATGAAACCGATATAGCAAATATTAATTCTAACGTATATAATAATTCAAGAGCAAATGTCTATTTAGCTAAATTTTTTCCATTTGTTTCAGAAAATAAGAATCACGAGCAAATGCAAGAGTTGATAAAAACATCTCTAGATGAATTTTTTAGACTTCACATATGTTGTTTTCCAAATCATAAAGAAGTGAAAATTAATTTTATCGGTTCAGTTGCGTTTTTTCTTCAAGAAGAGATTAAAGCGGTTGCTTTATCTTACAATTGCAAAATAGGAGAGATTGTTAAAAACCCTATAGATAAGTTAATAGAATATCACTTCAAAAAATAATTTATAAGTCAAACTTTATTCCCTGAGCAAGTGGTAGTTTATCTGTGTAGTTAATAGTGTTTGTTTGCCTTCTCATATAAATTTTCCAGGCGTCACTGCCGCTCTCTCTTCCACCACCTGTTTCTTTTTCACCACCAAAAGCTCCGCCAATCTCTGCTCCACTTGTGCCGATATTGACATTAGCAATACCACAATCACTTCCCGATACAGAAAGGAAGCTCTCAGCTTCTCTTAAATCAGTGGTCATTATTGCTGATGAAAGACCTTGTTTTACATTGTTCTGCATTTTTACAGCATCTTCGAGCTTAGTATACTTCATTACATATAATATTGGAGCAAAAGTTTCTTCTTGAACAATTTTAAAAGTATTTTCCGCTTCAATAATTACTGGTTTTACATAACAACCACTTTCATAGCCTTCTCCACTAAGAACCCCTCCATCAACAAGTACTTTACCCCCCTCTACTTTTGCTTTTTCAATAGCGCTTAAATACATTTCAACAGCTTGTTTGTCAATAAGAGGCCCCACATGATTTGTCTCATCAAGAGGATCACCGATTTTTAATTGTGTATATGCATTTGATAGTTTTGAAGTAACCTCCTCATATATTGAGTCGTGAATAATTAATCTTCTTGTAGATGTGCATCTTTGCCCACAAGTACCAACAGCACCAAATAAGGCGCCAATAATTGTAATTTTTAGGTCAGCTTTATCAGAAACAATAATGGCATTATTACCCCCAAGCTCTAAAAGAGATTTTCCAAAACGAGAAGCTACTTTTTGACCAACAATTCTCCCCATTCGAGTAGAGCCTGTTGCAGATACTAATGGGATTCTTTCATCTTCAGTTAAAAACTCACCAACATTATAATCCCCATTCACTAAGCATGATATGCCTTCAGGCAAATCATTTTCTTTAGCTACCTCAGCCCAAATATTTTGACAAGCAACTCCGCATAAAGGAGTTTTTTCTGATGGCTTCCATATACAAACATCACCACAGATCCAAGCTAATGCTGTGTTCCAACACCAAACAGCAACAGGAAAGTTAAATGCAGAAATAATTCCTACAACTCCAAGTGGGTGATACTGCTCATACATCCTATGGCCTGGTCTCTCTGAATGCATGGTTAAACCGTGTAACTGTCTTGAAAGCCCAACGGCAAAATCACAGATGTCAATCATTTCCTGAACCTCACCTAAACCTTCTTGAAGAGATTTCCCCATTTCGTATGAAACAAGTTGCCCAAGAGGCTCCTTGTAATTTCTTAGTTTTTCTCCATATTGTCTAACTATCTCTCCTCTTTGAGGTGCAGGTAGGCTTTTCCAATAGTTAAATGCAGATATAGCAGAACCCATTGCTTTTTCATAATCTTTTTTAGAGCTTGAGCTTATACTACCTATTAATAAGCCGTCAACCGGTGAGTATGAGTTAACTAAATCTCCTTCCCCAAAGTTTTGCTGACCAGTAGAGGTTCCTTGGTTGTTGTTTTTTACTCCTAGAATGCTTAATGCTTTTGAAATATTGTCATTTGAAAATTCTGCCATTTTGGTTGATTTTTTATGCTTCAAATCTAATAAAATCTACTAAAGGAAATACTAAAAAATAAAATAATTATTGACTATAATTCTTCTTCAAAATTATCAAGTTCTAAATCTTGATCTTCTGAAGAAACAAGTAAATCATCCGTCTCAGCGGGGTTTTCAGAATTTTTTTTATGCTTCATTAAAGACCATGTCATAATTAAACATGAGGTTAAAATTATAAATAATAAGACGCCATTAAAATCATGTTTTTCAGTTAGTTCTTTTGGGATAGCAAAAAATAATAAGATTGTAATTAAACCCCTTGGCGCCAAGAAAATTTGGGGAAAAATATTTTTGCCATTAAAAACAAACAAGCTAATTGCACGAACAACATAAATTATAATTAATAACACTATGCCAACAGCTATTGTTTTTAGATTGAACATAGAACCAACAGAAACAGACCAACCAAAAATAATAAAGAAAAAAGTCCTTACAACAAAAGCAGACTCTCCTGTGACGACTTTAAAATCAGCTAGAATACTTTCGACCTTATTTTCTTCAATTAGTTTTGAGAGACCACTTGCAAAAAACAATCTATAATTATTTAAGATCATTCCAAAGATTAAAATAATAATAAGAGAAGATAGATGAAACAGTTTTCCAACAGCATAGAGAAGCAATAAAATCGATATTAAAAGAAAAAGTTTATCATGTCCTTTTATGTTTTGGAAAAGATAAATTAAAATGTAGGACACGATTATTGAAAATAGAATTGTAAAAAATAGATTGCCAAATACCTCGCCATAAATTTCTGACTTACTATCGGGGCCCAAAAAGCTCAACAAGCTATAAAACAAGACAATTCCTAAAATATCAGAAAAAGTGCTTTCATAAATCATAAATTCTTTTTTGTAATCATCCAAAGAGCCCAAACTTGGCAGAATAATAGCAGAACTTAGAATTGAGAGGGGCACGGTAAATAACAGTGCTTCAATCATATTCATCTCAAAAACATTTGTCAAAACTAATGCGCCGATATATGAAGTTGCGAACAAGCCAAGAACTGCAGTCGCTAAAGATTTAAATATTAAACCTGCTTTTTCTTTCACTAATTTTAGATCTAGAGCGGCCTCCAAAACTATTAAGGCTAAACCGACAACTCCTAATATTTTTAAAACAGAAAATAGATTTGGACTTTCCATTTCTGAAATAAAAAAACCAAAATTAATTAGCATTCCAGTAAAAATTAACATTAAAACAGATGGAACACCAGATTTTTTAGAATACAGATTAAAAAAGTATGAAATAATAATTGTTGAAGAAAAAATAATTATTAAGACTACAGGATCAAGACTATTCATGATTAAAATAATTTCATTATGTCATTACCGTTTGCATACACAACCAATGCAAGTAGAATTAACATCCCTATAACTTGGGCAGACTCCATAAATTTTTCAGGAGCAGGCTTACCCGCCACAATTTCGTATAACAGAAAAACAACATGACCACCATCTAAAGCTGGTATAGGAAGAATATTTAAAAATGCAAGCATTAAAGAAAGAAAAGCCGTAAGGTTCCAAAATCTTTCCCAATCCCACTGAGCGGGAAACAGACTTCCAATAGCACCAAACCCACCAACTCCTTTATACGCCCCTGAATCAGGGTTTAATATGAGTTTAAACTGATCAATGTAACCCCCAAGTTTGTTGACAGCCTTATTTAGCCCAGCAGGAAAAGAGCCAAAAAAACTATAGGTCGCAGAGGTCATTTTGTAAACTCCGTAATCCTCAAGCTGATTCAGGCTTAAAAGCGCGGGGTAATATCCAATCGTTCCATCGGAACTAACTTTAGTAGCTAATGAAATTTCTTTCCCCTCTCGCAAAATAGTAACATTAACAACAGAATCGCAGTATCTTGATAACACGCCAGCCATTTCATCGTTATATTTTATTTCCACACTATTAATATATATGATTTGATCTTTTATTTTAAGACCAGCCTGCTGAGCATTTGAATTTTCTATAAAAGAACTTGTGATAGCAGGAATTCTAGGGTAAAAAAGCATTGACTTTTCATTTTCAATTAACCTTTCAATGAAATTATCAGGAATGTCAATAGTAATGACTTCGCCCTGCCTATCTAAAGTTACTTGTTTAGCACCAAGCATTTTTTCCAGTATTGAGCTAAATCTCTCTACATTTTCACCATCTACAGACAATATTTTGTCTCCAGAAAGAAAACCTAAATCACCAGATAGTTTGTCAACACACCAAATACCATCATTTAAATCATTGTTTGCAAGGTATTTATCCCCATAAGTATATAAAGTCATAGAATAGATAAAAACACCAAGTAATAAATTTACTACTACGCCTCCAACCATAATTATCAACCTTTGCCATGCTGGTTTAGCTCTAAACTCCCAGGACTCAGCAGGTTTTTTCATTTGCTCTTTGTCCATAGATTCATCAATCATTCCAGAAATTTTTACATATCCTCCAAGCGGAAGCCAACCAATTCCATATTCGGTATCTCCAATTTTTTTCTTAACTAAAGAAAACCACGGGTCAAAAAAAAGATAAAATTTTTCAACCTTTGTTTTAAAAAACTTGGCAGGTAAAAAATGACCAAGCTCATGAAGTACAACTAGAATAGAAAGACTAAGTATTAATTGAAGGGCTTTTATAAGTATTTCCATTTACAATAGTTTGTTTGCGAGCAATCTTGTTTGTTGATCAGTTTCTATATAATCTTCTATAGTTGGACTTTTTACAAAAGTAATTTTTTCAAGACAATTATCAATTAAATCAGACATATTTAAAAACCCAATTTTATCATTTAGAAAAGCTTCAACAGCAATTTCATTTGCAGCATTTAATATACATGCAGAATTACCACCTTTTTCCATAGCCCTGTATGCTAAGTATAAATTTCTAAAAGTTTTTTCATCAGCTTTTTCAAAAGTTAAGTTGGGATAATCAAAAAAACTAAATCGTCTAAATTTATTTTTTAATCTAAATGGAAATCCAAGAGCATATTGAATTGGAAGCTTCATATCTGGAACTCCCAACTGAGCCTTAATAGAGCCATCTTCAAATTGAACAGCTGAATGTATTATTGATTGAGGGTGTACAACAACATCTATCTGCTCTTTATTGAGATTAAAAAGCCATTTTGCTTCAATAACTTCTAATCCTTTATTCATCAATGTGGCTGAATCAATTGTAATTTTCGCCCCCATTGACCAGTTGGGGTGTTTTAAAGCTTGTTTTTTTGAAATTGTTTTTAATTCTGCAGCTTTTTTACCTCTGAAAGGCCCTCCTGAAGCGGTTAGATAAATCTTTTCAATAGCATTATTATTTTCCCCAACAAGACATTGAAAGATAGCAGAGTGTTCCGAGTCAACAGGATATATTGGAGCGCCATATTTTTTTGATAGCTTAGTGATAAGATCTCCAGCAACCACTAAGGTTTCTTTATTTGCTAAAGCAATTTTTTTTCCATGCTTTATTGCATTTATTGTCGGAATTAAACCACTGTAGCCAACTAGCGCAGTTAAAACAATATTTATATTTTCAGATTCTACGATTTGCTCTAGTGATTTTTGCCCTGAATAAACTTTGATTCCAAGCTTAGAAAGTTCAGAATTTACTTTGTTATATTTAGCTTGATTAACAATTACTACTGTATTAGGTTTGTGTTTTTTTGCTTGTTCAATTAATAAATCACAGTTGTTATTTGCAGTTAAAACCTCAACAGAAAAAAGATTTTTGTGTTCAATAATGACCTCTAAAGCTTGTGTTCCAATTGAACCCGTAGATCCTAAAATTGCAATTCCTCTTTTCATTTATTTTTTATATAAAATTAATTTATCGGCTATTGACCTGTCATTTGATAGGCGTGGAGTTTTGTTTTGCCCTCCCAGCTTGCCAATACTCGACATGTAGTTGTTAAACCCATGTTTTTTTATTTTTATAATCTCTAACTGTTTTAGTATCGATCCTTTTATCAAATCTTTATAGTAACTATTTTTTTCTTGAATTTCGTGGTCTAAAGTTTTTTCAAATAGACTCATGTCTTCAGGTTCTTTAGAAAACTCAATAAACCACTGATGAGAAGGAAGTCCATTTTTTGGGTTAATATTAGGAGCCACATGAAACTCTTTTATTTCTGCTGAGAGCACAGAAATTGTGTTATTTAATCCTTCTTCAACCTCTTGTGAAATAACATGTTCTCCAAAGGCAGAAGTAAAATGTTTGATTCTACCACTTACAATTATTCTGTATGGGTTAATTGAAACAAACTTTACGGTATCTCCGAGATTATAGCCCCACAAACCAGCGTTTGTATTTAAAATAATAACATAGTCAACCCCAATAGTTACATTAGAAAGATTAATCCTTTTAGGGTTTTCTTTAAAGAAATCTTCTCTTTTAATAAATTCATAAAATATTCCGTTGTTAACACACAGGATCATCCCCTTTTCTTTTTGCGAATCCTGATAAGCAATAAAACCCTCTGATGCGGGGTAGACCTCTACGCCATCAACCATCCCTCCAACGAGTCTGTTGAATGTTTTTCTATATGGCTCGAAATTAACCCCACCATAAATAAATAATTTAAAATTTGGAAAGAGTTCTTTGATTGACTTACTACTTTTTAAACTTAATTTTTCAAAATACATCTGCACCCAAGGAGGAATACCGCTAATTAAGGACATGTCTTTTTCAATGGTTTCATCAACAATTGCATCAACCTTATCCTCCCACTTTTCAATACAATTATTTTTAAAACTAGGCAATCTATTTTTCTTTAGATAAAAAGGGATATGATGAGCTACTATTCCAGATAATCTTCCTGTTAGTATGCCTGAAGTTTTATCTAACTTAGGAGATCCTTGCAAAAAAATCATTTTACCATCAACAATAGAAGTGTTTTTTGTTTCGTTTATATAAGATAAAATTGCATCTCTAGCTGGATTTAAATGGCATGAGATAGATTCTTTTGTTAATGGAATAAATTTAGTTCCGGATGTTGTGCCAGAGGTTTTGCAAAAGTATATTGGCTTTCCTGGCCAAAGAATATTTTTTTTACCATCTTTTAATAGTGATATATAGTTTTTAAGCCCTTCATAATCTCTAATAGGAATGTTTTTTTTAAAAGTATCATAACTATCTATTTTTTGAAAAAAATGATCTTTTCCAAAAAGAGTGCTTTTTGCGTTTTTTATAAGTGAATGCATTATTTTTTCTTGATATATAATAGCATCTTTTTTCCAAAGATTGTTTTTTCTGACAACGTATCTAGCAAAAACTAAGCTTAATATAGATTTAAGACCTCTCATCTAAAAAGAAATATAAAGTGAGGGGTCAAGAGGTGTTCCACTTTTCCATAATTCAAAGTGCAGGTGTGGCCCTGTAGAAAGTTCTCCAGAGTTTCCAATAATTGCAATGTGTTCTCCGGTTGTTGTTACATCTCCTACATTTTTCAATAGTACAGAGCAATGTTTATAAAAAGAGATAAAGTTTTCTGAATGTTGTATACCTATTACATATCCTGTTTGTGGATTCCAATCGCTAACTACAACGGTCCCCTCGCCAATACTCTTTATTCTAGAACCTGTTTTTGCAACAAGATCTATTCCATAATGATTTGTTTCAAGATTAAAAGAATCACTAACAATCCCTTCCATTGGGGGAAAAAATAAAAACTGCTTGGTTCTTCTTGGAGAATTTAAGTTTATTGAGCTTTGGTCTTCCTTTTCAACCCTTAGGCGTAAGAGAGAATCTTCTTTTGATTTAATAAAATTAAAGTCACTATTGTCAATTTTATTAAGACTATCATCTAAATACTCAAAAGAGATAGAATCTCCTTTAATAATTGACTCAATATTTGAAAGGTAGAGCGAGCTAATTGATAGAGCGGAAGCTAGAGAGTCGCTTTTTAAAGTAAGCTTAACAAGCTCTTTTTGAACAAGTTCGGAAGATTTGCCAGGAAGATGTTTGTTTAATGGTGAGTACACTATAATACAAAAAGAAATAACAAAAGCAGAGATTAATAAGACTGAAGCTAAGATTATAATATTTGATCTGTTTAATTTTAAAAAACCCTCTTCTTCAAGGGTTTCATCATTAATCACGACAAGCCGAAAATTTTTATTAAAGAAATTAACGATTTTATTTTTAAAGCTTTTCTGTTCCATAATATTTTGCAAATATCTGAAAATTATAAGCATATTTGCATGTATAACTATTTTCAACAAAATAATAGGTCTAAAAAGGAGTTAACTATTCATATGAAATTAAATAAACTACTAAAAAAAGCTTTTTTATTGCTGTTCTTATTAGTATTTTTTTCCGGATGCTCTACCAAAAAGAAAACATGGTTTTCTCGTCAATATCATAACACTACAGCTAAGTATAATGGGTTTTTTAATGGTAATGAAAGTATTAAATACGGTGTCAAGAAAATTTCAGACTCTTTTGAAGATGACTACTCTACAGTATTACCAGTTTTTAGAACGGGAGATTTAAAAAAATCAAAATCTACCTTGCCCTATATGGATAAGGCAATTCAAAAAGGCTCAATAGTTATACAGAAACATTCTATTAAAATAAGAGGAAAAGAATATTGTAGATGGATTGATGACAACTATTTTATGATTGGAAAAGCATATTTCTACAAAGGAGAGTTTGATGAGGCTGCTAAGACATTTAGTTTTATAATTGAAGAGTATAAAAAAACTCCAATTGTTTATGAAGCTTCAATGTGGCTTTCAAGATGTTTTATTGAAAAGAAAGATTTTGTTGCTGCAGAATCGATACTTATTGAATTAACAAATAACAGAAAATTTCCTGAAAAACTTGAAAAAGATTTTGAGAAAATTAATGCAGACTTTTACGTCCGTCAAAAAAATTATCCGCTAGCAAAAGAATCTTTACTTAACTGTATCAATAAATATAAATTAAAAAAAGACAAGGCTAGGCTAAACTATATTCTTGCTCAGATTTTTCAAATTGAAGAGAATTTTAAACAAGCCTCTAAATATTATAATCAAGTTTTAAAAAGCAACTCTGACTATTCTATGGTGTTTAATACAAAAATGAATCTTGCTCTTTGTGCTGATAAAAGTTCTAAAAACTCAGAAAAAATGAGGAAAGATCTTGTAAAAATGACAAAGGACGATAAAAACAAAGAGTACCTGGATCAGATTTATTACACAATAGCAAAGATGGATGTTTCGGCCGAAGACACTTTGTTAGCTAAAGAAAATTATTTAAAATCTACTCTATATAGTATATCAAACGACCCTCAAAAAGCGCTCTCTTTTTTAGCACTAGCCGAAATAGAATTCTATAGTTCAAACTTTGTTTCATCTGAGCTTTTCTATGACAGCACAATCTATTTTATGCCAGAAGAGTATAGGCTGTACAAGCCAACGCTTGAAAAGTATTTAGTATTAAAAGATTTAGTTAACAATCTAAACATAATTAATTTACAAGACAGTTTAATTCAATTAGCATTAATGCCTCGCGCTGAAGTAAATGCTATTATAAAATCAATAATTGATAAAGAGCTTGAAAAAGAACGTCTTGAGAAGGAACAAGAAATGTTAAAACAACAAAATTTATTTGAGAATAATCGAAATACAAATAGAAACGAACAATTTGGAAATAATACTTCTGGAGGAAAGTGGTATTTTTATAATCCTGCAACCTTGAGTTTTGGGTTGTCTGAGTTTAGAAAAAAATGGGGAAAAAGAAAGTTAGAAGACGATTGGAGAAGAAAAAACAGAAAATCAATCTCAATTTCCACAGAAGACTCCTCCACAACAAGTTTGGAGGCAACAAACTTTAAAGACCCTCAATTTTATCTTCAGCAGATCCCATCAACACCAAAAGATTTTACTCAAGCAAGAGAAAAGATAGCAAACTCCTGCTATCAGGCTGCTATAATCTACAGGCACGACTTAAATAAGATTGAAAAAAGTAATGAAATGTTAAAAAAAATCTTGAGTATTGTTGATGTTGACACGGGGTTTTTGCCAATGACACACTATAATTTATACTTAAATTATTTAGCCCTAGAAAAAGAAGTGCAAACAAAGTCTACAAGACAATACATTTTAAGTAACTACCCTGCAAGTGTATATGCTAATATAATTTTAGACCCCGACTACCTTTTGAGTGTTCAAAGTGTAAATGATATAGAAGATCTTAATTATGAAAAAGACTATCAATCATATATTGGCGGTGACTTTGCAGAGGTTTTAAATCTTACCGGCATAACTAAAAAGAGTGAGCTTGAGGAAAAGTATCTTTTTTTAAGAGCTATTAGTTACTTAAAAAAAGGAGATAGCATAGTTGCAATAAACACACTTGATCAGATAAAAAGTGCAGAAGACAAAGCCCTTAGTAAATATGTGTCTAACCTTTTAGATATTCTTGATGATCAGACAGATTTAATTGAAGCAAATAGAGTTGCAATTGAAAAGACTCCCTACATCTTAAGCCGTGAAGATAACCACATGTTAATGTTAATACTTCCAAAAGAAGGCGTAGATGTTAGTTTTTTAAAAACCTTATTATCGGATTATAATTCAGAAAATCATTCTACAGAAATATTTGAGATTAGCGCAATGATGATGGGCTTAGACTTTCATTTATTAACGATTAAGTTGTTTTCTAATTCTAAGGATGTTATGTCTTATTATGATGGGCTAAAACAGAATAATAAAATTATTAACGAAATCCGCGCGAATGAATATTATTTACTGCCCATTTCACTAGAAAATTTTCAAGATTTTTATGTAAATAAAGACCTTAAGGGCTATTCTAAATTTTTTGAGCTGAAATATTTGTATAAAAACTAAGAAAAAACTTTATTATTTATAAATTTACATTTCTAAATAAATAAACATGTTTACAAATAATAACGACTCAGTAAAAAAAAGCATTGCATCTTCTGCAGCAATTAATATGATTGGTGATGGAACTACAATAACGGGTGATATAAAATCTAAGGGAGATATTCGGGTAGATGGCTCATTAAAAGGCTCAATTGAAACCCAAGGAAAAGTTGTTGTAGGTCAAGGCGGTGTTGTTGAGGGCGATGTTGTTTGTAAGGATGCAGATGTGGCGGGTGTTTTAAAAGCAAAAATTACTGTTTCTCAGCTATTGTCACTAAAATCCTCTGCAAAGCTTAACGGAGATATTGTGACTAACAAACTATCGATTGAGCCTGGGGCAACGTTTACGGGATCTTGCAGTATGGGGGCTGTAATTAAAGATATCAAAGATCTTGGGCAATCTGAAAAAAGAGAAAAAACAGCATAAGGGTTTTTATTTTTTATCATCCGTTTCTATTCAGATGATTATCATAATTCTTTTGGGATTTTATCTTGGGGCTTTTACGGATAATTTATTTGGGCTAAAACCTTCTCTAACCATATTTTTTTCCTGTCTTTCAATCGTCTTTTCTATTTATTTTTTTTATAAAAAAATCAACTAAAAAAAAGTTGCAATTTTTTTAAAAAACAGACATATTTAAAGTTAAATAATATTTACATTTGCCTGCAATTATTATTAATAGATATAATGCAGAAAAAAGTAAGTCTTTTAATTGTTTTATTTTTCACAATATTTTCATGCTTTTCGTTTGCCGGAGGCGAGGCTACTCAAGAAAAGGGAGGTGTTTACAATCCAGTTCCTACAATTATGCATCATATTGCTGACGCTCATGAGTGGCACTTATGGGGAGAAGGAGACAATTCCTATTCTATACCATTGCCCGTAATACTATATTCTGAAAAAGGGGTTGACATTTTTATGGCTAATGATTTTAATCACGGCCATTCAAAAGTAATTAAAGAGGATAGGGTTTATTCTATTGATAATCATAGTCATATTATTGAAGAAGGAGGTCTAGAAATTATAGACTTATCAATAACCAAAAATGTTGCATCAATGCTTATATCTGTTTTCTTATTGTTTTTAATAATGGGGACTGTGTCTAGATCTTATTCTAGAAAAAATGTTGAACCAAGTGGATTACAGGCGTTTATTGAACCCTTAATTTTATTTGTTAGAGATGATATTATAAAGGACAATATTGGAAAAAAACACGAAAAATTCACGCCATTATTACTCACATTTTTCTTCTTTATTTTAATAAATAATTTAATGGGTTTACTTCCAGGAGCAGCTAATGTTACTGGTAATATTGCAGTAACATTTGTACTATCTCTAATCACTTTTCTTGTAACCACACTTTTTGGAAATAAAAATTACTGGGGGCATATATTCAAACCTCCAGGAGTGCCAATGGCTCTAATGCCAATTATGGTACCAATTGAAATAATTGGAATGTTTACTAAGCCGTTTGCTTTAATGATCAGGCTTTTTGCAAATATTTCTGCCGGACACATTATAATACTAAGCCTTATATCTTTGATATTTATTGCGCAAAGCGCTATGGGAACTGGCGGAGCTTGGGGTGTAGCCCCTGTTTCTGCATTATTTGTGCTTTTTATTTACTGTATTGAGGTGCTTGTGGCTTTTTTACAAGCATATATATTTACATTGCTATCTTCAGTTTTTATTGGGTTAGCAGTGCAAGATGGTCATTAATTAAATTATTAACTAAAAACGAAAAAAATGTTATTAGAAGTACAAACAATGGATTTTGGAGCATTTGCAGCAATCGGAGCTGGTCTTTCTGCTATTGGAGCAGGTATTGGGATTGGTAAGATAGGAAGCGCTGCTTTAGAATCAATGGCAAGACAACCGGAGCACTCCGGAATGATTCAAACAAACATGTTTATTGCAGCTGCTCTTGTTGAGGGTGTTGCTTTGTTTGGTGTTGTAGTTGCGCTATTAAAATAATTAGTAATTAAAATACTCTGCAACGGTTGGTTGCAGAGTATTTAATAAAATTTAAATATGGAATTAGTTACACCAGCAATAGGATTAATCTTTTGGACTACAGTAGTTTTCTCTTTATTGGTTCTTTTATTAAAGAAGTTTGCATGGAAACCAATTTTATCTGCTGTTGACGAAAGAAATCAATCAATAAAAGATTCTTTAGCACAAGCTGAAAAAGCCAGAAGTGAAATGTCAGAGCTTACAGCTAATAACGAAAAAATAATTGCACAAGCAAAAGTAGACAGAGATTTAATTTTAAAAGAAGCTCGAGATATGAAGAATGAAATAATATCAGAAGCAAAAGATAAGGCCAGTAATGAAGCTGAAAAACTTGTTACAACAGCTAAGGAACAAATATTAAATGAAAAAATGAAGGCATTAACAGAACTTAAAAATCATGTTGCCGATTTATCTGTTGAAATGGCTGAAAAAATCTTAAGATCTGAACTTTCTGATGTTGCCAAGCAAAAAGAATTAGTAACAAAAGTTTTAAAAGAAAGCAAGAATTAGAACATGAAACAATCTAGAGCAACTATTAGATACGCTAAATCTTTAATTGATATCTCAGAAGAAAATGAAGTTGTTGACTCTTCTTATGATGATATGGTTTTAATTAATTCGCTTTGTTTATCAAACAAGGATTTAGTAAACCTCTTAAAAACACCTATTGTAAAAACAGATCTAAAAGTTAAAATTTTAAAAGAGCTCTTTTCAAATTCTATTAGCAGCCTAACTCTTTCATTTATAATTTTAATCACTAATAAAAAAAGAGAAAGTCTTCTTCCGGAAATTTCTTCATGTTTTATATCTCTATACAAAAAAACAAAAAATATTAAAGAAGTAACAGTTACAACAGCCCTTCCTCTTGATGATTCAATGAGAAAAGAATTAATGAATTATGTCAGTGCTCAGAATAATAGTAACATTGAATTAATTGAAAAAGTTGATGAATCACTAATAGGTGGAGCTATAATTAGAATGGATGATACTCAGCTAGACGCTAGTGTTTCATCTAAGCTTAAAGTGCTAAGGCAAAAATTTAGCGAAAACTTATATATAGAAAATTATTAAATAATAATATTATGACACAAGTAAAACCTGCTGAGGTTTCAGCAATATTAAGACAACAATTATCCGGTTTTAAATCTGAAGCAGAGCTAGAAGAAGTAGGCACAGTTCTTCAGGTTGGAGATGGAATTGCCCGTATTTACGGTTTAAACAACGCTCAGTCTGGAGAATTAGTGGAGTTTGAAAATGGTTTGCAAGCAATTGTTCTAAATTTAGAAGAAGATAATGTCGGAGCTGTATTGTTGGGGCCATCCAAAGGAATTAAGGAGGGCGATATTGTAAAGAGAACAAATAAGATTGCATCCGTAAATGTTGGAGAAGGTATGTTGGGTAGGGTGTTAGATGGAGTGGGTGTCCCAATTGATGGTAAGGGGCCAATTTCGGGGGATACTTATGAAATGCCTGTTGAGAGAAAAGCGCCAGGAGTTATTTACAGACAGCCTGTAAATGAGCCGCTTCAAACTGGTTTAAAATCAGTTGATGCGATGATTCCAATTGGTAGAGGACAAAGAGAGTTAATTATTGGTGATAGACAAACCGGTAAAACTGCAGTTGCAGTTGATACAATTATTAACCAAAAAGAGTTTTATGATAAGGGAGAACCAGTTTTTTGTATTTATGTAGCTGTAGGTCAAAAAGCATCAACAGTTGCTGCTTTAGCAAAAACACTAGATGATGCTGGAGCTTTAGATTATACTGTTATTGTTTCTGCAAACGCTGCTGACCCAGCACCGTTACAGTTTTACGCTCCTTTAGTAGGCGCTGCAATTGGCGAGTTTTTTAGAGATACAGGTAGGCCAGCCTTAATTATTTTTGATGATTTATCTAAACAAGCTGTTGCGTACAGAGAAGTTTCTTTATTACTAAGAAGGCCACCAGGAAGAGAGGCTTATCCTGGAGATGTTTTTTACCTACATTCAAGGTTACTCGAAAGAGCAGCTAAAATTATCAATGACGATAAGATTGCTGCGCAAATGAATGATTTACCTGAATCACTCAAAGATAAAGTTAAAGGTGGAGGGTCATTAACAGCACTACCTATCATTGAAACACAGGCGGGAGATGTATCTGCATATATACCTACCAATGTGATTTCAATTACAGATGGACAAATATTCTTAGAGTCCAACCTGTTTCTATCAGGTGTTAGGCCTGCAATTAACGTCGGAATATCTGTTTCAAGAGTTGGGGGTTCTGCTCAAATAAAGTCTATGAAAAAAATATCAGGGACTCTTAAGCTAGATCAAGCGCAATATAGAGAGTTAGAGGCATTTGCAAAATTTGGATCTGACTTAGATGCCGCTACAAAAGCTGTGATTGAAAAAGGAAAACGTAATGTTGAGATTTTAAAGCAAGGTCAGTATTCTCCACTAAGGGTTGAAGAGCAAGCTGCTATAATTTATTGTGGTACTAATGGATTGTTAATGGATGTTCCTGTAAATAGAATAAAGGAATTTGAAACGGAGTTTTTATCCTTTTTACATCAAAAACATCAAAGTGTACTTGACGATTTAGCGTCAGGAAAATTAAATGATAATATAACTGACACATTAAATTCTGTTGTTAAGGAGTTAACTCCTAAGTACGCATAATAATTAAGACATGGCTAATCTAAAAGAGATAAGAAATAGAATAACCTCTGTCGGATCAACAATGCAGATTACATCTGCAATGAAAATGGTTTCTGCAGCAAAGCTAAAAAGAGCGCAAGATGCAATTACACAAATGCGTCCATATGCCAATAAGCTTACTGAGCTTCTTGTTAATTTATCATCTAGTTTAGAGACTTCTGAGGGGGGAGAGTTTTCTTCAGACAGACCACAAAGTAAGATACTTTTAGTTGCAATAACCTCAAATAGAGGCTTGTGCGGGGGGTTCAATGCAAATATTATTAAAAAAATAAATTTACTTCTTCAAGAAGATTATAAAGAATCTCAGGTCAGTATTCTTTCTATTGGTAAAAAATCTTCAGAATATTTTAACAATAACAATTTTTCTGTTGTTAGTACTCATGATGATGTTTTTTCTGATCTCACATACGATAGTATTGCTTCTATTGCTAATAGTATTATGCAGGATTATATCAATCAGAAATTTGATAAGGTAGTACTTGTATATAATCAATTTAAAAATGCTGCTACTCAAAATGTAATGAACGAAGCTTATTTGCCAGTTGAATCTATTAATGAAAATGAATCTAGTATAGGTGACTATATTTTTGAGCCTGAGAAAAAGGAAATTATAGAAGAGTTAATACCTAAATCATTAAAAACACAACTTTATAAAGCAGTTTTAGATTCACATGCCTCTGAGCATGGTGCAAGAATGACTGCAATGCACAAAGCCACAGATAACGCATCCGAACTTAAGAAAGACCTCACTCTTACATATAACAAAGCTCGTCAGGCAGCAATTACTGCAGAAATTCTTGAAATTGTTGGTGGAGCAGAGGCTCTAAATAGTTAAAATACTCTTTTAAAATATTGGTATTTCAATTAGTGTAGTATTCTATTATATTTGTATAAAAACTAATATAAATGCACTTCAAAAATATACTTGTTCAAAATTCAGATCAAATATGTTATCTCACTGTCAACAGACCAAAATATTTAAACTCTTTAAATAACGAGACAATTAATGAGCTTTCCTCTTGTATTAAAGAAATAATTCAGAATAAAGAAATTAAGTGTGTGATTCTTACGGGAGCAGAAAAAAAAGCTTTTGTAGCAGGAGCTGACATAAAAGAATTTTCAGATTTCAATAAAATTCAAGGTAAAGAGTTATCTAAAAATGGTCATAAAAAATTATTTAACTTAATTGAAAATTCTACGATTCCATTTATTGCAGCTATAAATGGTTTCGCCCTAGGAGGTGGACTCGAATTAGCAATGTCTTGTCATATTAGGGTTGCTTCTGATAATGCAAAAATGGGCCTGCCAGAGGTCTCTTTAGGTGTTATTCCAGGTTATGGTGGAACCCAACGTTTGCCTCAGATTGTGGGAAAAGGAATTGCATTTGAAATGATTACTACAGCAAAGATTATTAGTGCTGAAAAGGCGTTAAGCATTGGTCTAGTTAATCGGGTGTGTAATCAAGAAGATTTAATAGCAAACTGTGTTGAAATGGCAAATAAGATTAAACGTAACTCATCGATAGCTATCACTAATGCAATAAAATCTATAAACGCATGTTATCAAGATGGTATAGATGGAATGGAATCTGAAATTAATTTTTTTTCAGATTGTTTTGAGACTAAAGATTTTGTTGAAGGAACAAAAGCATTTATGGAAAAAAGAAAACCGAACTTTAATTGAACCCTTTAAAAAAGTTAGCTAGCCAAACCGCTATTTACGGTTTAAGTAGTGTCGTTGGTAGATTGCTTAATTACCTTCTTGTTCCACTTTATACAAGATATTTTTTGCCCGAAGAATATGGTGTGGTAACAGAGCTATATGCATATGTTGCGTTTTTAGTTATCATTTTGACTTATGGAATAGAGACGGCTTTTTTTAGGTTTTCACAAAAAGAAAAAAATAATCGTATTGTATATAGCACCTCATTAATTTCTTTACTTTTTTCCTCATTACTTTTTATAATACTAATGTTTGTGTTTAGTGAAAACATTTCATCAAGTATTGGTTACCCAAATAATCAAGAGTATATAAAATGGTTTGCTCTAATAATAGGTCTTGACGCTATATCATCTATATCTTTTGCTAAGCTTAGAGCTTTGAACAAAGCAACTAGATTTGCTTTGATTAGATTGGTAAATATTTTTGTAAATATTGGTTTAAACCTATTTTTTATTATTTACTGTCCCTACGCAATTGAAAATAATTTACAGTCTTTAAATTTTGTTAACTCTGTATACTCTCCTTCTGTTGGTGTTGGCTATATCTTTATCGCTAATTTATTTGCTTCTGTAATAACAATCTTAATGCTTTTACCCGAAATGATAAACTCTGTATGGGTTTTTGAAAAAAAATTATGGAACAAAATGATGATTTACGCATCCCCTTTGTTAATTGCGGGATTAGCAGGAATGACTAATGAAACTATTGATAGAATATTACTTAAATATTTATTACCAGAATCATCTAATATTTCTCGAGAGATAGGTCTTTATGGAGCTTTTTATAAGCTTTCTATAATTATGATCTTATTTATTCAAACATTTAGATTTGCCGCTGAACCCTTCTATTTTTCTCAAGAAAGAGAGCATAACTCAAGGAAAATTTATGCTGATGTTATGAAATACTTTATAATTGTTACGTCATTTATTTTCCTTATTGTCACAACTTTTTATGATTTTTTTATAAACTTTCTTGGCTCAAAATATCATGACGAAAGAGGATTTTTAGTAGTTTCAATACTACTTTTTGCAAACTTTTTTTTAGGAATTTATTATAATTTATCCATCTGGTATAAGCTTACTGAAAAAACAAAATACGGAGCATATATTGCAATTTTTGGCGCATCAATAACAATTATTTTAAACTTCTTACTAATACCTGTTTTCGGATTTGTTGGTTCTGCATTAGCCACTTTAGCCTGCTACTTTTCTATGGTAATGATTTCATTTTATTTTTCTAATAAGCACTTTCCTATTGCTTATAATTATTACAGAATACTTATGTATTTTTTCTTAATGATATTTATTTATCTTATAATTTATTATACTAATTTTAGCCTAATATTAGACGTGTCTTTTTTAGTTGGATATTGTATTTTAGTTTATGCTTTAGAAAAGCCAAAAATGATAGAAAATAAAACACCTAAACTTTTTTAACTAATAAAATTATGAACATAATTATACCAATGGCCGGCAGAGGTTCTAGACTACGACCACACACACTAACAACTCCAAAACCTTTGATTTCCTTTGCAGGAAAAACAATTGTTGAACGTCTTGTTCAAGACATTGTTAAGGTTTGTGATGAAACAATTGACGAAATAGCTTTTATCATTGGTGATTTTGGCCCGGATGTAGAAAAAGATTTAATTAATATAGCGTTTA
Organism: Flavobacteriales bacterium; assembly: GCA_028122735.1. Classification (GTDB taxonomy): domain Bacteria; phylum Bacteroidota; class Bacteroidia; order Flavobacteriales; family BACL11. Next base: position 44,330 of record JAOHSR010000003.1, read on the forward strand.
ATCTAAATGCAAAGGGCGTTATAGTACACCAAGAAGAGCCACTTGGCACAGCACACGCTATTTTGTGTGCAAAACAATCCTTAAGAGGCAATGTAGTTGTTGCTTTTGCAGACACCTTATTTAAGGCGGATTTTAAATTAAATAAAAATAATGATGGGATAATATGGGTTAATAAGATTGAAGATCCTTCGGCGTTTGGAGTTGTAAAAATTAATTCAGATAACCATATTACTGATTTTGTTGAAAAGCCTACTGAATTTGTTTCTGATTTAGCAATTATCGGAATATATTATTTTAATAATGGTGAAAACCTTATGAACGAACTCCAATTTTTAATCGACAATAACATTAAAGATAAAGGAGAATATCAGCTAACAAATGCTCTTGAAAATATGAAAAAGAAAGGAAAAATATTTTCTATTGGTACTGTTGATGAATGGTTAGATTGTGGAAATAAAGACGCTACAGTTTATACAAGTCAACGTATACTAGAGCACAATAAAAAATCAAGTATAGTTGATAAAAAGAGTGAGCTTATTAATTCTGAAATTATTCAGCCATGCTATATTGCAGCCGGAACTTTAGTAAAAAATTCTAAAATTGGCCCTCATGTATCAATTGGCTCAAATTCAAACATTGAAGATAGTGAGATTTCAAACTCAATTATTCAAAACCAATCTAATATAAAGAATGCTAAGTTAAAGAACTCTATGATTGGTAATCACACCTTTTTTGATGGGCATAAAATAGATCAAGAAATTAGTATCGGTGATTTTTGTGAAATTAAATAGATGTTAAAAAAAAGTATAATACTATTTTTTGTTTTTGTTCATTTAACAACCTATGGACAGTGGAAAAGTCATTATCCTGAAAATAAAAAAAATAAGAAAACAGTATTATCAAAAGAAAAAAAACAGGATAATAACATTCACTTCAATAATCTTTTTTTTAATGGTATAAAACAAAAATCATTAGAAAACTATGATGTAGCAATTGATTTATTTCAGAAATGCATAGAGATTAAGCCCGATAAAATCGAGCCTTACTATCAAATTTCTTTAATAAAAAAGGGCTTAAATAATTTTAGTGATGCAAAGTTATACTCTTCAAAAACACTTGAGCTTAAAACCACTAATTTATGGCATCAAAGAAATCATGCAGAAATTTTATTTCTTAATCAAGATTTTGATAATGCTGCTAATCAATACTCTGAGATAGTAAAAAGAGAACCTAAAAATGAGTTTAATTATTACAAGCTAGCTGACACATATATCTATAATCAAAAATATTTAAAAGCTATTTCAGTATATGATGATTTAGAAAAAAAGAAGGGCATTGATAAGATGATTTCTATGCAAAAACATAAATTATATCTTCAGCTTAAAGATTTTAATAAAGCAACAAAATGCTTAGAAGTCCTGTCAAATAGTTTTCCTAACGATCTTGAGGTTTTACAAATTCTTGCAGAGGCTTATTTACTAACTAATGATAAAGAAAAAGCAATTATTGTTTTTAAATCAATTTCAGAAAAAGACCCAAAAAACGGTCAGGTTCATTTAACGCTTGCAAATTTTTATAGAGATAATGGGGATCTTGATAAATCTTTTTCAGAACTTAAATTAGCTTTTAGATCTGATAAAATTTCTATTGAAACCAAATTAGCAATTCTCTCATCATACCTTCCCATCATTAACACCAATGACACAATAAAAAATCAAGCTTTTGAGTTATCAGAAATTCTTAAAAAATCTGATTTTAATAATTCAGGAATGCATGCGATCTTTGGTGATCTATATTATGCTACGGGTAATAAAATATTAGCTAAAAAAAACTATAAAAAATCATTGTCAATCGCTCAAAATTTACAAGCCGTATGGACACAAGTTTTATTTTTAGAGGTAGAGGATGCTAATTACGACTCACTTTTATTATATAGTAAAAATGCTCTTTCTTATTTCCCTAGCGAGCCACTATATTATTATTTTTATGGTGTATCGTGTTCGTTTTTTAAACAATTTGATAAATCAAAAGAGGCTTTAGAATCTGGTATTGGATTTGTTTTTGATAATCCATCCTTATATTCCGAGTTTCAATCATCATTAGCCGACACCTATCACTCTCTAGAATTGTTTTCAAAATCAGATTCTTTATACGAAAAAATACTGCAGCAAAACCCAAATAATATAATTGTTTTAAATAATTATAGTTATTATTTATCGTTAAGAAAACATAAGCTTGAAAGAGCAAAAGAAATGTCTAGAAGGTGTAATGATTTAGAGCCAAATAATGGAACATATCAAGACACATATGCATGGATTTTGTATTGCCTGGATGATTATAAGTTGGCATTAGAATGGATTAAAAAATCAATAAAAAACGGAAGCGATAAGAGCCCTGTTGTTCTTGAGCATTACGGAGATATTTTATTTAGACTTGGCTTTAAAGAAGAAGCTTTAGAAAAATGGCTTCTATCAAAATCTCTTGGTTCAGAATCATTTATTTTAGAAAATAAAATTAAGAATGAAAAATTATTGGAATAAGGCGTTAATCCTTTTTTTCTCTTTAATGGTTATGTCTTGTAACATTAAAAAGGAGCTGACTGTTAATGATTATAGTACAATTAGCGTTGAAGATGTAATTACAAAAGTTAATTCTACCACTCCTTCATATAAATGGCTAAGCATAAGGGGAAAATTAAAAGTTAATACACAAGACGGGGGTGTTCCATTAGGATTTAACCTTAAAATTGCAAAGGACAGTTTGATATGGATTTCAATAACTGCACCTATTATTGGCGAGGTAAATCGCCTAATGATTACTAGAGATACTGTTTATTCAATTAACAGAACAAACTCAAGCTGGTTTATTAAAAACGTATCAGTTTTTAAAGATGAATATAATATTAAATTATCTTTAAGTTTGATTGAAAGCATTATAACAAGCTCTATATCAATTTCTCAAAATAATTATTTAAGCACACAAGATCTTAACACGATTACTTTAGATAGTCAAAATGACTCATCAACCTATGTTATTAATTTAAATACTTATAGCATAGAATTATTTGTTAGAAAATTTTCTGCAAATGAAGAACTTACTGTTAAATATGTCGATTTTCAAATAATTGACAATTTCTTATACCCCAAAAAGCTAAATGTTAATACAGGAAGCGAGAAGCTTTCATTTGAACTAACTTTAAATAAGATTAAGGTTTTAGATATAGATAAAACACCATTTAAAATACCTAAAAACTATAATGAAAAAAAGTAGTTTTTTATTTAGTTTATTATTTATTTCTTATCTGTCTATTGGTCAGAACAAAGATGTTCTGAAGCAACAAAAAATTGTACTAGAAAAAGAAATTAATTACACAACATCTTTACTGAATAAGACAAAGGAAAATAAAAAATCTTCACTTGTTTATATAGATTATCTTGATAAAAAGATATCTAGCCAAGAAAGATTATTGCAGCTATTAAATATTGAACAAAATCTACTAAAGAAGCAAATTTTTAAGTTAGAGAACAAAATACTTGAAAATGAAAAATCAATAAATAACTCTGAAAAAGAAATTGTTGAATTAAAAAAAGAGTATGGTGAAATCATATATTCTTTACAAAGAAACAAAAACGAAAGGAACGATTTGATGTTTATTATTTCATCTGAAACGTTTAATCAAGCCTATAAAAGAATTCTTTTTCTTCGAGAGTACTCAAGAGCAAGGAAAGCACAAGCATTACAGATTGCTAAAAATCAAGATAGCTTAGCGATTAACAAAGATCGGCTATTTTCCCAACAACAATTAATAAAATCGAAGAAGGAGCAGAACCAAGAACTTATTTCAAATAAAAAAAAGAGTTTAAATAAGGTTTTAATATCTAAAGATGAAAAAAAGATTGCCGTATCTAAGCTTAAAAAATCTGAGCAAATATTTTTACAGAAAATAAAAGATCAGCAAAAAAAATCAAGAAAACTTGAACAAAAAATCAAGAAAATAATTGAAGAGGAAATAAGGTTAGCTAGAGAAAAGATTAAACGAGACAAAGACAATAAAATCACTTTAACTCCTGAAGCCCAGCTCTTATCTGATAAATTTAGTGCTAATAAAGGTAAACTTCCATGGCCACTTGAGCAAGGCGTAATTATTCAGAAATATGGAAAACAAAAACACAAAGTATTTGGAAATATTGAAACCTTTAATAACGGAATAAATATTGCAACAAATAAAAATGCAGTCATCCGTTCTGTTTTTGATGGTAAGATTTCTAGAATATTTTTCATTAAAGGTGAGGGGAAGGCCGTTTTGATAAATCATGGAGAATTCTTTACTGTATACTCAGGTTTAGAAGAAGTTAAGGTTAAGCTTGGCGATAATATTCTTTCTAAAGAAGAAATAGGAAAGGTTCTTACACGAGAAAATGATAATAGAACTGAATTGCATTTTGAAATCTGGCAGGGATACGACAAACAAGACCCTTCGTTATGGCTTTTTGAAGCTTTTTAAAACAATTTAGCTACTTTTGTTATAACATTAAACTGACTTACTTATGAATACTGTTTTATTATTTACAATGGGAGGAACAGAATGGCTATTAATTGCGCTTGTTGTGTTATTACTTTTTGGTGGAAAAAAAATTCCAGAATTAATGAAGGGCTTAGGTAAAGGAATAAATGAATTTAAGAAAGGCAAAAATGAATCTGAAAATAAATCTGAAGAAAATTAATTTTTAGATTTGAAGCTATTTCGGTCATTTAAAAGCCTGCAAAATGAGCTGTATAGCTCTAATTTTAGTTGTGAGGAACTGGTTGATTTTTATCTAAAAAAAATTAATCAAAGTAAGAATAATTCTTTTGTTGAAACTTTTAATGATTCTGCTTTATCTCAAGCACGAGCAATTGATCAAGAAATTTCTGTTAAAAAGCATAGAAAGCTTTCTGGATTGATTGTTGCAATTAAAGACAATATATGTTATGAAGGTCATGGCGTCACTGCATCATCTTCAATATTAAAAGGTTTTAAATCTGTCTATAGTGCTACAGTTGTCAGACGTTTAATAGAGCATGGAGCTATAATAATTGGTCGCTTAAATTGTGATGAATTTGCTATGGGAAGCTCTAATGAAAAATCTACTTACGGTCCCGTCAAGAATCCTATTGACCCAAATAAGGTTCCAGGTGGTTCCTCTGGCGGTTCTGCAGCTGCGGTTTCTGAAGGGCTTTGTTTAGTTTCTTTAGGAAGCGATACTGGCGGCTCTATTAGACAGCCTGCTGCTTTTTGCGGGGTTATAGGTTTAAAACCTACTTATTCACGTGTTTCTAGGTATGGGTTAATTGCCTATGCATCCTCTTTTGATCAAATCGGACCCATAGCTAATAATATTGAAGACATTGCATTAGTTTTAGAGGTGATTTCAGGAAAGGATAGAAATGACTCCACATCATCATCTTTAGATGTTCCTAATTACACTAAATTAAACCCTAAAAGATCAAATAAAAAAATAGCTTATCTCTCAGAATGTATAAATCACACTGGACTCGACCCTGAGATTAGACAGAATTTTCTTTTGAAAATTGATGAATTAAAGCATCAAGGCTTTGTAGTTGAGCCAATTTCGTTTCCACTTCTTGATTATTTAGTCGCTACTTATTATGTTTTATCTACTGCTGAAGCATCCTCTAATCTTGCTAGATTTGACGGAATAAATTATGCCAATAGAGTTTCAAATGTTAAAGACTTAAACGAAGCTTACGTGTTTAGTAGAAATGCGGGATTTGGCGAAGAAGTTAAGAGAAGAATTATGCTAGGTACATTTGTTTTAAGCTCAGGATATCATGATGCTTATTTTACAAAAGCACAAAAAATTAGAAGAAAAATACGAAATACGATTGAAGAAGTTTTTAAAACATATGATTACGTTTTAACACCAACAACCCCTCATGTCGCCTTTAATATTGGAGATGTCAATACAGATCCAACCCAAATGTATTTAGAAGATATCTTTACTGTTTTGGCTAATCTTTCTGGAAATCCAGCTATTTCTATGCCAATTAATAATCATTCAACAGGATTACCATATGGATTTCAAATTATGGGTAGAAATTTTGATGAAGAAGGGATTCTTTCATTTTCAAAGAATTATTTTTAACACTTAAAATCTATTGTCAATAAGTCCTGAAACTGATTTTTATCTCAAAAAATAAAATGATAAATTGCACTAATGAAAAATTATTTTAAAGTATTTATAATCTTATGTGTTTTTGTTTTTGCTATTTATAGTCTTCTCAAAAAGAATCATGAAAGTATAGACGCTAACTACGTCGAAGAGACTAACGATCCTATATATAAATATGGGATTTTAGTCGATACATTTAATATTTCAGAAGAAAGAGTAAATGAAGGTCAAACTTTAGGTGAGATATTATATTTTAACCATATTGATCATCCACAAATTGCTGAAATTGTAAATAAATCTAAAGGAATTTTTGATGTTAGAAGGGTTAATTCAGGTCAAAAATATACGCTTATCAACTCAAATGATTCTTTATCTAAATTGTGTTATTTTATTTATGAAGAAAACGCAACAGACTACATCGTTTTTGATTTTATTGATGGAATTAATATTTTTAAGGGTAAGAAAAAAGTTACAACAAAACTTAAGATTTCACAAGGAATAATTAATTCATCACTTTCAGAGACTATTGATAAACTTGGGATTAGTCCAAGAGTGTCTATTAAATTATCAGAAATATATGCATGGACAATTGATTTTTTTAAGATACAAGAAGGTGATGCATTTAAAGTTTATTATGAAAACAATTATATTGATGGGGAATATATAGGAATTGGTAGAATATTAGCAGCAGAATTTACTCATAAGAATCAAAAATTTTACTCTTTTTATTATAAAGAAAACGAAAATTATGGAGAATATTTTGATGAATCAGGACGAACTTTAAGAAAGGCTTTTCTAAAGGCTCCACTCGATTTTTATCGTATTAGTTCTCGATACAGTCGCAACAGAAAACATCCGGTTACTGGTCAGTGGAAGGGGCATTTTGGAACCGATTATGCAGCCCCTAAAGGAACTCCTATTATGACAACTGCAAATGGAACTATTGTCACTGCAAGCTTTACACGTAATAATGGAAACTATGTCAAGGTAAGACATAATGGTACATATAGCACTCAGTATTTACACATGTCTAAGATAAAAAGGGGAATTAAAAAAGGTGTTTATGTTAAACAAGGAGATATCATAGGATATGTTGGAAGTACTGGATTAGCTACCGGACCACATGTTTGCTATAGATTCTGGAAGAATGGAAAACAAGTTGATCCATACAAACAAAAACTTCCTCCAGGAGATCCTATCAGTAAGGATAATAAAAATGAATACATATTTGTTAAGGATAGCTTAATGAATATTCTTAATAGTAATATATAGTTGCTATATGAAAAATATAATTTTTCATAAATTATATTTAACATTAGGTTTTTTTTTAATTATAAATAACGCATTTGCTTTTGATGGGTTTATAAAAAACAAAGGCCAGTTTCCAAATCAAGTCCTCGCAAAAAAGAAAATAAATGGTGGCGCACTTTTTGTTGAGCAAGGGAAGATGGTTTTTTCATTTTACAATCAAAAACAACTTAAAAAATTTCACGATAATAAAAATAGAGATAGTAAAATAAACTTTCATTCATATAGTATGACATTTAGAAATATTTCTAAGAATATTTCTATAAGTTATAATAATAAATATGATTATGTAGAAAATTATTATTTAGGAGAAAAACAAAACTGGGCTAGTAACGTACCAATATTTAATGAACTTTTACAAGAAAACATTTATAAAGGAATAGACTTAAGAATATATAATCAACATGAAAATTTAAAATATGATTTGATTCTTAGTAAGAGCGCTGATGTTAATGAAGTTATAATGAAATATCAGCAAGTCGAGTCACTAACTTTAGTAAATGGTAGCCTGCTAATTCAAACTTCGGTTAATACTATAAATGAAATGCGCCCCTATGCTTATCAAATTATAAACAACGATACAGTTGAAGTAAAATGTGATTATGTTGTAAAAAAGCATACTGTAGGTTTTAAGTTTCCAAAGGGATTTAATCCAAATTATTCGGTTGTAATTGATCCAACTTTAATTTTTTCAACATACTCGGGATCTATTTCTGATAATTTTGGATACACTGCAACTTATGATAACAAAGGTTACTTGTATTCTGGAAGCACAGCCTTTGGAGTTGATTACCCTGTTACTTTTGGCGCATATCAACAATCTTTTAAAGGGGGTATTACTGATGTTGCAATTACAAAATATGATACCTTAGGAACCTCAAGAATATACTCTACTTATTTAGGTGGTTCTTTAGACGAATTACCTCATAGTTTAGTTGTGAACTCCAATGACGAACTTTTTATACTTGGAACAACAGGTTCCTCTGACTTTCCTGTTACTCAATTTGCATTTAATAGTGTTTTTTTAGGTGGAAACAGTTTTTTCCCAACAGGATTAGGCGTAAGTTTTGCTAATGGATCTGATATTTTTATTTCAAGATTAAGTTCTAATGGTGGCTCACTATTATCCTCTACATTTTTAGGTGGAAGTGATAATGATGGCCTTAATACTTCTTCTAAATTAAGCTTTAATTATGCTGATGAAATTCGTGGTGAAATAGATGTTGATAATGACAACAACGTTTATATTGCTAGCTCAACTCTATCCCCTGATTTCCCTACATCATCAAATTCATTTCAATCTTCATTGCAAGGCTCGCAAGACGGCTGTATTGTTAAGATGGATAATCAACTATCTACTATTATTTGGTCTTCTTTTATTGGAGGTGATAATGATGATGCCCTTTATTCTTTAGCAATTGATAATTCTAATAATATTTACCTTACAGGGGGAACTGTATCTATAAACTTTCCCACCACATCCTTATCATACAATCCTACATATAATGATTCTATTGATCCAGATGCATTTATATCAAAAATTAATCCCTCTGGCTCGCAAATCTTGAGCTCATCATATTTTGGTTCGGAAAACTACGATCAATCTTATTTTATTGAGCTTAATAATGATAATATGGTTTATATTTTTGGACAAACTCAAGCAGATTCTTTATCTCTTGTCAAAAACTCTAATTATTATACTATAGGTGGGGGACAATTTATATCAATCTTTAATAACGATATAAGTCAGCTCATACAATCTACTATGATTGGAACAGGTAATGGAAGTCCTGATATTTCTCCTACTGCATTTTTAGTTGATAAATGTAATAATATTTATATTTCAGGATGGGGCTCAAACTTAGGGGGTTCCTTATCCACTCTTAATCTTCCAATTACATTTGACGCACATCAAAACACTACAGATGGAAATGATTTTTATTTAGCCGTAATAAATGAAAATTTAGACAGTCTTGAGTATGCTACATATTTTGGAGGAAGCCTAAGCACAGAGCATGTTGATGGAGGAACAAGTAGATTTGATAAGAATGGAGTTGTTTATCAGTCTGTATGTGCTGGTTGTGGAAATAATAATGACTTTCCAATTTATCCTAATCCTGGAGCTGTTTCTGCAACCAATAACAGTACTAATTGCAATAATGCTGTTTTCAAATTTGACTTTAAAAGACCTATTGTTGTTGCAAATTTTTCATCTCCCATATTAAACTGTACATCATATGTAGATTTTGTAAATACTTCATCAACAAATCAACTAAATAATGTTGTATATTATTGGGACTTTGGGGATGGGAATTTTTCAAATTCCATTAATCCAATTCATCAGTACCAAAGCACAGGTGTTTATGATGTCAAGTTAATTGTCGCTTCACCACAAGCTTGTAATATTTCTGATACTATATCTAAATCTATATATGTCTTATCAGGAACCAATGATTCATTGCCAACTATAACTAAATGCCCATATTCGTTGACTCAAATTGGCTTACCATCTATTAATGATTCAAATCTTATATTTAGTTGGACACCTTTAGTTGGTTTAAATAATAGTAATACTTCAAATCCATTTTCATCATCAGACACAAATATTATTTATCAATTAATTATTTCAGGAAATCAATGCAATGATACTTTGACTCAGCAAATTATTGTTAACAATATTATTACAGACTTTCCAGAAGATACTTCATATTGTAATACACCAATACTTTTAAATATTAATCCTATAGATAATCTCACCAGTATATTATGGTCATCAGATAATTTGTTTTCTGATACTCTTTCTGATCAATTAAGTTTTACCGCATCATACCCCCAAAAAGTTTATATAAAAGCAAATGATAGCCTTTGTTCAGTAATTGACAGTGTTTCGGTACTTGCCGATCTGATTGATGTTGAAATTGATTCAGACTCACTTGTTTGTTTTGCTGATACTGCAATTCTTTCTGTAATCAATAACACACCAATTAATCCAATTATTTCATATAATTGGCAACCATCTGATTTTGATGTTTATAATTTAGACTCATCTGTTGTTAAAAAAAAGCTCTTATCATCTATATGGTATTCTTTGGAAGTAGTTAATAGCGCAGGTTGTAGTATAAAAGATTCTGTTTTTATTACATCATTTCCACTACCTATTTTAGATTCTTTATGGGCAAATCAAGATAGCCTCATTGTCGGCTCAACAGCTATAGTAAATGCTATCTCAAGTGATTCTTTAATTTGGTTTGATAATAGCTCTTTGTCACAAATCTCATTCCAAGCTAATTTTTCAAATTGGCACGATATTTCTATTTTTAATTCTTATTGTCTTATTAAAGATTCCATTTATATTTATGTAAGGGATTTGTTCTGTAATGAAGATAGTATAATTATTCCAACTGGTTTCACACCAAATGATGATGACATAAATGATGTTTATAAAATACAGAATAATGGAGTGGATATCATCAATTTTGAACTAATGATATTCAATAGACTTGGTCAGCTTGTTTACAGTTCGAACAATATAAATAATTCATGGGACGGAATGTTTAAGGGAAATAAACTGTTACCCCAAGTACTTGATTTTTATTTAGAGATGACTTGTTATGGAGGAAAAGTTTTTTTTAGAAAGGGAAATATAACACTAATAAAATGAGACGAATAATTATAATATTTGTTGTGTGTCTCTCTCAATTACATGCACAAGATCCCCATTTCTCTCAATTTAATACGGCTAAGCTGAATCTTAATCCCGCATTATTTTCATTTATATCTAGTGATTATCAAACTCTTTTACATAGAAAATCTCAATGGAGTTCGGTTGCTGATCCATTTAAAACATTAGCAATTTCTTTTTATGCAAAAGAGTATTATAAGCAGCTATCGTTTGGTTTTAATTTTATTCATGATGAATCTGGACCTTCAAGTTTTAATACTACGGGAATAAATACATCTATTTCAAAAATTATTATTAATAAATCTAATTCACTTATATCGGTTGGCACATTAATTGGAGCCTATCAAAGATCTATTGATTACTCCTCAATTATTTTTTTAGAGGAAGAGCAATTATTTAATGATAATTTGTTTTTTTTAGATTTTGCCGTAGGAAGTGTTCTTTCACAAAAAATTAATAATAAAACTATGCTTGAATGTGGACTCTCATCCTATCACTTAAATCAATCACAACAGTCTTTCAACAGTAATGTAGAATCTAAGATGCCAGTTAAGTTTAATACATATTTAATAAGTTCACATAAACTAAGCTCGGATTTTTTATTAAATACTCTTATTTTTTATTCTGTTCAGCAAAATATAAGCGAGTTACTATATGGAATAGATTTATTGTCACCAATTGACAATAAGTTTTTAGACGAAATTTTGGTTGGGCTTGTAATTAGAGATAATGATGCTGTTATACCAAAAATTGGATTTGTTTTTGAAAAATTTAATATGCTTTTAAGTTATGATATTAATATTTCAAAATTATCTAAAGCATCAAATAACTTTGGTGGTTTAGAATTTTCATTAATATATTCTTGGAATAAGAATAAATCTGTTTTAGAAAAAAAATATTTATGTCCAAAATACTTATAGCACTTTTTCTTTTTGTTACATTTTCTTTAAAATCCCAAATAGACATATCTATTCTTAAAGGATCAGTTAATTCTATAAATTCAGAATTAGATTTTTATCAAATTGATGATACTACAGCTTTTTTTACATCGTCATTCTTTAACGGAAATAAGCAGGTGTCAGAGATTTTTGTCTCAAAAAAGAATGGTGAAAACTGGGATAGAGAGATATTCAAAAGCTTAAATTTTGAAAACTATGCCTCTGGAAATATAACTTATAATAAAAGAAAAAACCATATTTATTTTACTTTATGTGATGACTTTAATAGTTGTGATATTTATTTATATAAAGACGGTAGAGCCGAAAATTTATCTAAAAAATATCCAGATGTTTTTATTTCTAATTATAACTCTCAACCTAATTTTTTTTCAATAAATCAGCAAGATTATCTGTCTTTTACATCTAACAGAAACGATGGATTTGGCGGTTTAGATATCTGGTTTTTATTAATTAATAAAGATGATGGCTTAGGGATGCCTTTAAATGCTGGGAAAAATATAAACTCCTCTGCTGATGAAATTACACCATTCTTTGATGTAGAAAAAAACACACTATTCTTCAGCTCTAATGATAGCAATTTTTCAATCGGTGGATTTGATATTTTTCACTCTAAAGGCATTCCAAATAACTGGTCGCTTAAAAAATCTTTGTCTGATTTTAATTCTAAAAACGATGAGATTTATTTTGAGTATTATGATAATTATTCAGGTTATTTTTCCTCTAATCGACCAAATGAAACTAATAATTATTGTGATAGCTGCTGTACTAATATTTTTACCTTTAAGATTCCCAAAATTATACAGCCAATTGATTCACCCTCATTATATTCAGAATTCCTTCCTTTAAATTTATATTTTGATAATGATTCTCCTGATATTGATAGTTTCAATTTTTCACCTGTAAACTATAAAGAATCTTATATTAATTATTTTAAGAAGGCAGATGAATACTCTAATTATAGTTCTAAAAACAGTTTGTTTTTCGAGGACTCATTAAAAGGAAATTTTAATCAGCTAAATAAGCTACTTCACCAATTACATCATGATCTTGAGAGTGGTTATTTTATCGATATAAAAATAAAAGGGTATTCCAGTCAGCTTGCAGACAGCACTTACAATATCGAACTTTCATCTGTAAGAATAAAATCATTAATATCTTATTTTTTGTTATTTCAAAATGGATTTTTAGCTCAATTTTATTACGACAATCAGCTTAAAATTAACGAGGTTCCTCTTGGTGAGTCGCAAATAAAATCACAGCCTACCCAGAACATTAAAAAAAGTATTTATGGTATTGATGCGATTCTTAATAGAAAAGTTTCTGTTTTAAAGATCGATCGTTATAAATAAGAGATAAAACTCACTAACATAAATACCCCTAGCAAAAATCCAGAATAGATTTGTCGCATATTGTGTGCTTTTAAAATAGCTCTTGAGTATCCTAAGAAACCAGAAAGTATTAGTATTAGAATTACATAATTTATCAACCCACCGTATATATATTGTAAGTTAAGAAAAACACCCCAACACCCTCCTATTGCCGCCATGTGTAAACTAATTTTCCAATATTTTGTTATAAATAGTGTTATAACAAGCGTAGTAATCATACCCAAATAAATAGACTTTACAATAGGAGCATACTCAAGTATGCTATTAAGAAAATAATATCCAATAAGCATCCATATTATTGTAATTAGAATTGGTAGAATTCTTTCTTCTTTTTCTTCTATTTGTAAGCTTTTAATTCTTTTAGTAAACAACAAATAAAGGATGCTTAATAGTGGAAACAAGAGTGTAAAAATCACAGTGCCTATTATTATAATGTTTAATTGATTTGACAGAATAATAACATTCAGAAACTTTGTAGATATTATTGCAAGTGTAAGTGTAGGTATAAAAACAGGGTGTAGTAGTCTTGAAAGTAATTTCGCTAGAAGCATTACAGTTTTCTTCTAAATTTAGAAATTGGAATTTTAAGTTCTTCTCTATATTTTGCAACTGTTCTTCTAGCAATATGATAATCTTCTTTTCCTAGTAGCTCACAAATAACTTCATCTGTGTACGGTTTTGTTTTATCCTCACCTTCAATAATATCTATTAATTTCTTTTTAATTTCTTTTGTTGATATTATATCACCATTATCCTTTTTATACGCCTCAGAAAAAAAATCTTTTAGCAAGAATGAACCAAAATTTGTCTCTACATATTTACTGTTTGTGACTCGCGATATGGTTGATATATCCATCTTTATAATTTCGGCTATATCTGCTAGTTTCATAGGCTTTATATCATTCTCCTTTCCACTTGTAAAATAATTTTTTTGAATTTTAACGATAGTCTCCATAACATCTTTTAGAGTTTTATTTCTCTTTTTCAATGCATCTACAAACCATTTTGCCTTTTCTATTTTCGTTTGTAAAAAATCTTTAGTTTCTGCATCTGAGGTTTCTTTTAAAAGTTTTTCATAATATTTATTAACAGCAATATTTCTTTTGTTTGGATTATTTAGATTAACGCTAATACCATCTTCACTATTTTTTAAAGAAAAATCAGGAACTACATACTCTGTATTTTCCTTATTTATAGAAAAGCTACCTCCTGGAATAGGATTTAGAGTTTCAATTTCTTTATATACACCTGCTAATTCTTTTTCTGAAATTTTTAATTCTTTAATAATTTTTTCAAAATTTTTATTTGAAAATTCATGATAGTAATTTCTAAGGATTTCTATACTAATAGATTTATAGACATTATCTTTTCTTTCTAGCTGAATAATTAAACACTCTTGCAAATCTTTCGCACCAACGCCTGCTGGGTCAAAGGATTTTAAAATATTTAATGTGTCATTTAGTTCTTGCTCTGAAATTAATATGTCATTTGCAATAAAGTAGTCATCAATAATAGCATTATGTCTTTGCATTAGAAATCCATTATTATCTAGGCTATCAATTAGATACTCTAACAGTTCAACCTCTTTATCACTATTGTTAATTCCAACAACTTGTTTATGAAGAAAGTTAGATAGTGAGTCAACATTACCTGTTATATTATCTACTACAAAATCAAGTTTACTGTTTTTGCTTTTGTAATGAAAATTTTCTTCTTTATTATCTATGCTTTCTGTATCATCAGACTCTTCTAGCGTTGGGTTTTCTTCTAGCTCCTCCTCAATTCTTTTTTCTAAATCTACCACAGGAATTGCTAGCAAGCCTAAAAATTGTATTTGTTGAGGGCTTAGCTTAAATTTTTGCCTTAATATTTGATGTTGTCTTTGCATTTTTAGAACTCTGCATTCTGCGGTGTTCTTGGAAAAGGAATGACATCCCTTATGTTTTTCATACCTGTTATAAACATCATTAGCCTTTCAAACCCAAGGCCAAATCCACTATGAACACATGTTCCAAACTTTCTTGTTTCTAGATACCACCAAAGTTCTTTTTTATCAATATTCATTTCCTCCATACGAGAAACTAATTTCTCATAATCTTCTTCTCTTTGAGATCCACCAACCATTTCCCCGATCATTGGAAATAGAATATCCATTGCTTTTACAGTTTGATCATCATCATTAGACTTCATGTAAAAGGCTTTGATTTTTTTTGGATAGTCCGTTATTATAACAGGTTTTCTAAACTTCTTTTCTACTAAATATCTTTCATGTTCTGATTGAAGATCATCGCCAAAACCACTTATTAAAAACTGAAATCTTTTTTTCTTATTCGGCTTTGAATTTCTTAAGATATTTATTGCCTCAGTATATGTTATTCTTTCAAACTTATTGTTGATTACAAAATTTAAGCGATCTATTAGACTCATTTCTGATCGCTCTTCTTTTTTTAAGTTTTTTTCTTCATTTTGTAGTCTTTCGTTTAAGAATTCAATATCATTCTTATAATTCTCCGCGCAATAATTAATACAATATTTAAGAAAATCTTCTGCCAAATCCATATTGTCATCCAAGTCTGCAAAAGCTGTTTCTGGCTCAATCATCCAGAATTCAGATAGGTGTCTTGATGTATTTGAGTTTTCTGCTCTAAATGTTGGCCCAAACGTATATACTTTTCCTAAAGCAAGCGCCCCAAGTTCTGCTTCCAGTTGTCCGGAGACAGTTAGGTTTGTTTGTTTTCCAAAAAAATCTTTAGAAAAATCAATATTCCCCTCTTCATTTTTTGGCATTTTATTTAAATCAAGATTTGTTACCTGAAACATTTCCCCAGCCCCTTCAGCATCTGCTCCAGTAATAATTGGAGTATGAATATTTAGATAACCCTTAGAATTAAAATAATTATGTATTGCAAATGTAAGAGCATGTCTAATTCTAAATACCGCTGAAAATGTATTTGTCCTGAATCTTAGATGTGCCTTTTCTCTTAAAAACTCCAAACTATGTTTTTTTGGTTGTAGTGGGTATTCTTCAGGATCTGCTTTGCCCAAAAGCACTATTTCATTAGCAATTATTTCAATGTTTTGTTCTTTTCCTTCAGATTTTTTAATTTCTCCAAAAACCTTTATACATGCCCCTGTATTAATTTTTTTTAACTCATTTTCTTTAAATTTAGAAGCCTCAGCAACTATTTGAAGATTTTTAATTGTTGAACCATCATTTATTGAAATGAAAGAGACATTTTTGCTTCCTCTTTTGGTTCTTACCCAGCCATTAATTTCAGTATTTTTATTAATCTCAAGGCCCTTAATTATATCTTGTATGCTTAAATATTTCATTTGAATCTTACTTATTAACCTGCTTGAGAAATCTGATACTTTTTCATTAGAACTTCAACCTTTTTAATTATTGCATTTGTATTTATATTACAATCATTCCAAAGTTCATTTTGTGTGCCATGATGTATAAATTCATCAGGAATTCCCAAACGATGAACATTGTTTTTATATTCATTATCACTAATAAATTCTAAAATTGAACTTCCAAACCCACCCTGTAGGCAACCATCTTCTATTGTAATAATTTCTGTATAATTTTCACAAACTTCTTGCAAAATATTTACATCTAGCGGTTTAACAAATATCATGTTGTAATGCCCTATATCAATATCTTTTTTATATAATTCCTTACAAGCTTCTTTAACAAAATTACCTGGATGTCCAATTGATAATATAACAATATTTTCTCCAGATTTAATTTTCTCCCCCTCCCCAATTTTTAATTCTTTTGGTTTATTTTCCCATTCTAACCTCACTCCTTTACCACGAGGATATCTAATTGCAAATGGACCTCTTGTTTTTTTCTGTGCAGTATACATAAGGTTTCTTAAACCATGCTCGTCAATAGGAGCGCTTACGATCATGTTAGGGATGCATCTTAAATATGCTAGATCAAAAACACCATGATGTGTTGCGCCGTCTGCTCCAACTAGCCCTCCACGATCAAGACAAAAAATAACACTTAAATTTTGTATTGCAACATCATGAATTACCTGATCATACGCTCTTTGTAAAAACGTAGAATATATATTGCAAAACGGAATTAGTCCCTGCGTAGCCATTCCGGCAGAAAAAGTGACAGCATGTTGTTCTGCTATTCCAACATCAAAGGTTCTCTCAGGCATTACTTCAAGCATCTTATTTAATGAGCTTCCACTTAACATAGCAGGTGTAACCCCAACTATTTTTTCGTTTTTTTGAGCTAGTTCTATTATTGTTTCACCAAAAACGTCTTGGTATTTTTGTGGAGACACTCTTTTACCAACAGAAATAGATTTACCTGTTTTTTTATCAAAAATTCCTGGAGCATGCCATTTTGTAGCGTTTCCTTTTTCAGCAAATGAGTAGCCTTTCCCTTTTTCTGTAATACAATGTAGTATTTTTGGTCCAGGTATTTCTTTTAGATCTTTTAATATTCGAGTAAGGTGTTTAGTGTTATGACCGTCTATTGGACCGAAATACCTGAAGTTTAGAGACTCAAAATAGTTGCTTTCACCCAATACAGTTGACTTAATTCCGCTTTCGACTTTCTTAGCAATTTTTTGAGCATTTGGACCAAATTTACTGATTTTACCTAAAATTTTCCAGGCCTTATTTCTTGCTTTATTATAAGCTTTTGATGTTGAAATATCAGTTAGATACTCTTTTAGTGCCCCTACAGCTGGGTCAATAGACATGCAGTTATCATTCAATATTACAAGTAAATTAGTTTTTTCAGCTCCAGCATGGTTTAGTCCCTCGAAGGCTAACCCTGCTGTCATAGCACCATCCCCTATAACAGCAACATGTTGTTTATTATTTTCTTTTTTGTGTTTTGATGCAATTGACATTCCTAAAGCTGCTGAGATAGATGTTGAGGAGTGTCCAACCCCAAAAGTGTCATAAACACTTTCTGTTCTTTTTGGAAAACCACTTAAACCATTATAGATTCTATTTGTCGGAAATTGCTTTTTTCTACCAGTTAGTATTTTATGGCCATATGCTTGGTGACCAACATCCCAAACGAGTTGGTCATAAGGAGTATTAAAAATGTAGTGAATTGCTATAGTTAGCTCAACAACACCTAGGCTGGCCCCAAAATGCCCCCCCTTTTCAGAAACAATATCTACTATATATTGTCTTAATTCCTCTGCTAGCTGAGGAAGTTCAGATCTTTTTAGTTTTCTAAGATCTTCTGGGTTATTGATTTTACTCAATAAAGGGCCTTGGTAATATTTGTTTTCTGTGTTATTCGACATTATTTTTCAAAGATACATCTTCTTAGATTTTTACACACAGCTAATTTAAAGATTATTATTCTGAATTTATCATGATTTTAATAAACAGTCGAAAGTTAATAATTGATTATCTTTTTTATTAATTGTCTTGTCTGTTTTATCAGCTTTGTAAAATGAAAAAATTTTCGATATTTTTTTTGTTATGTAGTTTTAATCTTCACTCTTTTAATGATCAATTAAATGAAAAGCAAAGTCAAAACTCTATCAATTTAGGGATTGACAGTTTAAACAGTATCTCTACAATAAATTTTGAGTATAATAGCTTTGTTAAGCTCTACATTGACGCGTATTTACTCAAGGATAAGAAGCTAATATCCAAAATGCTAGCACGATCAAAACATTACTTTCCAATTTTTGAGCAAAAACTTGATAAGTATAATTTACCATTAGAGTTAAAATATTTGTCTGTAGTAGAATCCTCTTTAAATACCAGAGCTAAATCTCCCTCTGGAGCATTAGGATTATGGCAATTTATGTATCCTACAGCAAAAGAGTATGGCTTAAGAGTTACCTCTTATATTGATGAACGCCTCGACCCATTTAAATCTACCGAAGCAGCGTGTAAATACTTTATCAAGCTTTATGATTTATTTGGTGATTGGAACTTAGTTTTAGCCGCATATAATGGTGGTCCTGGATATATACAGAGAAAAATGATTGCAACAGGCCATGATAATTATTGGGACTTACGCCCACATCTCAGAACCGAAACACGTAATTATGTTCCAAAATTTATAGCAACTACTTATTTGATGGAATTTCATACAAACTATGAATTTCCAATTGACACTTTAGACATTATCTTATTAAATTCAGACACTATTAAAATTGATCATCAAACAAATTACAAAACTCTCTCAAAACTCACATGCTTGACCGAGGAAGACATCTCTTATTACAACCCTTCTTTTAAAAATAATATCATTCCTAAGGGCTCTACAATAGTTCTTCCAAAGAACAATATCGATGATTATTACTTAAACTATCAAGAATATAAAGTTTTTACACAAGCTGTAGATGATAAGGAGATATTGCTAGATGAGACATTAATTAATTATTCTGTAGTTTCTGGTGATTACTTAGGCAAAATTGCCGTAAATTATAATCTTAAGATTTATCAAATCCAGAATTGGAATAATTTAAAGTCCACAAAATTGAACATTGGTGATAATTTGTTTCTTTATGTTTCTGATGATCATTTAAAAAAAATAAATGACGTAAAACCATCTAACAAATCCTATACAGTCCAAAAAGGAGATACTCTTTGGGACATCGCTAAAATGTATACCGGTGTAAGTGTTTCGAGAATTAAAAAGCTTAATAAATTAAAATCAAATAATTTAAAGCCAGGATCAAAGCTAATTATTCCAAAAATATAATTAATGAAGCTAAAGCAACTTATTATTTTTTTTGTTTTTTTATGTTCTTGTACTGAAAGCAAAAAGATTCTTCCTAATTCTACAGGTTCAAATTCAGAAATTATTTTCGTTGTAGATGATAGTATTTGGGAACAACAGATAAAGAAGCATGCACAAAAGGTATTCTCTTCAAGTATTCCAGGTGTTAATAGGTTTGAAGCTAGTTTTAAGCTTATTCAGATAAATAACAGCCAATTTACCTCGCTTTTAAGGAACCATAAAAATATCATCATTATTAACGATAGTATTAATCGAATTATTTCTGATTATTTTGCCTATGATCAGTTAGTTTCTTATGTTAAATATGATGATACTACATCATTTAAATACGAGATTAACAAATTATTTAAAGTTTATTATGATAATGAGGTTCAAATACTTAATTCGAAATTATCAACAACTACCAATAATTTAAATTCTGATTATATAAATAAGAAGTTTAATATTAATATAAATATTACAAAAGAATATATCAAAACAGTAGACAGTAATAATCTTGTTTTATTTACTTACAACCCCTCAAATAAAGAGGTTATAAAGCATATTTGTATTAGCAGTTTCGACTACAAAGAAAATTTTGATTTTGACTCAATATATTTTAATATTAACAAGCTTCTTAAAACATATTTGATCGGCTCAAGACCAAATTCATATGTGACCTTAGAAGATAAATATCCAATTGTAATGTATAACGAGTTTTATCGAGGGTTGTGGAGACTTCAAAATGGTTTTATGGGAGGCCCTATATTAATGAAACCAATCTTAAGTGGAAATAAAATTATAATTATTACCGCTTTAGTATTTGATCCATCCAGTAAGAAACGAAAATATATTAAAGAATTTGAAGCTATTTTATAATTAGCTTCTTCACAATTGGTGGATAATCATCGACTACTATTTCTAAGAAATAACACCCTTTCTTTAGCTGATTTACTTCTAGCTCACTTGAATATTTTTTTGTAATTATCTTTTTCCCATCCAATCCATAAATATTTATTTTTGAACTCTGCGCAGGAGCACCAGTTATTGAAACCTGATTATTTGCAGGGTTTGGATAAATCATCACCGAACTAACATTATAATTTGAAATTGCTGTAGAGCTAATATTAAGATCACTCTCCCAGACACCTCTTCCAAATGTTGCAGCTACTATTTTTTGTGTGTTATAGTTTATTTCTAATTCATTGACTACAACGTTAGGTAATCCATTCATATAAGGAACCCATACATTAGTAATATTGTCTTTATGATACACTCCAACATCTGTACCAACATATAAATCGTCATTGGCTTGTCTCTGATGCACAATACAATTTACTGGTAGGTTTGGCAATCCTGTTCCGGTAATGTTTGTCCAACTATCCCCACCATCTAAAGATTCATATACTTTATGATTTGCATGATATTCTGAGTATGTTACCCATAGACGATCTTCATTGTAATAATCTACAGTTATATCAGAAAAATTAAAATTTGCTAGTCCCTGCTTGATATCTGTCCATGTTGCTCCAGCATCTTTTGTTCTTTTTATTTTACTGTATGATGCGCTATAAATATAGTTTTCATTTGATGCAGCAAGTGCAATTGTTTGTATAGACGCACCATTACTTGCATTATATGATAATGAATCCCATTGCCCTCCACCAGTTTGTGACCTATATACCTCATCATATCCAGCAACTATTATATTATTGTTAACGGGGTGAATTTTCCATGGTGTAACCCAAGCTCCACTGTAGCTTACTGGCTTTATATTATTCCAATTTCCACCACCATTATAACTTTTTCTTAGCCCACCATACTGAGATGTTGAATAAATTATTTCATGATCGTAAATGTCAATTGCACACTCCATTCCATCAGAACCTCTAATAGCATCCCAAACTCCATTAGTTACCATTTCTGTTCCATTATCTTGTGCCCCTGCAACTACCCTGCCGTTTAAAGTATTTGACAGGCCAATTTTGTAGAACTGTGAGATAGCAAGTCCGTCACTTATATCAATCCAACTATTTAGAGTATCCATATATTCGTATAATCCTCCATCATTTCCAGCATATGCTACACCATTTAAAGGATTAAATTCAAGTGCATGTTGATCTACGTGCATGTAGGAATAACTGGAGCCATTACCACTACTTCCGCTAATATTCCAGTTTACACCACCGTTTGTTGATCTCCACAGATTTATACCGCCTACATATAAAAGATCCTCATCTTCAGTAGAAACTCCCAGGCTTAAATCATACCAGGATTGTCCACCTGTGCTAGTTCCATCTGTACTTCTCCCCAAAATATTTGGGCTGTCTGATTGTAATGTCCAACTGTCTGCATTATCTGTAGATTTATAAATACCATGAAATCCATAATCGTTCTTGCAAAACAAAACATAAACTACATCTGGGTTAGCAGGGGTAACAGCTAAAAGTGGACGGTTTCTATTTACAGCACCTATACCATTCATGGCGATTGACCAACTCTGTCCTCTATCAGAAGATTTATAAACTTCAGATGAACCAGTAGTTTGCTTAACAGCATACAATATGTTAGGGTTGTTAGGTTTAAACTCAATGTCTCTAAATCTACCAATCATTGTTGAGCCAGATGAGGTTAGTGCATTTGTCCATGTTTGTCCACCATCTGCACTTATTTTAATGTTTTTATCAGTAACAGCAAATAAGCTATCTGTATAGGTTGGATGTATAATAACCTTATTTACCATTTTGTCATCTGTTACAGCAAACTGCATACCTGTTGTGTCCCATGTTTGCCCACCATCATTAGATTTTAAGATCCCTATTGAATATGTATCACTTGCATGCGCATCTCCCGTTGTTATGTACATTTCTTGTGGATCAATCGGATTAATTGCAATATATGATACTCCTATTACTGGTAAGCCATCGGTATTTGTAGACCAGGTATTACCCCCGTCTGCAGAACTCCATAAACCACCTCCTGGAGAGCCAACCCATATTTTTTCTTTATCAAAAGGGTCAAATGCAATGCAATTAATTCTTCCATTTCCTCTTTTTTTTCCGTTTGAAAGAATTATTGGGGTATTTATTGGTCCAAGTTCTGTCCAATTACTATTTGATGAAGATTTATATTGGTTAAGCCTCTCTTTTTCTTTAAGCCATTCAGTATATAGTTTACCATTAGGAATTCCTTTACCATCTGAAGTTCTTTGTAGTATAAAATCTAGGTTTCTTGCATATGGCTTATATCCATTACCCATAGTATATTCAACTTTATCTCTGTAATTTTCAAAAGCCTTTGCCTTTTCAATAATACTTGCATTTGGATTAGTGCTTAACAAATTGTCTTCCCAAATCTGTGCATTAGAAACGATAAAAAAAAGTAAAAATAAAAGGGTAAATTGTGTTTTCATATTCTTAAAATTTATTTGTCAAAGATACGATAAAATTCCTGCCGCTTGAACTTATTCCAGAGCCGAAAGTTTTATAATGTGCATCAAATAGATTTTCAGCAGATATTGAAAATGTGATATTTGAACTAAAATTATTGTGGTATTTTAAATTTATTATTTGCCATGCTGGTGTCCCTTGCTCTGTAGCTTCATCTAAGTTGTCAACTCCGTTATCATCATAATCTTCCACATTTTTCCATCCATTATAAATATGACTGATATTGAAGTGATGTTTTTTTAAACTATAATTAAGATTTAGTTGAGAATTTATAGGAGGAATGTGTGCTAAGGGCCTTCCCATTCCTGTTTCACCCTTAATATAACTTATTTTAAAATCAAAATTCATTTTTTTAGTAATGTTTATCTCAGAACCAAAGCTCAGGCCATTAATTTCTGCAGATTCTATATTTTGATTCATTTGAACTTGCATTAGATCTCCATCATAATATATTGAATCCTGTCCAAATAAACTGCTATTAGATCTTTCTATTGCATCCAATATTTTAGTCTTAAATATTTGGAGTTCAAATTTTATTACCGAACTATTATAATTTAAATTATATTCAAAATTATTTGTTCTTTCTGGTTTTAAATTTTCATTTGGAACTACAACATTTACGTCATTTTTTGAAAATATTTTGCCTATGTCATCAATATTTGGATTTCGATATCCCATATAATAAGAGATGTTAGTTGTAAGTTTTTTTGATAATTTTTGTTGTAACAATATTGATGATACTAATGATGTATTCTTTGTTATAATCTCATTGTATGGTAAGTTATATATCAAATTATCATTAAATTTTGCTTTTAAATGATTTATATTATATCTCTCACCTAAAAACATTGTTGTGTTTTTGAAAATTCTGTATTTAAATTGTGTATATATAGCAGCATCCGTTACTTTACTACCCCCGTTAGGATACCTTGTGGTATTATTCAGTAAATTATTAGGGCTATAATTGGCATCTGAATTCACATTCTGTTTTCTTAGACTGATTCCATAGTTAAAATCAATTTTACTTATTGATTTTTTAAAATCTAGTATAATATCTAAAACCTTTACATCTTCGTATCTATTTGATTGCAAACTATCACTATACTTTTGTTTGTGTCTTGATTCTTTATGATTTTGCCAGGCAACAATTAGTGATTTGTTATCAAAAATTAGCGTTTTATTTTTATTATTTATTTTTAATGATTGCGCTATTCTTTGTTGTGGACCATAGTACCAGTTTTTATATTTTCTCATTCCATCTTCAATATCATTTAGCTTATCAAATCTTGATATGTTTGATGTTGTCGAGTATTGAGTGTTAAAGCTTATTGTATTTGCTTTTTCTTTAATTATTAATTTTTGGATAAAATCATATTTGTTATATTTTGTTTCTAGTTGCTCATTTTGTATGGTTATCGTGTTCTCATTTCCCCAATCCCGATAACCATGTAATCTATTCCGCCCCATTTTAAGATTTCCATTAGCTTCAATTGCAAAAGCGGTTATAATTTTTAAATTTTTAAATGATGTTTTGTTGAGATATTTAAGAGAACTAGATAAACTTGAGCTTTCATATTGTTGTTCTATAGTATTTGAAACGTCCTTTGAAGATTCCTCATTTAAGGTATTAATTATAATTGCTCCACCCATAGCTCCATCTCCATAAACAACTGATGCAGGTCCCGTAACTACATTTATATTATCAATAAAAAATGGATTAATGCTATTTGAGCTTTGTACATGACCGCTTCTGTAAATCGCATTATTAATTGGAATATCATCAATTACAATTAACAATCTATTAGCCTCCATTCCTCTTAAGTTTGGACTCCCTCCTCCCGACTGACTTTCTTGAATATTAATCCCTAGCGCCTTTGAGAGTAAATCAGCTGTTGTATTACTTTTAATAAGCTCTATTTTATTTCTTTTTATTTTATTGTAGAGTGTTGAGTTAGAAATAAGGGGTGTTTTAACATCTTCCAGTTTGATTTCATTTAACATATAAAGCTTTGGAATTAACTTGATAATATTTTTTACGCTTGTTTTTTTATTAAAGAGATTGTTTATTATTTCCTTATTATTAAATCCAATGTGCATGGCTATGAGCGTATCTTCAAAGCTAAAAACATCTAAACTTGCATTGCCTTTTGAATCTGAGATTACACCTAAATTAGTATTAGTCTTTGAAATGATACTTACCTCAGCAATAGGTATATTATTTTCTGCATTTACAAAAGTTATGTTTTGAGTGTAAGCATCTTTACTTAAGATGAATACAGATAGTAGTAAAATTAAATTTTTCATTTAACTAAGCGATTCTATAACTTCGTAGGACTTTATATTTGACAGATTAATATGGTGTATGCTATAGTATCTGAATAGTATTTTTATCAATTCCTGCCTGCTTTGATAAGGAATAATTATATTTTCTTTAATAATCAGTCTTTTAAAATAATTTATTATTTCACCTTTAATTATTTCCTCATTTTTATTTTTGATATTTGTAAAATTACCTGAATTTAAATTAAAATATGGTAGATCAATATTTTCTGTTGATGGCGAAATACCTAAAAACTCACTTAGCTGAATCAGAAAGATAATACAAAAGTTATTATTTACATTTTCTAAATTATCTATTTGCGTGTTTGTATCCCAGATGAATTGAAATAGATTTATATTTCTTTCAGAGTCAATTAATGCTTTTGATAACACTTCTGCAATAAATAGTCTTATTAATTTATTTTTTAAGCTTGTGTTTTGGTAAGCATATGCCAAATTAATTTCGCTTAAGTATTGAATTTCTTTTTTTGAATTGTTTTTTGCATTAATTGTTAAGAGGTTCATTTTGTCTAGTAAAAGTATTTTGTTTTTAGACTTTTTACTTTTATTTCTTTTAACACTGAATGATTTTAACCCATATTCTTCAGTGAATACTTTTGCTATAACCGATCCTTCACCGTACTTGTGATTTAATAACGCAATTGCCCTACTTTCATAATTCATTACTTTATGAAAAGTATTTTTGATACTGCTTTTTCATAACCATCTTCATCAGTACTAAATACAAGATATACGCCAGTCCCTACTCTTTCATTGTTGTAATTCATACCGTTCCAGTTAGCTTGCCCACCATTTGCTGTTGTTTCAAACACTAAATTGCCGTTGATATCTGTGATTTTAACCTTTGCATCTCTAACAAGTTTGTTTATTGCTATATTGCCTCTATAATTTTCTTTAACTGGGTTAGGAAAAACAAAGGTTTCATTTTGTTTAATTTCTCCTATTGTTGCATCTGATCGGTAAGACATAAGGCCTAAATCAGTACCAATAAAAACCTCCCCATTTTCATGGTTAATACAGATGTCTATTATTTTATTAGAAAATATATGGCTATTTTCCTTTGTAAAATGAAGCACTTCTTCCGTACCATCTTCAGACAAAAGAAATAAACCAGAATTATCAGTGCCAATCCATTTTCTGTTTGCACCATCAATCTCAATACAATTTATTTTTTCACTGCTTAAAAGGTATTGTCCATACTCTCCTTCTTGAATAAGTATTTGTTGTGCATCAAAATTATACCCCGTAAAAGCTAATTCAGGCGAATAAATTACAGCAATTCCCTGATCTGAACCAATCCAGATTTTTCCATCAATATCTTTTTCAATTGTTCTAATATTTGTTGATGGTAGATTTCCATTCCCTAATGTGGTATTAAGTATCTTGTATTCATCATCAGAAGAGTCTTCAATAGTATTGTTATCATTATATACAAATAATCCTCCTTCGTGTATAACTCCCCATTTATAATTTGAATTGTCTATTAATAATTCATCAAAGTATAGACCGTCTATGTTTTGATTCATTGAAAATGAAAACCAAGAGTCATCCGATTTTTTTACAAATAATGGTTTTTCAACTTGAGAGTTTAAGCCCCACAAGTTATTATTATTATCAACAACTAAATCAGATATTTGTATTCTATTGTTTGAGTAAAAAGTTGTGTCTAAGACTCCACCAGTATTTTGATATCCATACTTAATAATATGAGTTTCATCTTCCATTTTAGAAATCCCGTTATACCAGGATGCATAATAATCTGCATTACCTATAGAGGCTACACCAACAATATCTCTCGCTCTGTTCAAGTCAAAGAAATCTAGATTTTTCCATGTAAGATTTTTATAAAATGAAGCCCCATCATTATTTAGCATATTTACACTGAAATTCATGTGACCACCATGATTTATAAACAACTTATTAGAAAAAAATTCTAAACTATATATCTTATTTGAAACAGGGCTGTTTACCATATACCTTTCTGTCTCCACACCGCCTATATATTTTAATAATCCATCTGTTTTATCTGCTATCCATATTTCATCCTCTCTTTTTTCCTCACAAGTGTATGCGTCAGCAAAATTCGTAATGACATTTTCTTGAAGATTACTGTTTATTATTGTGATTAAATTACTATCAGTAATGTAAATATTATTTGCAGAGATATTCAACTGCGGACGTTCGAAGCCATAATCAATTAGCTTTTCCCAAGTTTGATTTTTGATAAAGAGATAGTCTTTTTGCCCCTCAATTATAGAGATTAACAGGTTGTTGAATGAACCAATATTTGTAAAACTTGCATTTATTAAGGTTGAATCTGTAAAAAACGTATCTTTTGTCCATTGTGTATAGTCTGAGAGAAATTGATTGTTAGCTTCTGAATAATACAATCCTTGATTTGTAGCAACATATATATCTTCTTCAATTATTGTAGTTTGATTAATTTCCAAGTAGACCCCATTTTCACCAATTTTATAAGTATCTTTTATTTCTTTTTTAATTAAATCAAGAACTACAACTCCAAATGAACAAGACAAGTATGCTAAGTTATTTTTAAAGTAAACATTATTGATTTTTTTTACCCCACTAATCTCTTTTCTTTTAATATCAGGTACATTGATGATTTCATTTTCTTGTACTAGATCTATATTACAATTTTCATAACTTATTAGAATAGTATTTGAAATTTCATCAAATGTTATTTGCTCTGCTTGATTTTCAGATAAGCCATTGATCTTGGATATTCGATTGATACTATTATCTTCATTGTTGTAATAAAAAACACCCCCTTGAGCAATACAGTATGTTTTTTCATTTACAATTGCTAAATCAGTTACTTGATTATATGCTAAATAATCTTTCCAATATCCAATTTCAACATCTTGAGTGAACGATACTAGGGGAAATATAATTAGAAATAAAATTCTCATCATCTAGCAATTATAAAAATATTTACACTCATTTAAACCTTATTTGATTAAAAAAATTGTACAATTTAATTCTTTCTTAGTTTTGTAGTATCAGGCTCAGTAGTTCAACTGGATAGAATATCAGATTTCGGCTCTGACGGTTGGAGGTTCGAATCCTCCCTGGGTCACATAATTATTCAATAATTATCTTTTTTATAATACTCCCGTTTTTACGTTGGTGTAACAAGATCTTATTGTTTTCAAGTTTATTTCTTTTACCTAATAAGTTATAAATACCCCCATCTCTTAAATCTTGATTTATTTCATTTACAGTTGATAAACATTGAATATTTATAGTATCAGAGTAAAATATCAGATCATTAAGTTCTGATTCTAATTCAATTACAATATGTAAGTCACCTGAAATGTTTGGTGTTACAAATAGGTTGGTGAAATTTATTTGACTTGTATATCCTGCACTGTAGTTATTACCATCATTCGGAGATGTTGTTGAGACTCTTACTCCTGAAGAGGTGTTTTCAATTGCAAAAAATCCAATTAAACTACCACTACTATCATATGAATTTATAATTGCATAATTTGCCCCAGCAATTAGCCCTACCCTAAGTGTACTATTTATGTTTTGTGTAGCTGAGTTTAAGACTGCGTAGCCAACGGAGTCTCCTGAACTTACAGAGGAAATATTAAAATAACCACCATCTGTTGTTATAGTGCTATTACCAATATCAGGCTCATTTTGAGATTGGTTAATCTGCACTAATAATGACGAGGGGGTATTGCATTGTGTGCTACTTAAAGAAGTCGAGATTATAGGATTAAATGGCGCAGGTACAAATATACTGGTGGTAAATGTATCGCTCGCTGACCATAGAGAACCCATATTTAGTGTAGAATCATGGTAAGCCATAATTTGCCATTCATAGGTTGTGTTTTGTTGTAGAATAGGAATATTTGTGAAGTTAACCCCACTATTTATAAGGCCCAAATTCTGCCAGTTGTTTGTATTATATATTCTATAATGTACTCTATATCTATCTGCTGTCGGGACATTATTCCAGTTTGCTTGAGCAGAATTATATGTTATGTTATTGGTTGTCAACCCATTAGGTGTGGGGCATAATGTTGTGGAAGTGAAAAAAGTATCTACTTGTGACCAATTAGAATAATTATTATTTATTGTATCGCAATGACTTCTTATTTGCCAGATGTAAGTTGAATTATCAACTAGGTTATTAAGTACTTTTGATGTTAAAAGCGAGTCTATATTGTTTTTATATGACCATGGAGATGTGTTTATTGCTTTATATCTGATTTTGTAATGATGAACATTATTTACATTATTCCAATTTAGATTAGCACTAAAAAAATACACATTATCAGAAAAAGTGTTTTGAGGTACTCCACATTGTGAAAACATATTTACGGATTGACAAATAATAAGAATAATTGCTAAATATTTTTTCATATCTAGACAAATTTACAAATTAAAAAATTTATTTTTTATTTTTAAAGATATATATAGTACTAGAGTACTCTGTAAAGCCAAGCATTGCAGAAATATTTGAAATTACCCCCATCAAGAATCCCTCTATATATTGCTTTCTACCACTCCGATATTCACTGCTTAATAAGGAAACATAAAAGGAATCAAATTTCATTCCAATTTTATTCTTGAGAGTAAAATTATATTTACTCATTAAGTTAGTTATTGTTTTGGGGCAAAAATGATTTACATGTATTGGAACATCCCATGCCGCCCAATAATTCTTGTATTTTTTAGCATCTAACGATTTGTGATTTGGTACTGCAATTATTAAAACGCCATTATTTCTTATGATTCTATTTAAATGCTCAATTGTTTTATTTAAATCATATACATGTTCCAAAACGTGCCACATAGATACGCTATCAAACTCATCCATATTAAATTGATTTAGATTGGTCTCTGACCTTATATCTAAATCGTAATTTTTTATAGCCTTATTTCTTGCTATTTCTGATGGCTCTATTCCTATACACTCTATATTTTTTATATTACATGCATTCAAGAACTCTCCAGTACCGCATCCAACATCAAGATGTTTTTTTGTCCCTATTGAATTTAGAAGTAGTTTTGTTTTTGTTTTAATCGCGTATTTTCTTACTGTTTGATATAAGAAGTTAAATAAGCCTTTATTACTATTAGTGTGTGAAATATATTTGTCACTCTTGTAATATTCACCTATATTCTCTTCTTTGACTCTAGGGTTGGTAAATAAAAAATCGCAATCTTGACATTTTACAATAACAAACTCTTCACTGCTTGTACTAAAATCTCGTGTTTCAGTAATTTTTGAAAAATTTGTGCTATTACATATTTGACAGTTTTTTATTTCAATCATCTTCCCATATATATTAATAATATATTAATGTCAGAAGGTGATACCCCGCTTATTCTACTTGCTTGCCCAATAGATCTAGGTTTTATTTCTGCTAATTTTTCTTTACCCTCCGTAGAAATTGAATGTAATTTTTGATAGTTAAAATCTTGTGGAATCTTTATGTCCTCCAGCTTACTTAGTTTTTTAGCGGCTTCCGCCTCCTTTTCTAGGTATCCACCATATTTTATTATTATTTCTGCCTGTTCGATTGCATCTTTTGAAATTTTACTTTCTTTTAAGTAATCCCTAAGTTCTTTAGAAATCAGTAGATCATCAAACTTTACATGTGGTCTTGATAAAAATGAAAAAAGTTTTCTTTTTTGAGTTACTACTGCGCTTTTTTTCTCTTTAAGTACCTTATTTATTTTTTCTGGTTCTATATTTTGTTTTTTAAGAAACTTTATAAGGTTTTCTGTTTGATCTATTTTTGTATTTAGTTTTTTATATCTCTTCGAGTCAGCTAATCCTAAATCATACCCTTTTTTTGTTAATCTAATATCTGCATTGTCTTGTCTTAATAACAATCTGTATTCTGCTCTTGAAGTAAACATTCTATATGGTTCATCTGTTCCTTTTGTTATTAGGTCATCTATTAAAACGCCTATATATGCATCAGACCTTGTTAATACAAACTCATCTTTTTTTATTACCTTTTGATGTGCATTTATTCCAGCTATTAAGCCTTGGCATGCTGCTTCTTCATATCCAGTTGTCCCGTTTATCTGACCGCAAAAGAATAAGTTTTCAATAATTTTAGTTTCTAATGTAGTTTTAAGCTGAGTTGGTGGGAAGTAATCATATTCTATTGCATATCCGGCCCTGAAAAGTTTAACATTTTCCAAGCCCTTTATTTTTCTTAGAGCTTCTATTTGAATATTTTCAGGAAGTGATGTTGAAAATCCATTTAGATATATTTCTATTGTTTCTTTTCCTTCCGGTTCTATAAACAGTTGATGTCTTGGCTTGTCAGCAAACCTTACTATTTTATCCTCTATTGATGGACAATATCTTGGACCTAAGCCTTGAATTCTTCCCGTGAACATTGGTGATTTTTCAAATCCATTTTGTAGCACTTGATGTACTTCTTCTGATGTATATGTTATAAAACAACTTTTTTGATTTTTAATATTGTGTTTTTCTATATATGAAAAACCCCCTTGCTCTTTATCCCCTCTCTGTTCTTCTGTTTTTGAATAATCAATCGTTCTTCCATCTAGCCTTGGCGGTGTGCCGGTTTTCATTCTGCCATGTGTAAAACCTAAATCAATAAGCTGCTTTGTAATTCCTTCAGCAGCTGGTTCTCCAGAACGACCTCCCTTATAGTTTTTTTCGCCTAAATGTATAAGGCCGTTCAAGAATGTGCCATTACATAAAATAACGCTTTCCCCTTTTATATAAACTCCCATTTTTGTTTTTACACCAATAGCTTTTTGTTTTTCCAGCATAACACTTTCAACGCTATCCTGATAAAAGTCAATGTTTTTGTTTCTTTCCAGGGTAAGCCTCCACTCTTTTTCAAATAACTTTCTGTCGCATTGTGCTCGTGGACTCCACATTGCTGGACCTTTTGATTTGTTAAGCATTCTAAATTGAATAGTAGATCTATCAGTAACTATTGCAGACATTCCTCCTAAAGCATCAATTTCTCTTAGTATTTGTCCTTTTGCAATACCCCCCATCGCAGGGTTACAAGACATTCTTGCTATTGTTTCTAGGTTTTGAGAAATAAGAAGGACTTTAGAGCCAAGCGTTGCAGCTGCATGTGCAGCCTCACAGCCTGCATGACCACCACCAACAATAATTACATCATATTTTTCTTTATAATCCATAATGTTTCACATGAAACAAAAAAACTAAAACCTTGACAATCAGTATTTTACAGGTTTTTTTAGGTAGTAGTTTTCTTTTTTTCGTATTATTTTTTTTTCTTCTTTATTTTTATCGTTATAGCCAAGCAAATGTAACAAACCATGTGCCATTACTCTTTCTAATTCATAATTATAACTAACTCCATAATATTTAGCATTTTCATTTACTCTTTCTAAGCTAATTATAATGTCTCCAGCTATTTTATTATTTAAAGAATTATCAAACGTTATAATATCAGTGTATGATTCGTGCTGAAGATATTTTTTATTGTATTTCAACATTTCTTTATCGTCAACAAATAAAAAATTTAAGTTACCAATTTCCTTTCCTTCATTTTTAGAAATACTATTTAACCAGATTTTTTTCTTCCTAAGATCCTTTACTTTAAATTTTGATGTGTTTTGAAACGTAATCATTTCTTCTTTTCAAGAATAGAATTAAAATACTTATTTACTTCTTTTTTATAGTAGGGTTTTAAATTAATCGGATTTGAGTTAAGCAATTCAATTTGATTTATTTTATCCTTTATTATTTGTTTCTTCAGACTTGTTTTTTTCATCCAGCCTCCATTCAAAAGATTCTCTTTTTTGTTCTTCTCCTTCTTCTTTTTTAGCTTTTTCATAGTCTATAAAATTATCAATGATTTGATCTAACCTCTCTAATGTTGTGTTTGATATTTTGTTATTAATAATATCATATTCATTTTCCTCCATTTGCTTTTTTATTTTTTCAATTTTTTTAGAATCCTTTGAATTATTTTCACCATTTTTTAAACTTTCTAAGCCTGATTTAATTAGACCTTGTTTTTTTGCTAGTTGCATCAGATCTTTACTGCTCATCTTTTTATTGCCCTTATTCTTTTCGCCATTTTTTTGTCCATTTTTCATTTTTTTATTAAGTTCTTTTTGAGCTTTTTTTATCTCTGACATTGACGGGTTATTAGAGTTTTTTGGATTGTTACAGTTTTTAGGTTTTTTACAACTCGAAGGCATTGAGCTTAAATCCATTTGCATACTTTTAAGAATTTCAGATAAAAGCAGCGCAAGATTATTTGTTGATGTCATTACAAATTGTTGTTTTTCCGATGCTTTATTAGTTTTCCTTTCTTCTAGAAAATTAGTTGTATAATTCATGTTTTCTTTAATTAAAGTAATTTCTTTATTAATTCTTGATTGAATTTTAACCACTCTTTTGCTGAGCGCATATAGAGAATCCTCAATTATTTTACTGTCATCTTCTAATTTTTGTTGTTTTCTAACAAGGCTAACAAAATCAGGGTTTGTTGTCTTTGTTTTTTGAGTAATTGAGATTAATTCTTCTTGGCTGAATGATAGCGTTATCAGATTTTCAAGTATTTCTCTTAAAGTTTCGATATTTTCTATTTGGGCTTCCTCACTGTTGCTTTGTTGCATTGACATTAAGCTTTCTTCTAAATCTTCAATTT
>JAOHSR010000030.1 GCA_028122735.1 Flavobacteriales bacterium
GAGAAATCAAAACACTCTCTTAACTTATTTTCAATGTACCTTTTATAAGGCTCTTTAATATACTGAGGAAGATTAGCAAAAAAAGCAAATGTTGGTGTCGGAGTTGGTAATTGGGTACAATACTTAATCTTAATATACTTTCCTTTGATTGCAGGAGGTGGTACTTTTTGTATAAAAGGAAGTATCACGTCATTTAACTTAGAAGTGCTTATTCTTTGAGCTCTATTTTTAAACACTTCAATAGCTGTCTCTAAGCCTTTCAACAATCTTTGTTTCTCTAAAACTGAAACAAATAAGATTGGCACATCAGAAAACGGAGCAATTTTTTTTCTAATCTTTTCCTCTACTTCATTTGCTGTTGCAGTTGATTTATCTTTTAAGTCCCATTTATTTACTAGAATTACTATTCCTTTTTTATTTCTATCAGCTATATGAAAAATCCGTTGGTCTTGAGATTCAAAACCTGTACTTGCATCAATCATTAAGATACAGACATCCGAGTGCTCAATGGCACGTACAGATCTCATAACTGAATAAAATTCTAAGTTCTCATGAACATTTCTTTTTTTACGAACTCCTGCAGTATCAACTAAAGTAAAATCAAATCCAAACTTATTAAATCTAGTATTTAAAGAATCACGAGTAGTTCCAGCTATATCAGTTACAATATTTTGATCTTTTCCTAAAAGTGCATTTATAAATGATGATTTCCCAACATTTGGTCTTCCAATAACTGCAAATTTTGGCAAATCATCATCAATTGCTTCTTGTTCATCTTCAAAATGCTTAACCAATTCATCTAATAGTTCTCCCGTTCCACTTCCACTAATTGAAGAGAATGGAACATAATCTCCAATGCCTAAATTATGAAACTCAACTGCTTCACTTAATAATTTAGAATTATCAACCTTGTTTACTGCTAGAACTACTTTCTTATTAGATCTTCTTAGAATATCAACAACCGCTTGATCTAAATCTGTTATTCCTTCTTTTGCATCAACTAAAAACAAAATAACATTAGCTTCATCTATAGCTAATTGAACCTGTTTTCTAATTTCTTTTTCAAAAATATCATCAGAACCATCAACATATCCTCCTGTATCAATAACAGAAAACTCTCTACCAATCCATTCGGATTTTCCATAGTGTCTATCTCTTGTTACTCCACTTATTTCATCAGTAATTGCCTGACGAGTTTGTGTCAATCTGTTAAATAGTGTTGATTTCCCAACATTTGGTCTTCCAACTATAGCTACAATATTACTCATGATCCGTATCCAAATTTTTTAAGCTGATTATTATCATTTCTCCAATCCTTTTTAACCTTAATTGGAGTTGCCAAGAAAACCTTTTTCTCTAGCATCTTCTCTATATCTTTTCTAGCCTCGGTGCCTATCCGCTTTAAGCCTAAACCTTTATGACCAATCAAAATACCTTTTTGGCTTTCTCTTAGGACATATATTATTGCTCTAATTCTAATAATCTCTTCTTCTTCAAAAAACTCTTCAACTTCAATTTCTACAGAGTATGGCACCTCTTTTTTATAATGCTTAAGTATTTTTTCTCTAATAATTTCTTCAATAAAAAAGCGTTCTGACTTATCTGTTATATCTGCTTTATCAAAATATGCTGGTGATTTTGGCAAAACATTTATTATAGCTTCAACAGTTTCTTGGATATTAAATCCATTTAATGCAGAAACAGGTAAAACCTCAGCTTTTGGAAGTTTATTTTTCCAAATATCAATTTCTTGCAAAACCTTTTCTTGGTCAACTAAATCAATTTTGTTAAGAAGAAGAATTAGAGGGATATCCAATTTCTTAATCTTTTCAAAAAAATCTTCGTCTTTAAGAGTCTTTTCCCCAACTTCAACGATATATAAAATTACATCAGCATCTTGAAAAGCAGATTTAACGTAATCCATCATACTTTCTTGAAGCTTGTATACAGGCTTAATAATTCCTGGTGTATCTGAAAAAACAATCTGATAATTTTCAGAGCTAAGAATCCCTTTTATCCTATGTCTTGTTGTTTGCGCCTTTCGTGTAATTATAGACAGCTTCTGTCCAATCAGGGCATTCATCAAAGTAGATTTACCAACATTTGGATTACCAATAATATTTACAAATCCAGCCTTGTGTTCCATTTTGCAAATAAACAAAAATTGGGCTAATCATTTGACTAGCCCCAAATTAAATAAGTATTACTCAAAAATTAAAATCTCCATGATCTTCCAATAAAAGGAATTGGCCCTTCACCGTCCATCCAAAGCAATTGAAAATCTACTGTTTTAGCTCCAGCACCATTTTTAGCTGTAACTCTATTAACTTTGCTAAAGTATCTTATTCCAGGGCCACCAAGAAAAGTCGGATCATTTGGGTTAAGTATCCATCCTTCAAATACTAAGGAAAATCTTCTATCGATTCTTGTAATTGCTCCTAAATTTAAAACAAAATTATCTTCATCAAGATCAAAACTATTACTGTTATCATCTGTAAAATTATATGAAAAACCAATTGTAAAGTTATGTTCTTTACTTCCTTTAGTTAAAACTGCATATGGCATATTTAGCATGGTACCGATATCACTATCACTATAGTTAAGAACATCTCCAACATAAAACCACCCTAAAGCAAGATTTAGATTCTTTTTAATCTCAGTACTATATTTTAAATTAACTGTGGTTGGTAAGCCAATTACAGAAGATCCACCACCAATTGATACTTGATCAGAAATTCCATATTGGAATTGCCAAAACAAGTAATATGCATTGTTGTAATAACCTTCACCCTTTTGCAATCCAAAAGCAGATGGTGAAAAGAAATACCTAGTATCATGTAAATTGGGGAATAACCACTCACCATCTTTATAATTTTCATCAGTTGCTTGATGACGCTGGGCAATCATAACTTTAGGGATATACACTTCCTTTCCTAACTCATCAAGAATATATATGTTTCCAGATTCTTCATTAACAAATTCACCAAAAATAATAGTACCGTCTCTAAATTCCCAGATATATTTACTTCCTACTGTCTGAGAAAAAGCAGAATGAACAAGAAACATTAAAATAAAAAATAAGAAATATTTTTTCATGATTATTTTTTTTAAAAGTAAAAAGTCTTTTTTTGAATACTATGCTATACATAGCAATTACATTAATTCATCCAATTCTTCTGTTTTATTTGCCCATTCTTCCTCTAACTCTTTAAGTCTATTTTGCTGTTTATCATAAACAATAAAAAATTCCTTATCACTAGAAAGCTCTTTAAATTTAATAGGATCAGAAAGATCAATATCTTTGCTTTTTAAAGTATTTGATAGATCAGTAATTTCTTTTTCTAATTTACTTATTCTGTTTTTTAGCTTATGAATAATTTTTTTCTTATTCTTTTTGTCTAAATAAGATTCTTGTTCAATATTTTTATTTTTCAAGCTAACTTTTTGGTCTTTTTGAGACGCTTCAAGCTGTTTAAAATTATCTAAATCTTTTTCAGAGAGGAATGTATTAATATCTCCATAATATTCCTTTATATTTTTTTCTTTAAATTCATATACCTTTTGTGTTAATCCTTGTAAAAACTCTCTGTCATGGGATACAACAATTAAACTCCCATCATAATCCATCAAAGCCTTTTTTAAAAGCTCTTTTGAAGTAATATCAAGATGATTAGTGGGCTCATCCATTACTAGTATATTATAGGGCTCTAACAACAGCTTGCATAATGCTACTCTTGCTCTTTCACCTCCAGAAAGCACTTTAACTTTCTTTGAAACATCATCATTTGAAAACAAAAAGGAACCTAATACTGTTCTAACATTTGCTTTAGTATGTTCAGTAACAGCATTTTCTACAGTTTGTAGGACTGTTAATTCTTCATCGAGGAAATCTGCTTGATTTTGTGCATAATAACCCATCTTAGCCTGATGACCAAGTTCAATTAATCCATCAAAATCAATTTCTCCAACTATCATTTTTGCAAGTGTTGATTTACCCTCCCCGTTCTTTCCAACAAATGCTATTTTTTCTCCTTTTATTATTTCTAAGTTTATTGAATCTAAAACATCTAAATCATCATAACTTTTAGATGCTTCTTTAACAGTTAAACTTAACTTACCAGAATGAGGTGCTGGTGGAAATTTAAACTGCATTCTTCCAACATCTTCCTTTTCTACATGAATAATTTCTAGCCTGCTTAACTTGGTAATTAAGGTTTGAGCAAATGCAGCTTTATTTTTTTTAGCTCTGAATTTATTTATCAAAACTTTAGTTTCAGAAATAAATTTATCTTGATTTTTTTTTGCTTGAATTTGCTTTTCAATTCTATCTTTCCTGAGCTCTAAATACTTTGTGTATTTGGCTTTATAATCATTGATTTTGGCAAAAGAAATCTCTATTGTTCGGTTAGAAACTGAATCTAAAAAAAATCTATCATGAGAAACTAAAACTATTGCACCAGTAAATTTTTTAAGCCACTGTTCGAGCCAAATAATTGATTCAATGTCTAAATGATTGGTGGGCTCATCAAGCAAAAGAACATCTGGTTTTTGAAGTAGAATCTTTGCTAATTCAATTCTCATTCTCCAACCACCACTAAATTCAGTAGTTTGTCTTTCATAATCGTATTGAGTAAAACCCAA
Source organism: Flavobacteriales bacterium (assembly GCA_028122735.1). Classification (GTDB taxonomy): domain Bacteria; phylum Bacteroidota; class Bacteroidia; order Flavobacteriales; family BACL11. Next base: position 4,642 of record JAOHSR010000030.1, read on the forward strand.
TCCACTTAATACTTGACTAATTTCAGATTGCATATCATTTCCTCCTGACATTCTGTAACGCTCGTCCAAATCATGAAATTCAGAAATCAACTCAAGATATGAATCGGTTTCATAATCAGTTCTTTCATTAATCTCATTATTAACAATTACTAAACGATCCTTAATATCATTTAAGTAACTAAATGCAGTTTGTGCCTCCTCAATAACAGTTCTCCCATCTTCAAAATCTAAATCTTGAGTAAGATAACCAAGAATTAAACCATTAGGAATAGCTACTCCACCATCGTTGGGTGTAAGATTATTTGATAATAAGTTTAATAATGTTGATTTACCCGCACCATTTTTTCCAACAAGACCAATCTTATCTCCCTTATTTACCATAAATGAGATGTTTTTAAAAACGTCCTGACCGCCAAAGTATAGTGATAAATTATTTACAGAAATCATGAGCGCAAAAATACTCGTTTTTGAATAATAAATAAATGTTATTTATATAGTTGAAAAATCAAGTTTTAGATATATATTTGCATCTACATCGCGGGATGGAGCAGTTGGTAGCTCGTCGGGCTCATAACCCGAAGGTCGTCAGTTCGAGTCTGGCTCCCGCTACAACGATAAAA
>JAOHSR010000031.1 GCA_028122735.1 Flavobacteriales bacterium
GATATAGAAATATCTTGAGTTATCTGACAACTACCATTGTCACTAACAGTTATGGCATATACTCCAGTGGATAAACCATCAAAAACAGTATCATATGGAATTGGATTAGGATTTATAACGCCATTAATGTAATAACTAAATGGTACTAGCATAGTACTTAAAACTTCAATAGTAATTTGCCCATCAGAGTCATCCCAACAACTAACATCAGAATAAGAAATGGCAAATTCAATTGGAGTAATTGTATCAGATTCTAAAGAATTATTTGCACATGCAGATTCTTGTGTCATATAAAAGAATTGATAACCAGCTGGAATATTTACAGCATCAATAGTGTACATGGTATCTGGATAATTTACATCAGCCAACAAAGTATATGGACCCCCAATATTATCAGAACCTAGAATATGATAAATAGTAGATGGATTAGCGCCAAAAGTTTCATTCCAATCTAGTGTTAAATCTCCATTACCATCAAGAAAAGCACATTGCAAATCAGGATCAGGCAAAGAATTAGCTGCTGTAACTTCTATTGAAATTGTAGCTAATGTAATTGCTGGAGCTGGACAAAAATCATCATAAGCCTTAATGGCAAATGTGTATAAATTAGAAATATTTCCACAGCCTACATTAGTGGTAACATGACTACAAGCTGTTTGCCAATTAAAGAATCCATTAACAAAAGTAGGATTGGAAAAAGGTGGTGTCAATCCAGCCCCATTATCAAATGTTGCGCATGGAGGATTTGTACAATCAGTAATTGTTGTAAAGTCTCCAGCCATCTGTCCACCAGTAATTTCTAAAGTTACATCCTGAGGTGATCCATTTGCATAGACGTCAAAATCATCTGATTGAATTTGAAAATTAATAGCACCACCAGCTGGAACTGAAGTTGAATAAGAAGGTAATCCAGTAATTGGATCTGTAAAGGGTGGCGAAACAGTAGGAGGAATATTATTTATTCCACCAGCAAGAGTTGGGCAAGAAATTAAAACTGCTTGAATTTCTCTGAAAATTTGAGCAACTAATTGCCCGCATTTGTATGCGTCAATTCTAACCACAGTTACAAAGTTACCTGAGGTTGTAGAATTATAAGCAATCTCACCAGTTATGCTATCAAGTGTAACCCCTCCAGGAAGGGGATTATCATATGAATATGGAGCTAAAAAAGGTAAAGGTGTTGGTGCTACAGGAGGGTTAAACGCACCAAAGAAATCATCAAGTGGTTCATCCCAATCGTAAAAAATTTCATCTAACTCATCATCAGAAGCATTATGAGAGTAAGCAAATGGGTAACCAGTACAAATAATTGTTTTTGGACTCTCGTTAAACACTGGAGATGAATCAAAACATGGATCAGCAGGCACTACATTTCCTAAATTGTCATAATAAGGAAACATGGATGCTCTTAATGTAAATCCTTCACTTGGGGAGGTTGGACTAGAGAGTACAAGATTTGTAATTGCTCCATTTCTACAACAGGAGTCCCAGGTAAAGTGCCATCCTGTAGCCGGAGGCGCTCCAGGCAAACTTATTGGCAAAGATTCATAAATATACTCTTCTACTGCACCAACAGGATTTCCCGAACAATCAAGTTGAGGATTACCACTATTGGTAATATCACAATCTGGAGAAATATCTGTATTGGAAATAAAATCTACTGACATTTGCGTAACTGTTGGATGATCCCAAACATAAATTGTTTGAGCAAAAGTTGAAAGAGATGTTCCATCACAATCTCTGTATAATTTTAATTTAAAAATATACTTTCCAGCATCAGGTCCAACCTTGATACATTCCCATGTTATTTCACCACCCATTAAGTGAGTTGCCTGCATTTGAAAAACACTACAAATTGATATGAGTAAAATTAGAATCTTTTTCATTTAGAGATAAATTTTTTCCAAATTTACAATTTATTAATCTAAAAGGCTATTTATAGAGCGTAAATCTTATATACATTATCTCCTTAATAAGTCATTTTTTTTATTAAATATAAATATTAGCAGTTTGAAATTAAGAATAATGAAAACCAACTTATAGATTCATTAATTAAAAATCGTTAAAAACTAACTTAATAATGAATGTTTTCAATAAGTAAATAAGTTTAGATTTGTGAAGTTTTAAAATGGAAAATTACTTAGATAAATTAAATCCAGAACAACAAAAAGCGGTCCAACACCTCAAAGGCCCTTTGATGGTTATTGCTGGGGCTGGCTCTGGAAAAACAAGAGTTCTTACATACCGTATTGTACACCTGCTAAAAAACAATGTATCCCCATTTAATATTCTATCTCTTACATTTACAAATAAAGCAGCAAAAGAGATGAGAAATAGGATTGAAATGATGGTTGGAAAAAATATTGCAAGTAGCCTTTGGATGGGCACATTCCACTCCGTTTTTTCAAGAATTTTAAGAATTGAATCTGAAAAATTAAATTACCCTCAAAACTTTACTATTTATGATACAGATGATTCAAAAAGTTTATTACGAAGCATTATAAAAGAACTAGGCCTTGACAAAGACATTTACAAAGTTTCCGTAATACTAAATCGAATTTCCTCACTAAAAAATAACTTTATAAAAGCAGATAAATATTCTAATTACGCCGAGCTAATTCAAACTGACAAGATTGCTAAAAGACCTGATTTTGAGAGGATTTATAGAATTTATGTTCAAAGATGCAGAAAAGCTTCTGCAATGGATTTTGATGACTTACTACTTAACACTTACACACTTTTAGATAATTTTCCAGATCTGATTATAAAATATCAAAACAAGTTTCAATATATACTAATTGATGAATATCAAGACACTAATCATGTTCAATACTTGATTATTAAAAAGTTAGCCGCTTTGAACGAAAACATTTGTATTGTTGGAGATGATGCCCAAAGTATTTATTCTTTTAGAGGAGCTAAAATTGAAAATATCCTTAACTTTAAGAATGATTACCCTGATCATGCTAGCTATAAACTTGAACAAAATTACAGATCAACTTCAACAATCGTAAATACAGCAAATAGTTTAATTGATAATAATGAAAATCAAATTAAAAAAACAGTTTGGACTGAAAATAAAGAAGGAGAAAAAATAATTGTTTGCAAATGCTATTCAGACAGCGATGAAGGAAGATTAGTTGCTAATACAATCTTTGAAATTAAAATGCGAGAACAAGCATTTCCTAAAGATTTTGCAGTATTATACAGAACTAATGCTCAATCAAGATCGTTGGAAGAAGCTTTAAGAAAACAAAATATTCCATATAAAATCTACGGAGGACTATCTTTTTATCAAAGAAAAGAAATAAAAGATATTCTAGCTTATTGCAGATTGACAATTAACCCTAATGATGAAGAAGCATTAAAAAGAATAATAAATTACCCAACAAGAGGGATTGGAAATACAACACTTCAAAAATTAATAGTTACTGCAAATTCAGAAAAAATAAGTATCTGGCAAGTGTTAAATAATTTAGTAGGCTACAAGCATAATATTAATAATGGGAGTTGCAAAAAATTAGAAGAATTTACAACGCTTATCAAAAGCTTTATTAGTCAAAAAGAAAATAGAGATGCATATGTGCTTACTGAGCATATTGCAAAAACGTCAGGCGTATTTCACGACCTCTACAACGATAAAAGCCCAGAAGGTGTTAGTAGGTTTGAAAATATTCAAGAACTATTAAATGGTTTAAAAGATTTTTGTGAAAACACTGAGGAAAATCTTCTGGCAAACTACATGCAAGATGTTGCTTTACTCACTAATCAGGATAATGAAAAAACTGAAGACTTTAACAAAGTAACCTTGATGACTGTACATGCTGCTAAAGGATTAGAGTTCCCTTATGTTTTTGTTGTTGGACTTGAACAAAATCTTTTTCCTTCAATGATGGCAGGAGATAGTCAAGAAAATCTTGAAGAAGAAAGACGTCTTTTCTATGTTGCAATTACTAGAGCTGAAAAAAGACTATTTCTTTCACACACAACCAATAGATTTAAATGGGGTCAATATGTAGATTGTGAGCCAAGTAGGTTTTTATACGAATTGGATGAAAAATTCATTATAAAAACAGAAGCTAGCATAAAAAAACCAAAGAATTTTCAGAAGCAAAATTATTTTAACAAGTATAAAAAAACTAAAAAAGAAGAAAACAAAGCGACTGTTCCAAAAGGATTTAAAAAAGCAACAAAAATACAAGGCAATATAGTCTCTTCAGAAATTAACAATATTCAAAATGGAATGCGTGTAAAACACTCAAAATTTGGATCTGGTAAAATTTTAGAAATTAGTGGAGAGGATATAAATAAAAAGGCTACTATATTTTTTGAGGGCATTGGTCAAAAACAACTTCTACTTAGATTTGCAAAACTTGAAATCATAAAAAAATAATGAAAAAATTTATTTTCATATTTATAATTCATATTATTTCTTTACAAGTATGCGCTACTACAACAGAATCAAAGACTCAACAACTTGATTCTATTAGAAATAAAGCCATACAGTATGGTATTGAAGACAAACTTGATTCCTTACAAATTTGTTTTGAATCAATTAAAGCTATTATTACAAATATGTCTGGTGAAGAGATGTTGGAATACGAAAAAGATAATGTTTTAAAATCAACAAATCTTAAAAGCCAATTAAAAATTGAAGAAGCAAAAAGTAAATTACAATCATTAATTCTACTTATAATTACTATAGTTGGTTTTATTTATCTAATCTACTACACTGATAAAAAATCAAGAAAGGAAAAACAAAAGAAAATTGTTGCAGCAAAAAATATCTCGTCCTACGATCAAATATTAAAAAATAAAGCAAGTGAGAAGCTTCATGATGATATTGGCGGCTCTTTAGCTGCTTTGAAAATGCGGTTAACTCAACTTAATGACCCAAGCTACTATTTGTCC
>JAOHSR010000032.1 GCA_028122735.1 Flavobacteriales bacterium
AAAGTTTTGTAATCGCATAAAGAATTTTTAATACAATTATATTTTTTGAAATTTTTATCTGCTTCTTTAAAGCTGTAAGTAAAGATTGATATTAGACCTCTGACATTTAAATCTTTATTTCTTAATGCCTCTACTGCTGCAAGAGAACTTTTACCGCTACTAATTAAATCTTCAATTACAACAATTGATTGACCTGAATTGTAGTATCCTTCAATTAGGTTCTTCTTTCCATGACTTTTATTCGATGCCCTAACATAAATAAAGGGCAATCCAAGCTCTTCCGCTACTAGTGCGCCAATAGCTATTCCACCAGTAGCTACTCCTGCAATAACATTTACATGTGGATATTGCTCTTTTATTATCTCACATAACTTAATTCTTATGTGTGTTCTAATAGATGGAAATGATAATGTTTTTCTATTATCACAATATATTGGTGATTTCCATCCAGATGCCCAAGTGAATGGATTGTCTGGTTGTAAAATAATTGCTTTAATTTGTAATAAAAATTTTGCTATTTCTTTAGAATCTTCTTGATAATTCACCATGCCACAAAAATATAAAGTTTTCATTAACAATCAACCTAAAATAATAGATCATAATTGGGAAGGTTTTTGTGATAATTATAAAATAATATATGCATCAGGTGGTGTTGTTTTTAATAATGATAAACTATTAATGATTTTTAGAAATGATTTTTGGGACTTGCCAAAAGGTAAAATAGAATTAAATGAATCAGAATTAAAATGTGCAGTTAGAGAGGTAGAGGAGGAATGTGGAATAGATAAATTATGCGTTATAAAATTTTTAAAGTATACTTATCATACTTATGTTGAAGATAATCAGCCTATCTTAAAGAAAACATCTTGGTACTTAATGTCATCTGATTTTAAGAAAAAACTAACTCCACAAAAATCTGAGGGTATTTCAAAGGTTATTTGGGTAAGTAAAAATGAAATTTCTTCCAAGTTGGATAATTCATTTGAAAACATAAAAGATCTTTTAAATAATATTTAATTTTACCACTATGAAAATTAATAGTATTAATAAGGATATTAGAAAATCAAATACATTAGATGGAGATTTTTATTGTTCTAATGAAATGTTTGAAATAGTTAGAAAAAATATTTTCGATAGGAGTTGGCAGTTTGTTTGTTCTAGTGAAGAGTTAAGACAAAATAATTCTGCTTATCCATTTTATTTTCTTGACGGATTTATTCCCGAGCCATTAGTTTTAATAAATAATAATAATCAAATTAATTGTTTTTCTAATGTTTGTACGCATCGCGGTAATATTTTAATTGAAAAGAAATCTGTATTGAAAAATAATATTGTTTGTAATTATCATGGAAAATCTTTTAATAAGTTAGGTGAATTTCTTTTTATGCCTGAAAGTGAGGGAATGGAAAATTTTCCATGTTCTAGTGACAACTTAACTAAAGTAGATTTAAAAAACTTTTTTCAATTTCAATTTGTTTCCTTAGATCCAATTATCCCATTTGATGATTTGATAAATGAAATGGAAAGTAGAGTTTCATGGATGCCTTTTAATAACTTAAAGCTTAGATCAGATCTTTCTAAATCTTATGAGATTGAGGCTAATTGGGCTTTATATTGTGATAATTATCTTGAAGGTTTTCATATCCCATTTATTCACAAAGATTTAAATGCTACATTAGATTATAAGAAATATGATGTTGAAATTCTAAAATATTCTAATTTACAAATTGGATATGCTGAAGAAAACGATATTTGCTTTGATATTCCCAACAATTCAGCTGATTTTGGTCAAAAAATTGCTGCCTATTATTTTTGGGTTTTCCCAAATATGATGTTTAATTTTTATCCATGGGGAATTTCTATAAATATTATAAAGCCTGTTGCTGTTAAAAAAACTAAAATTGATTTTATTTCTTTTGTTTGGGATGAAGATAAATTAAATAAAGGTGCAGGTGGTGATCTTGATAAAGTTGAATTAGAAGATGAAGAAATTGTCCAAAGAGTCCAAAAAGGTGTTGGGTCAAGATTTTATAAAAATGGTAGGTTTTCTCCGAAAATGGAAAAGGGAGTTCATCATTTTCATTCTTTAATTAGTAAATTTCTGTTTAAATAATTATTATATATTTGCTAAAATGCAAAAAATCTTTTTCAGATTTGAAAACAACAATTTTTTCTTGTGTTTTACGTTAACTTTAAAAAATATTCTTAAATATGTCAAGTAGAGGTAGACCCACAACAAGAGCAAAAGGTTTGAAAAATGGTTTTTATATTGAACTTAAGATGAAAGGTTCAAATAAGGGTACTAGAATAATGAGAGAAACTCATGAACAAGCTATGTTAGCTTTAACTCAATTTCAAAATAAAATAGTTAGATATTTAGGAGAAGTTAAAGACAACTATTGGATGGACGGGGATAATAAAGGAAAGAAAGTAATTTAGATAAATGAAGGACCTTAAGTTTGTTTGGGAGTTTTTTGGCTCTGATTCAGAACAACTTGCAAAACATCACTTAAATCATCTAGAAGAATTTTTTGTAAAAGAAAAAATAATATTTTCAAAGATTGGTGCTTCAAAAGAATCCTTAAATTTTTCATATAGTTTTGTTGTTTTAGACTCTAGCTTTTTAGAAATAATTAAGTCATCATTGAAACCACATAAAGCTTTTAAAGTTTGATTATTTATAATCATTCTTAATTTACTATGCCATGCATAGAGTTTTATTAATTAATATTTATTTTTATATTTGAATTATGGGTCAGTACCAAAACAATAGAAATATTTTTTTCATAAAATTTAGAGATTGGAATCTTAAGTTTTACAATAAGTTTATTTCTAATCCCCCATATTTGGATGCTGATAAGGTTTTCCCAGAACATAAAATACTAGAAAATAATTGGACATTAATTAGGGACGAAATTAATAAAATGGTTACAAAGACTAACTCACTTCCTAAATTTCATGATGTTGATGATGGTCAAGCATTTATTTCTAACAATGATGGGAAAGCATGGAATATGTTTTTAGTAAAAACTTATGGTTTTTGGCACAAACAAAATTCAAAATTATGTCCTAAAATTGTTGATTTATTTAAGCCATTTAAGGATGTTTCAAGTATATCTATATCATTTTTAAGTCCTGGAAAGCATATACCACCTCATAAGGGTCCATATAAAGGTATTCTTAGATATCAGTTAGCAATTTCTGTTCCAAAAAATGGTAATTGCCAATTATTTGTTGACAATAAAACTTATTCATGGACAGAAGGAAAAGGCGTTATGTTTGATGACACATATGTTCATGAGGTAAGAAATGAAACAGATGAAACTAGAATTGCTGTTTTATTAGATCTAAGGAGAAAAAATTTGCCAATATTTTTAAAAGTATACGATTTTATTTTCTTTAAAATTATTCAATTGTTAGTTGTTCTTAATAGAACAATGAAAAAATCTACTGTTAGTTAAATATTAAAATTTTTCTTTCTTAATTTTGCAAACTCAATTTTAAATTAGTTTCAATAATGATTTTTCGATTAGTTTTCTTTATTATATTTTTTCTTCTTTTGGATTATTATTTATTTTCATCAATTAGTCCTTTTTTCAACAAGTCATCTGTTTTAAATCGAATATTTAATTGTATCTATTGGGTTATTTCTTTTGCTATATATTTTATTATAATTTATGTTGTTTTAAATTTTGAAAGACGAACTCCTTCTGTTCACTTTAACAATGAAATATTAATAAGTAGTTTTATCTTTATTGTTTTCATATCTAAATTTTTCGCTTTATTTCCTTTAATTATTGATGATTTTCTAAGATTGATTAGAATTGTCATCAATTTTTTTACGGATTCTAGCTCAAACAAATCTTTTTACAGCGTAAGTAGACTTAATTTTCTTCGTAATACATCCATTGTAATTGCCTCATCTTTCTTTATTACAATGCTTGGTGGTATTATATTTGGCAGATATAATTTTAAGTTAAAGCATACAAATATTAAATTGAAAAATTTTGGCAAATCTTTCTTAGGTCTAAAAATTATTCATATTTCAGATTTACATCTTGGTTCATTTAATTCCATTGAAAAATTAAATAATGTTGTTGATTTGATTAATTCAGAAAATCCTGATATAGTTGTATTTACTGGTGATCTTGTTAATAATTATTATAATGAAGTTGTTCCTTATATAGATACACTTAAAAAAATTAAATCAAAGTATGGAAATTACTCTGTTTTAGGTAATCATGATTATTGCGATTACGTTGGCTGGAAAAGATCTAGTGAAAAGTGGAAAAATAATTTTAATAATATGATTGAAACTCATGAAAAAATAGGTTTTAAATTATTACTAAATGAATCTGTAAAAGTTAGTGCGGGAAATTCAGAAATTAATTTAGTTGGCGTAGAGAATTGGGGTGCTGGTAATTTTAATAAAGATGGAGATTTACCTAAAGCCATGAGTGATGTTGATAATAGTATTCCTACAATTTTACTTTCACACGATCCATCTCATTGGACAGCTCAAGTTTTAGATTTTCCAAAAAGAATTGATCTCCAATTAGCTGGACATACTCATGGAATGCAATTTGGAATTGATATACCTGGTGTTAAGTGGAGTCCTGTTCAATGGAGATATAAGCAGTGGTCAGGCCTTTATAAAGATAAATTTAATAAATATATTTACGTAAACACTGGAGTTGGAAATCTTGCATATGCAGGTAGGGTAGGTATAATGCCTGAAATTTCAGTTCTAAATTTATCTTAATGAGTATTAAAGTTTACACAGACATAAATAAACTTAACTCAAAATCATGGGATCTAAATAATGAAAACACATATTTTTTAAATTATAAATTTTTAAAATCTTTTTTTAAGAAT
>JAOHSR010000033.1 GCA_028122735.1 Flavobacteriales bacterium
CGCACAGCACCCACATGAGCTAATTACCTATGGAGGCAATGGATCAGTTTTTCAAAACTGGGCTCAATATTTAATATGTATGCAATTTCTTGCTCAGATGGACGATGAACAAACACTTGTAATTTATTCTGGGCATCCAATGGGCCTATTCCCTTCGAACAAAAATGCGCCAAGAGTTGTAGTAACTAATGGCATGATGATTCCAAATTACTCTAAACCTGATCATTGGGAAAAATATAATGCTTTAGGGGTTACCCAATATGGTCAAATGACTGCAGGATCATTTATGTATATTGGACCTCAAGGTATCGTACATGGAACAACAATAACTATTTTAAATGCTGCTCGTAAAATTGATCCCTTAGCGAAAGATTTAAGCGGAAAAATATTTGTAACATCTGGCTTAGGGGGAATGTCTGGAGCACAACCAAAAGCTGCTGTTATTTCAAATGGAGTATGTATAATAGCTGAAATTAATAAAAAAGCTACAATAAAAAGACATGAGCAAGGTTGGGTTGATCTAATCATTAATGATCTTGACAAACTGATTGATAGAGCTGTTAAAGCTAGAAATGAGAAAGAAGCAATATCTATAGCATATAATGGCCATATAGTTGATTTGTGGGAAAGATTAGTAGAAAGAAATATTAAGGTAGATATTGGCTCTGACCAAACTTCTTTACATAATCCTTGGGCAGGAGGATATTACCCTCAAGACATGAAGTATGAAGAGGCAAATAACTTAATGGTTAACGATCCTTCATTATTTAAAGAAAAAGTTCAAGAAACACTAAGATCTCATGTAAATGCAATAAATATAATGTCAAAAAGAGGGATGTACTTCTTTGATTATGGAAATGCATTTCTACTAGAGGCTAAAAGAGCAGGCGCAGATATTCTTAATGAATCTGGAAGTTTTAAATTTCAATCATATGTTCAGGATATTATGGGGCCAATGTGTTTTGATTATGGTTTTGGTCCATTCAGATGGGTTTGCTCTTCAAACCAAAAGGAAGATTTAAAAGTCACTGATAGAATTGCAGCTGAAGTTTTAGAAAAGTTAAAAACTAACTCTCCAGACGAAATTAAATTACAGATGAATGATAATATCAACTGGATAAAGTCTGCAAATGATAATAATCTTGTTGTTGGTTCACAAGCAAGAATATTGTATGCAGATTCAAATGGAAGAATTGAAATTGCCCTTGCATTTAACAAAGCTATAGCTAGTAATGAAATAAAAGAACCTATTATATTGGGGAGAGACCATCATGATGTTTCTGGAACTGACTCTCCATATAGAGAAACATCAAATATATATGATGGATCTCAGTTTACAGCTGATATGGCTATCCATAATGTTATTGGAGATTCTTTTAGAGGTGCAACTTGGGTGTCGATTCATAATGGTGGTGGAGTTGGATGGGGAGAAGTTATAAACGGTGGTTTTGGGATGTTAATTGATGGCTCTAAAGAATCTGAAGAGAAGATTAAAAACATGCTTTTTTGGGATGTAAATAATGGTATTGCTAGAAGAAACTGGGCTCGAAATAAAGAGGCAAATTTTGCTATAAAAAGGGCGATGAAAGAAAATGAAAAATTAAAAGTTCTAATACCAAATATTGCTGATGATATTTTAATTAATTCTCTAGATTTTTAAACTAACGTATCTCAGCGGATACCCCTTTTTTATACTCCTTAATTAATTTATCCATTATTTTATCAATTTGAATATCTGTTAAAGTTTTAGAATTATCTTCAAAAATAAAAGATAGTGAATATGACTTCTTATTCTCAGGAAGTTTATTTCCTGTGTACACATCAAAAAGATTGATATCCTTTAGAATATTACATTTAATTGATTTTGCAATACTTTCTAACTCTGAAAAAGAAATATTTTTATCAATTAATAAAGAAAGATCTCTTCTTACTGATGGAAATTTATTTACTGGGGTATAAACAATATTCACTCCTTTAACAATTTTTAATAAAACGTCCCAATTAAAGTCAGCAACATAAACGGCTTTATTTATCTTATATTTTTTAAGAATTTTATCACTAACTGATCCAAATGAAACTATAATATTATTATTCAATTTATATTGAATATAGTCATCATAAAATGGATTATCTTTTGATTTAGAATCAAACTTAAATATTCCAAGCTTGTTAAGAATAGTATGAACATATTCCTTTATATCAAAAAAGTCAATCTTTTCATTTGAAGAATTCCAATTTTCTTTTGACCTTCTTCCAGTTAAAGAAAGAAAAAGATGTTGATTTTCGACATATTCATCAACTAGAGAATATGTTTTACCAAACTCAAACATTTTAAGATTATTATTTTTTCTGTTTGAATTATATTCAATTGTTTCCAAAGAAGAAAACAACATAGTTCTTCGTAAAATATTTAAATCTGAACTTAGTGGGTTAAGAATATTAACATTGTTCTCAGCTTTATAAAATGTATTAACATTATAAAGCTCTGATTTTGTTAATGAATTATTCATTATCTCATTGAAGCCGTTAAAAACTAATAAGTTAGAGATAATATTTTTTAATTTAAAAGAGGTAATACCATTTGAAGAATCAATAGATGCATTTAATTTATTTTTTATTTTGATAGAATTAAAGCCATAAATTCTTAAAACTTCCTCTATTACATCTACCTCTCTTCTAACATCAGTTCTGTATGGAGGAACTAATAAAGACAAACTATCATCTTTATCATCTGTAATTTTAATCTCTAAATTCTTAATAATAGATTTAACAAGATTTCTATCCAACTCCTCACCTATCAGCTTATTTAAATTATTGTATGAAAAGCTAATTGAAAAATCTTTAATCGGATTTGGGTAAACATCAACTACATCAGAAGATATTACACCGCCACAAAGCTCTTGAATAAGCAAAGCAGCTCTTTTAAGAGCATAAACAGTGATATTTGGGTCACAACCCCTTTCATATCTAAAAGATGCATCAGTATTTAACTTATGATATTTTGCAGTTTTACGAATTGATATGGGGTCAAAATATGCAGATTCAATAAATATTGACTTAGTATTATTTGTAACACCAGAGTCCAAACCACCAAAGACCCCAGCAATACACATTGGTTCTTTAGCGTTACATATCATTAAATCATTATCTGATAATTTTCTTTTATTTTCATCAAGTGTAATAAAGTTTGTATCCTTATTTAGTTTTTTAACAATAATTTCTTTTCCTAAAATCTTTTCCGTGTCAAAAGCATGTAATGGTTGTCCAGTTTCATGAAGCACATAATTGGTAACATCAACAATGTTGTTAATAGGATTTATACCGATTGATAATAGTTTATGTCTAAGCCAATCTGGAGATTCGTTTACTATAACATTAGAAATTGAAACTCCTGAATATCTAGGGCATAATGATTCAGACTCTATCTTAACATCTATGGATAAATCATTATTATCAATTTTAAAATCCTTAATTGATGGCATACACATTTTCAAATCATCACCCCTACTATTTAGAACAGCTTTTAAATCTCTTGCAACACCAATATGCGACATAGCATCAGATCTATTTGGAGTTAGACCAATTTCAAAAACTGTATCTTCATTAATTTCAAAATAATCAGCACCTGCCATTCCTACTTCAGCATCATCAGGTAATTCCATAATACCATCTGTTTTGGCACCAAGGCCAATTTCATCAGGACCACAAATCATACCATTAGAAATTTGCCCTCTAATTTTACTTCTTTTAATTTTAAAAGATTCATCTCCATCATATAATCTTGTACCAACTGTAGCTACAGGAACATTTAATCCAACTGCAACATTAGGAGCACCACAAACAATTTGTATAGGATCCTCAGCGCCAATATCAACAGATGTAAGATTTAATCTATCGGCATCAGGATGTTTATCAACAGTTAAGATTTTACCAATTACTATTCCCTTAAGTCCTCCCTTAATAGTTTCATATTTATGAACCCCTTCAACTTCTAACCCAATATCAGTAAGTAATTCAGATATTTCATCTGTTGACAAATCAACTTTTAAATATTGCTGGAGCCAGCTAAGAGATATTTTCATAATTTAATTAGATTCAAGGCAAATTTAATTAATGTATTTAAAAATATATCAATTCCTCCGATGATTTACAAAACTTTATTTACACGTTTAAGATTTAACATATTAATAGCATTATTTGAAAATCCTTTAATATTTGTTTGTGTAAATCGAAGTATGTTATCATAATAAAGAGGAACTATTTGTGCATTATCAATAATAATTTTATCCATCTTATTATAATATATATGCCTTAAAGAATCATCATTTTCCAATAAACTTTTAAGATATAAATCATCATATTCTTTATTTTCAAAATGAGTATAATTAGGACCTAATGGAGAATGATTTTTACTGTAAAAGAGAGAGAGATAATTTTCAGCATCGGGGTAATCAGCAATCCAACTTCCTCTAAAGAAAGATAATTTTGATGTTGCTACCATCTGCCTGTGTATAGAAGGAGGATTAACACTTATCTCAATGTTTAACCCAATATTTGACAATTCATTTTGAATATATTCACATAAATCTAAATAAGATGATGTGGTTGATAATACGATAGGATCTAATGGCCCATTATTTAATTTAATGGCTTTAGAAATTAATTTCTGTGCAAGCTTGGGATTATACGAAAAACCTATTAATGAATCATTAAATGAAGGCATTCCTTTGGGTATAAATCCATTAATTGCAGGTGATCCAATGTTATTCCTTAAATACTTTAACATTTTCTTTCTATCAAAACCATAATTAATCGCTTGTCTTATCTCTAAAAATCTTAATGGAGATAATGAATCCTTTGAATAAAAACCAAG
>JAOHSR010000034.1 GCA_028122735.1 Flavobacteriales bacterium
TTTTTGGGAAGGAAGGAATATTGAAAAAGGTAAAGGGTGGAAACAGTTTAAAAGATGGGAAAATTTTATTGGACAGAGAGTTTATCCTGATGGAAACCTCCAGCCACAAATATTATTTGAAGAAAATCAAAATTTAAATTCTAGAAATGATAATTTTAGAATGATGCCTCCCAATGTTTGGACTCAAGTTGGACCTAATAATGTTCCTCTAGAAGGAAGTGGGAGAAAGAGAGGTATAGGAAGATTAAATTCAATTGTTTTTCATCCAAATAATTCAGATATTCTTTACGTTGGTGCTCCTGCTGGTGGATTTTGGAAATCAACAAATGCTGGTCAAACTTGGAATACTAGTACTGATTTTCTTAACAACCTAGGTGTTTCTGATATTGCTATACATCCTTCAAATCCTGATACATTATTTATTGTAACGGGAGATAGAGACGGTGGAGATACTTATGCTTACGGTGTGATGCGATCTAATGATGGCGGTCTTTCATGGCAAACAACTGGATTATCTTTTAATATTACATCATCATACAGAGGTAATAGAATACTAATTGATCCATTAGACCCTAACATTATAATTGTTGCTACTAGTAATGGAGTCTACAGGTCTATTGATGGAGGAGATAATTTTGTACATACATTTACTGGTGAAAATTTAGTAAGTATGGAATTTCATTCTACAAATTCAAATATAATTTTTGCTGGATCTAAAGGAAATACTTCTGTATATAAATCTGTTGATAATGGTATAAATTGGTCTCAATCTGGATCAGGTCTTCCATCAACTAATGATGTAAGAAGAGCATGTATTGCAGTAACAAATGATAATCCTAATGTAGTCTATGCTTTATTTGGTAATAATGATAATGGATATTACGGTTTATACAAATCAATTGATGAGGGAAATAGTTGGACTCAGCAATCCAATTCTCCAAATTTACTTGGTTGGTCAACAAATGGTTCTGATAATGGAGGCCAGGCATGGTATGACTTAGCATTAACTGTTTCTCCTTTAGACGAGGATATTGTTTTTGTTGGAGGAGTTAATTGCTGGAAATCAGATGATGGTGGAGTTAATTGGAATCTTAACACACATTGGTATGGTGGAGGTGGAGCTAATTATATGCATGCTGATGAACATATGCTTCAATATAATTCATTAGATAATAAAGTATATTCTGCTAATGATGGAGGTTTATATTACTCTGATGATGATGGTAATAATTGGACAGATATTTCGGATGGCTTACAAATAACACAATTTTACAGATTAGGAGTATCTCAAACGGTTCAAGACTTAGTAATTGGAGGTACTCAGGATAATGGTACTTTTTTAAAAAACAATCTTAATTGGGATGCTGTAATTGGAGGAGATGGGATGGAATGTATAATTGACTATTCTGATGAAGATATAATGTATGGATCAGTGTATTACGGTGATATTAGAAAGTCTACTAATGGTGGTAATAGTTTTTCATCTATTGCACCTGCTAATAATGGGGCATGGGTAACACCATATATTCTTGATAGAACAGATCCACAAACAATTTTTATTGGATATGAAGAACTTTATAAATCAGATGATGGTGGAAATTCATGGAATATTATTACAAGTAATGAAACTAATGGAGGAAAAATAGATCAGCTTCAAATTTCTAAGTCAAATCCTGATGTTATTTATTTTTCAGATAATGCTAACATATTTAAAACAAACGATGGAGGAAACAATTGGACCAACGTTTCATCTTCATTACCAAACAAAACAATAACTAGTATAGCAATACATCCTACTAATGAAGATAGACTGTGGATTTCTTTTTCTGGATACTCTAGCAATGAAAAAGTTTATTTTTCTGAAAATGGTGGTTCTACCTGGGCTAATATCAGTGGAACTCTACCAAATGTTCCAGCTAATACAATTGTTTTAAATGAAATGGATAGTTTAGAGACTATATATTTGGGTACAGATCTTGGAGTTTTTGTTAAAGATTCAACAACTAATGATTGGAATAATTTCAACAACAATTCTTTGCCTAATGTAATTGTTTCAGAATTAGAAATTCAATACCCATCAAATAAGTTGATTGCTGCAACTTATGGTAGAGGCCTTTGGAATATTGACTTATTAATAACTTCCCCTCCTTTAGCTAATTTTAATGTAGATGATTCAGTTTTTTGTAATATACCGGCTACTGTAAACTTTACAAATACTTCATATTACTCCAATTCTTATTATTGGGATTTTGGAGATGGAAATTTTAGCACTTCAACTAATCCTTCACATACTTATTCTAATTTTGGAATATATACAGTTTCTTTAATCTCTACAGGTCCATTAGGTGTTGATAGTGTAGTTTATCAGTCAATAATAAATATTAATCAGACTAATCCTTGTATTATCACTTTACCAAGCAGTGGAGAAGGTATACTTCAGACAAATTGTAATGGAACTTTATATGATGTTGGTGGGCCAAATGGAAATTATTATGACAATAATAATGCATGGATGACAATATCTCCACCTGGAAGTAATCAAATTGCTTTAAATTTTACTGATTTTGATATCGAAGCCCCATCTTCTCAAAACTATTGTAATTGGGATTATCTTGAAATATTTGATGGAGCTGATACATCTGCTCCTTCACTTGGACAATACTGTAATGCCTTAACTGGGACTCCTGGCACTATTATATCTTCAGGTGGGTCTATAACTGTTTATCTTCATGCTGACCAGGCAGTAAATGGAAGAGGTTTTGAGGCTAGTTGGTCTTGTACCTTTCCTCAGATTGCACCTTCTACACTTTTTAATGTTAGTGATACAGTGAGTTGCAGTGGAATCGTTTCATTTACAGACTTATCCTTAAATGGACCTGATACATGGTTATGGGATTTTGGTGATGGAAACTTCTCATCTTTACAAAATCCTACTCATACATACTTAAATCCTGGTAGGTATTCGGTTTCTTTACAAACATCAAATCAATATGGTATTGATTCTCTTTCAGTAATTAACTATATTTCCGTATTTGATTATAATATAACATCTTCAAGTTTAACAGTATGTCAAGGAGAGGATGCAACAATAAATGCTTTTTCTGATTTTGGAATAATTAATTGGTACTCCGATTCTTTATTAACTAATTTTATAGATACAGGTTCATCTTTAACAATTTCTACATTAAACAATTCAGCTACTTATTACTCTAGAAATGAATTTACCTTTTCAAATATTTTTGGAGGACCCAATAATAATTCATTTGGATCAGGAGGATATTATCAAGGAAATAGACACTTAGTATTTAATAATTATAAACCTTCTAAGCTTGTATCTGTTTTAGTCTATGCAAATTCTGACTCAGTAAGGCACATTGAATTAAGGAACTCTAGTAATTTAGTTTTGCAAGATACTTTAATTTATATTCCATATTCTCCTCAAGGTGTTAGAGTAAATTTAAATTTTGATCTTCCTGTAGAGAATAATTTACAAATTGGTATTAATGGTTCTAATAGTGATTTATATAGAAATGATAATGGAGCTATTTTCCCATATAATATCTCTAACTGTATTTCGATCACAGGTACTAATGCATCACTTGGCTACTACTATTTCTTTTATGATTGGGAAATAGAAGTTCAATCATGTTATTCAAATATTTCTCAATCTAATATATCAGTAAATAACATTTCAATAAATGCAGATACAGTATCAATTTGTTTAGGTGATAGTGTGCTTGTTGGATCCAACTATTATTACTCTGCTGGTATCTACAATGATACGCTTTCAAATTCATTTGGTTGTGATAGTATAATTAATACTAATCTTATTGTTGGCATTTCTAGTGTAATAAACCAAAATATTACAATTTGTAATGGTGAAAATTATATTGTTGGTTTAAATTCTTATTCAATAAGCGGCAATTATTCTGATACTATTTCTTTTGGGGGGTGTGATAGTATAATAAATACAAATCTTATTGTTTTACCCTCTGGTGGCATTCAACAATCTCTAAATTTATGTAATGGTGAGTTTTATTTTATAGGTAATAATATTTATACCCAAAGTGGTAATTATATAGATACTTTAATTTCATTAAATGGTTGTGATAGTATTGTCTATACTAATTTGATATTTAATAATAATTCTACTACAAACAATAATTTTTCTATTTGTTCTGGAGATACTGTTCTAGTTGGTGGAAGTAGTTACTATGCACCAGGATTTTATATTGATTCACTTTACACTTTTTCAGGATGTGACAGTATTATTTACACTAATTTATCAGTATATCCATTGCTATATGAATATTTATATTTTTCAATCTGTATTGGAGATAGCGTTATAATTGGTAATAACTACTATACTCAAGCAGGTTCATATTTAGATACTCTAATTTCAACATTTAATTGTGATAGTATAATTTCTACTGTAATTGATGAATCTGTTCCAGTAAGTAATTTATTTGAAAACTCAGGGGTTTTAACATTTAATGTAAATGGAGGGACACCATTATATAATATTCAATTATATGGCCCGAATGGATTAATTGTTAATTTAATAAATAATAATGGAGCATCAAGTAATTATACTCCAA
>JAOHSR010000035.1 GCA_028122735.1 Flavobacteriales bacterium
TGTAACTATTTTTATTAAAAATTGAACCCAACAAAAAACCTATAGTAGGATTGTTACCGCTTCATAAAAATTAGATTTTTTACCGTGTTAGAATACCAGTAATTATAACTTAATCTTCTTTTCTTCTAAAGAATTATTATAAGCTTCAACTTCTCTATTAAAAGCAGAACCATCTGAAAAATGATACTCTTCAGCTATTAAATCGCCATCCCACTTATATGAAAGATGAACCATATTGTTAACTGTATCTCCCGTATAATTTCCAGTAGCATGCCAAATAAACCAAACTTGCGTCCATGTTTCTCCTGTAGGATATGCTATTGTTTGGCTTATTATTCCATTTTCATTTTCAACACCTGGTTTTGTAGTGTATATATTAGAATAAAGAGAATGATGCATATTTACAGCCTCCATAACGCCGTCTAAATCATATGGCTTATCTTGTCCTGAAACAACAACTTGAAAATCATCAGAAAACAAACTTTTCATAGCATCAAAATCCTTATTAATATAATTTTCCATGTGCTTATTCACTGCAATACTTTTAGTATCATCCCAGGTAACTTTTGTAACATCAGATGAACAACTAAACAATAGTGCTGAAATAAATAATAAAATATAATTTTTCATTTTTTAATTTTTAATTTTTAATTTTTAACAAATTAACAAATAATAGTAAATAATTCAATAAAAATTCTCACATATATAAGAGAGAAAAGTGACTCTGAAGGGATTCGAACCCCTAACCTCCTGATCCGTAGTCAGGTGCTCTATCCAGTTAAGCTACAGAGCCGTATTTATTAAAATTTATAAGATTTGAACGTTTAGACCATATAACTCCAGGTCTTCTTGAAAAGCTTTAAGCTCAGGAATCTCTCCACGAACAATATCACACTTTCCATTAATGTGAGTTAATAGAGCACATTGTTCAGCTTGTATAGGCGTATGATCACAAATAGCAACAAGACAGTCTATAACATGATCAAAGGTGTTAAAGTTATCATCAATAAGATATAATGTTTTAATAGCAACACTTTTCTTATGAATTTTATTTTGTTCGTTGTAATCTAATGCCATATACTCTATTTGAATTTTATTTTTCGCTCTTGTCCTCTTAAAAGTCTTTTAATATTCTTGTGGTGAGTTGAAAGAGCAAGTAATGGAACAAAAATAGAAAATATTATTAACGAAACATCAGAAGATTCTGTGAAAAAATAAATAATAATTGGAAATGCAATAGCTGAGAAAATAGAAGCTAATGAAACATATCTAAAAGCTATTAAGACAGTTATAAAAACCATACAAGAAACAATGGCACTAAATGAATGTAGGCCGATCAATAGCCCTAACAATGTGGCAATACCTTTGCCACCTCTAAATCTAGTATACACTGGAAAAAGATGACCTACAACTGCAAACACTCCAAATAAAAGCTGATACTCAAATATTAATTCAGGATTAATATTGATTGAAGAAAATAAATACACAAAATTTACTACTAGCCAACCCTTAAAAACATCAATAATCAAAACAATTGTACCTGCAACTTTGCCTAAAACTCGAAATGTATTTGTAGCTCCTGCATTACCACTTCCATGCTGCCTAATATCAATACTAAAAAAACTTTTACCAACAATAAATGCAGAAGGAAAAGCTCCAGTTAAATAAGACAAAAGAATTAGAAGTATAGTCATATTATTATCCATACCGATTAAAATTCTTTTTTAATCCGTTTTAAAAACTTTTCCGGAGCATCTTCATTAGCTAACATATATCTGTATGGATCTAGACCTTTAACAGATTCTGATTTTCTTTTAGTGTCTTTAACTTCTAGTATAGCAGAATTAAATTCAGGATTAGTGGAAATAGCTCTCATTAAACCATTTTTATAAACAAAGAAGTACTCATCGTAAAATTCTGTTTGCAAATAAATTGTTAATATATCAGAATTCCTTCCCTTCTCAATTAAAATATGACCATTTAAAATACCATTGATTTGAGTATTTTTTATATTTCCTAAACCTAAATTACCCTTTGTGATAAATGCTTTATTTTTTTTATCCCACACTAAATTAAGATCTGTAAATGAAAGGGTATAATTCATTGATTTTGGAAGTTCCTCAAAAGCATCATTCATTTCTAAATCAATCATCAAATCTTCTTTTTGGTCTTTACCAACTAATTTTGAAAGATTATTTTCATAATCCTTATTATACTCAAAAATTTCTTCACCTGGAGCTGAAAAAATGTCTTGCGCCATAATCTCCATAGCATCTTTTGAAAAATCAAAGTCAAACATTAAAAAACCATTTATTTCTAATTGATTTTTATTTTTGTTTAAAATCTTTCCAACAGATTGTGTTTTAATTCTACCAAGATTTAAATTTAAATTAATCATTCCATCACCTGATACAGTGCATGTTTTATCATCTAGAAGTAAAATATTAGACACTGAGTCTTGACCTCCAATAGCATAAGAAGAATTGCTTTTATTATAATATACTGATGATGTAGCAGAGAAAAACTCTAAATCCTTTGCTCTTTTTTTAGTACTTAAAAAAGTAGGGTAAAAAATTGTGCTATCTTTATTATAAAAAATACCTGAGTATAATTTATCATCTGTATCGCTAAACAATTTTTCTTTTAAATCAAACGAAATATCAGATGGGTCAATCACAGATGAAAAAGCTATCCATTGAGTTGAGAAGTTAGAACAGTTATGATTTATCTTAAAGAAACCATTGTATGTTAGATTTTTTCTATCTCCTAAAATTTTAATATCTCCTTTAAAATTATATCTATTTCCTATTTTAAATATCTTTTTTTCATTTACACTAGCCGTGGCTAAAGTAATAGTGTCAGCATTAACTATAATTTCAGAAAAATAAATATCCTGTTTATTACCCAAAGAATCTATGTAAACATAATCAGCCGAAGCAGAATAATTATTGGCACTAAAAATGTCAATTGTAGCATTATTAAAGGAATGATATCTTATAAGAGGATCCAACAATAAGCTTGAATTTTTAAGAGTTCTAATCCTTGCTCCTCGCTCTACAATTAATTCTCCAGAATCAGGAAAAATAACTGCATCGGCAATATTTAAACTATCAACACCATGAGCATTAATAATAAAATCCTTTAAGCTGTAATCAGCGCTACTAGCAATAAACGATAAAGAATCTTGATCACTATTTAGTGAAATAAACTTAGACCCTTTACTGTTGTTCAACTCTTTTTCACCAAAAGTTAATTGCTCTTTATCCATCTCCCATTTTAATTTATCTATATAGCTAATATATTCGCTAGCAGGGAAAGTAACATAAGAACCCAAGCCATTTGAATAAAAAACTCCTTCTCTATCAGAAAGATCAATATTAGCTCTTAGATTTTGAGCATTAAAAGCTATAGAATTATTATTATCAAAAACATTTAAGTTTGCCGTATCAGCTTTGAACCAAGTAGAATTAAATGAAAAGAAATTTGAAGACACTTCTGCTAAATCAAGTTTCATAACTCCATTACCAGTTAATCCAATTGGTTGTAATAATAAATTTCCATTTAAGCTTGATTTCTTAGAATACATACTAAACATATCATGAGTTTGTGAAATAGATAGCTTATCTACGTAAGGCTGATAAAAACAATATGTCTTAGTATTTGATACTTGAGGGAATTCAATCCCTTTATTTACCTCACTTATTGAAATTGCATTTGAAAGCATTGCAGTGGAATCTGGATAGAAAATTATATCTTCAGAATAAACTACAGATGTTAAATACTCAAATTTACCACTTCCTCTTAAGCCATCATTTCCAAGCTCAATTTCATCAAAATATCTTGCTTTGCCCGCATACAATGGGAATCCATCTTCAGGTGTATTTCTTTTAAAGCCTAAAGAATAATCATTTTTTAAACGTAAAGTATCCTCAAAAACAGGAAAAATATTAGATGAAGTAAAAGTACCAGCAAACCACAATCCATTACCATTATAACTTTCTAAACTATCAATAGAAAAAGGTTTTAAATGAAAAGAAAACTTATCTCTATCATATACACCATCAAAAATCTTAGGACTATCATAATAAACATACGAATCATTAAAACTTTTAAATATAGGATACTCTGGATGTTCACCTTTTCTTAAACCGGATTTATTAGTAGAATCATCTATAATTAATTCACCAGTTACAGATTCAATAACAGTTCTAACTCTAGTAAGCAAAGGGTTATTGTATAAATCAAATCGCAAAGGTTTTAAAGGAACCGATAATTGAACTGAATCGATTTTATTTAAATCAACTTTAAACTCATCATATTTAAAATGGAAATCACTACCATAGAGATTTACTCTTCCATTTCCAGCAAAAATTCTACCATTAAAAACAAAATCTCGATTTTTTAAAATTTTAACCTCCCCTCCTCTAGGGTAAAAAGCAACTTTTTGAGAGTCACTAACAGCAATTTGATTAATACCTCTAATAATTAAATCTTTTGATTTAATATTTAAAGCTGCATTAACAATAACTAAAGAATTTCCAACAACTTTTGAATTAAATTGGATAACATC
>JAOHSR010000036.1 GCA_028122735.1 Flavobacteriales bacterium
CCAGCAAATATTTTCAGAGATCAATTTGGATTTGAGCAATGGAAAGATTTTGATACAGATTTATTTGAAAAAATTAAAAATGTTTCATTGGATAAAGAAATTGATTATAATGGATTAATTACAGGTGGAGATAATTTTCAAAAAGCTGTAAGATCTTCAAGAAAAAATATTGAAAATGCATTAATGTTTGAAAGCATTAAAGTAAAGAACGAAGACTTTTTTGAAACTAAAATAAATGAGAATACCTTTGTAATTTTCAATCCACCATATGGCGAAAGAATTGAATTAGGAATAAATGAATTTTATGAAAAAGTTGGAGATACTCTTAAAAATAAATATATGAACTGTACAGTTTGGCTTATTTCTTCTGACATTGAAAATTTAAAAATGATTGGGCTAAAACCAACGAAAAAAATTGAGCTAATGAATAGTAACTTAAAGTGTAGCTTTAGAGAGTTTAAAATATACTCCGGTAGTAAAAAAGCAAAATATCTTGAGGATTCTAGTTCAAGTTAAGTGCCTTTTCTAAAGATATTTCGTTACCATTCAAAGTAGACAAAATAAAGGCATCAGCAAATCCAATTGATTTAATCTTCTGTAATTTAGAAGCAGCAAGTGAGTATTCACTAAAATTTTCAGAGTAATACTTATAAAAACTTCCCGAACTTTCCTTTTTTACGTTATTAATTTTACTCATCATGGATAAGTCTTCTGGTGATAAAATCTCTGGGAAAACTCCAATTTGTATTACAAAAACAAGCTCATTTTTCTTTTTGATATTCTTTTGAACTTGCTTCTGTTTCTTTGCAGGCTTGATGGTTTTTACAACATTCTTTTTTGTAGAGATAGATTTATTTAATGGAACTCTCTCACCATCTTTAAATGTTACTACAAAAGCATCTTCAAAACCTCTTGAACGCATTTGAGACCTAAAGCTAATAGCATCAGAATAATTATCAAAAGAGCCAGTCATATATCTAATCAAACCATCATTCCCTTTAAAAGAAACAACATTTTCTACCCCTTCAAAAATCTTATTTGATAACACAACTTTATATGCTCCAATTTGAACTCTGTAGACTGTTGATGGTACTTTTATTTCAGCAACTTTTGTTTCACTGTCGACTTTGTTGGAGTCATTAACTAATAAAGGTGGTGTTGGAGGGTCTTGTGGAGTTTTCTCATCGTTTTCTTTAACTAAAGGGGGACTGTATAAACTCAAAACACCATTTTCATATTCTAACAACTCTAAATTTTTAAATCCTTTTTTCTCCAATTCAAACTCTCTGCCTAAAGCATCATCAATTGTGAGGTAATTACCAACAGCATATATGACATTTCCATTATTTTCTGTATAGCTCTGAAGATCTTCTAAGCTTAGTAATTTATTAACAATTCTAGCAGATACTCCATCATTATAAACACCTAATTGAACTTTAAACCTGAGGCCTAATTCTTCATTTGATGAAGTATTGGAATTATATAGATTGTTAAAAGCATTTGCTTTAGCAATTAAATAAGCATTGATTGATTTAAAATCATCTCTAGAGATTTCATTATCATTATAAAAGTTTGCAAACTCTCTTGAAGCAACCTTATTTTTATCAAATTTACTTTTAAACTTATCTTCTTTTAATGTTACTCCTTTTTCATCAACGATTGCACCAGCAATAGTGTTTTTTTCTTTGTCAAGATAATCCGCGATTCCATCATTGTCAGAATCCAATGGACAGCCAGACTCATCAACTTTAACTCCAGTTGGAGTTTCAGGACAATAATCATTAACATCTAAAACTAAATCTCCATCCTGATCAGCTAAGTCCATTTTGTCATAATCAACATCTGAATAATACTTTTCCTTTAATGGATTTATAGCTGAAGGCTTTGGCGTAAATAGATCATAACTTATTGAAAAATTAACAACCACAAAATTATCATTAAGCTCTTCAGCAGTCTTATCAATATCAACTTGCGATAAGGAATAATTTAAGGATGCATCAAATGACATTCTATCAGACATTTCTAATGTTATTCCAGCCCCTACAGGAATAACAAGACCTGTTTCTTTTGCAGAATATTGTGATGAGATATCATTATTAAGTGTTTTAAAAGTTATACTTTGTAATCCAATATTAACAAAAGGGTTGAATATGGATTTTGTATTAAAATCATATTTTAAACTCAAACCAATTGTGCTAAATTCAGATCTAAACTCGCTAACCAAAGAACCATCTATGGCGCTAAATTCTTTTTCATAAAATGTGGATGGACTTGAAAATAAAAATGATAATGAAATTTTGTCATCAACATCTAAACTTATTCCTGCGTTAAAACCAACATCACCAGATAAAAAATTAGATTCAGTTCCAGCAATACCACCTTGATAGTTGTAAAAATTTGAACCAAAAACAAATCTTGGGTTTAATGGAATGGTGTTTTTCTCCGTTTTTGGAACAGACTGAGCAAAAATTGAGAACGAAAAAAATACAAGTGAAATGAAAAGAATCTTTTGCAAATAATTATTCATCTTAATAATTTTATGATGCTGTAAAAATAGGAAAAAATTAAGAAACATATTTTTTTATTTAAGTTGATATAATCTATAATTCGTTCTTTAGATAATCTGCTGTATAACTATTATTAGATTTAATAATTTTTTCAGGTGTTCCTTCACACAAAATATAACCACCTTTCTCACCACCCTCTTTTCCTAAATCGATGATATAATCTGCTACTTTTATAACATCTAAATTATGCTCAATAATTAAAACTGAATTTCCTTTCTCTACAATAGTCTCGATAACATCAAGTAAAACTTTTATATCTTGAAAATGCAGGCCTGTTGTTGGCTCATCTAAAATATAGAAAGTGTTTCCAGTACTCTTTTTCGATAATTCAGAAGCCAATTTAATTCTTTGAGCTTCACCACCAGATAATGTTGTTGCAGATTGACCTAATGTAATATATCCTAAACCCACATCTTTCAATGTTTTTATCTTTCTAATAATCTTAGGAATATTTTCAAAAAATTCAACTGCTTGATTAATAGTAAGATTTAAAACATCTGAAATAGATTTTCCTTTAAATCTAACATCTAATGTTTCTCTGTTATACCTTAAGCCATCACAATCATCACAATGAACCATTATGTCAGGCAAAAAATTCATTTCAATTGTTTTCTTTCCAGCACCTTTACATATCTCACATCTACCTCCTACAACATTAAATGAAAAACGCCCAGATTTATATCCCCTTATTTTGGATTCTTCCAAGCTAGCATATAATTCTCTAATATCTGAAAAAACCCCTGTGTAGGTTGCTGGATTTGATCTTGGGGTTCTTCCAATTGGCGCTTGATTAATTTCTATGACCTTGTCTATATTATCAATACCTTTAATTTCTTTATACGGTAGGGGTAATTTTTCACCTCTAAAAAAATATTTATTTAAAATTGGATATAAGGTTTCATTAATTAAAGAAGACTTACCACTTCCAGAAACTCCTGTAACACAACACAATATTCCTAATGGAATTTTCAAATCTACTTGCTTTAAATTATTCCCTCTTGCAGAAAAAAGCTCTAAAAATTTTCCATTTCCTTTTCTTCTCTTTTTTGGGACAATAATTTTCTTCTTTCCATTTAGATAATCTGATGTAATATTATTGGAGCTTAAAATCTTTTTATATGTGCCACTTGCAACAACCTGCCCTCCAAAAACACCAGCTTCTGGTCCCATGTCAATGACATGATCTGCATTACAAATCATATCTTTATCATGTTCAACCACAATAACTGAATTTCCAATATCTCTTAATTTTTTTAATGATTCTATTAATTTAAAATTATCTCTTTGATGTAATCCAATGCTAGGCTCGTCTAATATATATAGGACATTTGTAAGCTGAGTACCAATTTGAGTAGCAAGACGAATTCTTTGTGCCTCACCTCCAGATAAAGTTTTTGATGTTCTATTTAATGTTAAATACGACAAACCAACATCTAAAATAAACTGAACTCTAGTTAATAATTCTTTGATTATCTGTGTAGATATAATTTTGTGATTCTTATCAAGATTAGCTTCTAAAGACAACAGCCAATTTTTTAAGGATAAAATATCAAAATTTACTACATCAAAAATAGTTGATCCTACAATTTTAAAATGAGAAGACTGTTTATTTAATCTACTGCCGTTACATTCTTTACATTTTTTTGAAGACATAAA
>JAOHSR010000037.1 GCA_028122735.1 Flavobacteriales bacterium
GATTGGAGATATAAAACAGTATTAGAGATTAGTGAAAAAGCTTTAAATCAGCAGAATATTTTTTTAGAATTTCAAGGTCTTGACACATATTCAAGTATTTTATTAAATGATTCCTGTATTTTAAAAACAGATAATATGTTTAGGACTTATAGTCTTGATATAAAAGATCAATTAAAAATAGGTAAAAATATTTTAGAGGTATTATTTGAATCACCAATTAAAAAAGGAATTGAGAAAAGAGAAAAATTAGGCTATTATCCTACAATTTCAGGAAATGATCTTTCAGAAATAGGAAAAGTTCAGGGGAATCAAAAAGTTAGTGTCTATAGTAGAAAAGCAGGATATCATTTTGGCTGGGATTGGGGCCCAAGATTAGTAACTTCAGGCATTTGGAAGCCAATTACTTATCAATCTTGGAACAATTTTAAAATTAATGATGTGTATATACAACAAGATTTGCAAAAAGATAATGTTGTATTAAATGCCACTGTTGAGGTAGGTTTCGACAAAGACTATATTGGTAATGAATTGTTTATTGAAGCTATTGTAAGTAAAGATAATCATGATTTTTCAAGAAATAAAATAAAGATTATTGCTAATAAAAATCAAAACATTTACAATATTCCTGTAGAAATAATGAATCCAAAGCTATGGTGGCCAAATGGTATGGGAGAACAATATTTATATGATGTTAGTATAAATATTTATGACGAACACTCAAAAGATTCTAAATCTTTGAAAACAGGTATAAGAACAATTGAATTAGTTAGAGAGCCAGATTCTATTGGCACCTCTTTTTATTTTAAAGTTAATGGTCATCCAGTTTTTATGAAGGGGGCAAATTATATACCACAGGATGCGTTTTT
This sequence comes from Flavobacteriales bacterium, assembly GCA_028122735.1. GTDB lineage: Bacteria > Bacteroidota > Bacteroidia > Flavobacteriales > BACL11. Next base: position 867 of record JAOHSR010000037.1, read on the forward strand.
AGCTCGACCAACTAAGCAGCATTATAAGCATATATTATCCTCAGCTAAAAAGGCTAATATGAATATGATAAGAGTCTGGGGAGGAGGAGTATATGAAAGTGATTATTTTTATGAATTATGCGATGAAATGGGACTCTTAGTTTGGCAAGATTTTATGTTTGCGTGTGCAATGTACCCAGGAAATAAACATTTTTTGAATAATGTTAAGCAAGAAGCAATTGATAATATTAAAAGAATACGAAATCATACTTCTTTGGCTTTGTGGTGTGGAAATAATGAGGTGCTTACTGCTTGGGAAAATTGGGGATGGAAAGAATTAGAAGCTAAAAATCAATCTAAAGAAATAGCAGATACTATTTTTAAAGCATATGATGATGTCTTTCATGAAATTTTACCAGAAACTGTTTCTGAACTAGCCCCTGCAATAAGTTATTGGCCATCATCTCCAGGTAGTGATTTTGGAAAAACACAAAAAATGGAAAGCGGAAATGCTCATTTTTGGTGGGTTTGGTGGGGGAAAAAGCCTTTTGATTCATATAATGATTCTATTCCTCGTTTTATGGCTGAATTTGGATTTCAATCATTTCCTGAGCTTAATAGTGTAGCAAAATATACATTACCTAATGATTATGATATGTATTCTGATGTTATGAAATCTCATCAACGCTCTAGTATTGGTAATGAAACTATTGAAGAGTATATGGTTAGAGATTATAATAAGCCCAATGATTTTGAACAATTACTTTATGTAAGCCAATTGCTTCAGGCATATGGAATTAAAACAGGAATTGAAGCTCACAGAAGAAATCGCCATAGATGTATGGGGAGCTTATATTGGCAGCTAAATGATTGTTGGCCAGTTGCTTCTTGGTCAGGAATAGATTATTATGGTAAATGGAAGGCATTGCATTATACAGTAAAAGATGCGTTTAAAAATTATTTGATTAGTTGCGAAGAAAAAAATGATTCCCTAAATATTTATATAGTTTCTGATTCATTAAAGAGTCTTGATTCTAAATTAATAATTCGATTAATTGACTTTGAGGGTAATGAGTTATTTAAATGGAATAAGAATTTATTAGTTGAAGCGAATTCGTCAAAAAGGATTTTTAAAATTTCTAAAAATGACATTTTAAATATTTCTGATTTAGATAACTGCTTGCTTACTTTTGAGCTTTTTGATTTAAATGATAATATTATGGCAGATAATATTAAATATTTATTACCATTTAAAGACATAGATTTGCCTGTGCCAAATTTAGACTATTCAATTTCAGAATCAGCTAATAGTTTCATTGTTAAATTAAAAACAGATGTCTTGGCAAAAAACATTTTTCTTATTTCTGATTCTAAAGAAAATTTTACAAATAATTTCTTTGATCTACTACCAAATGAAATTATAGAAATAGAAATTAAAAAAGAAACTGGTCAAGATTTGACTTCATTTAACAAAAGTTTTAAAATTATGACACTGGATCAAACTTATTAGAAAATAATTTTTAGATAAGCTCTTTGTCTTCATGTATAATAAATCTTGAAAATAATTCTTCTTTATACCACTTTTCTTTTCTTGTCTTCTTTATGATATCTGCATGTTTTTTTGAATTATATGCAAAGTTTAAGACATCATCAAGACTATCCCAAATACTTATAGTTGCTTGTTGAATAAATGGTAGTTCACCAATTCCTTTGTAATATACAACTCCTTTAGCTTCTTTAATTGCTGTGCTTGAGTGTGGCACAGATTTCCAGAAAGCAAATAGTTTTGACCAATTTAATGTTGCCCTTGTTATTATAGCAATTTTTTTTCCTTCTGAAATTGTATCTGTATTATTTGATAAAAATGGATTAATCCCATCCCATTTTCCGTGACTTTTAAAAGGCTCTAGTTTTAATAAACGAATTCTTTTTACTTTTTGTCGATACAATGAAATAATTTCACTATTCTGGATAAATTTTTTTGCATCTTTTTCATTCTCCCAAGAAGTTAAAAGTGCGTATGTGGACCAATCTGGCCAGAGACTAAATCCACTTCTGCCTCCCGTTCCCAAAAATTTATAAAATAAAAGTCCCTGAGTTTTATTAATTAAGCTATTATTTTTACCCATTTGAGTAAAAGCCCAGTATTTATTACTTGAGAATTTAAATATAAAAAAGTATACTATTTTACTAGGCATTATGATTATACGCGATTTGCCCTTTGATTTTTTGATTTAAAACGAGTAGTTTCAGATTTTTGAATATGTTTTGTTTTTCTGCCTGTAACTCTTTTTCGCCACATTTTGAAAGATGATTCTTTTAAAGATGTTCTCATTATTTTTCTAACATCATTTTCTTTCAGTCCAAACTGAAGCTCAATTGCATCGAATGGGGTTCTATCTTCCCAGGCCATTTCAATTATCCTGTCAATTTGATCATCTTTAAAGTTATGTGTCATTAAATGCTTATCCTTAAGAATCTCCCTCTTTAATAAATATACCATCAACCATTTTCCCCTTCCTGTCTTTTATGTCATCCCATGCTTTTTCAAGACATTCTTTTAAAGTTAGGTTATTTCTTTCGGCAATATTAATTAAAACAACAATCATATCTCCGATGTCATCTGACATGTCTTTTCCTTTACATATGTTGTCACTTAATTCACCCGCTTCTTGAATAAGTTTGCAAAACTGATCTTTATCTGTTGCACCTTTTATTAAATTTCTATCATGATGCCATTGGGCAACTTTTTTCACTAGTTCTTCCATTTTAATTTGTTTTTTTTGCTAACAGTTGATATAGTATTAATCCAGTAATTAAAGCAATGACTCCTTTATTAGGTCCTGAAAAAATTTCTTGATGGATTATTTTCGATTCTTGTATCCAGGAAAGTATAGCAAACATTATTCCAAAACTTGAAAGAATAAGCCATAACTTCATCTCTTTTTTCATTAAATATTATTTATTTTATTTCACAAATATAGATAGTATTTTAAATAAAATACTTTTTAATCTGTAGTTTTTTATTTATAT
>JAOHSR010000038.1 GCA_028122735.1 Flavobacteriales bacterium
CTAAGTATATAGCATGATCATTAGGCTCAATACCAAATACATCTTTGCTTAAATCAACTTTTTTCTTAGTTTCTTTTCCTTTAATATTATGTACAGCTATCTTCATTATTTCTCGATTATTATATATGAATTCTTTGCTCCAGGAACTGCTCCCTTAACAATCATAATGTTTTTCTCACTCATTACTCTCATAACTTGTAAATTCTCCACCTTAACTCTAGCATTACCCATTTGACCTGCCATTCTCATTCCTTTAAATACTCTTGCAGGGTACGATGCAGCACCAATAGAACCTGGTGCGCGGAGTCTGTTGTGTTGTCCATGAGTTGCATCACCAACTCCAGCAAAACCATGTCTTTTTACAACACCTTGAAATCCTTTACCTTTTGAGTTTCCTACTACAGTAACAAAATCTCCTTCAGTAAATAAATCAACATTTAATGTATCTCCCATAGAAAAATCTGAATTAAAAGATATTTCTACAATTTTTTTTGATGCAGGTGCACCTGCTTTTTTAAGATGTCCTAATAAGGCTTTTGAAAGACGTGAGTCTTTTTGATTATCAAAAGCGATTTGTAATGCACTGTATCCGTCTGATTCCAAAGTTTTAACCTGAGTTACAGTACAAGGACCAGCCTCAATTATTGTACATGGTATATTTTTCCCTTCCTCAGAGAACATTGACGTCATACCTATTTTTTTACCTATTAATCCAACCATCTTTCTTTAATTTAAATTACTTTAATTTCAACCTTTACACCACTTGGTAATTCTAATTTCATTAATGCGTCTATTGTTTTTGAAGATGAAGAATAAATATCCATCAATCTTCTGTGGTTAGCAAGCTGAAACTGCTCTCTTGCTTGTTTATTTACGTGTGGTGAGCGCAAAACTGTATAAATTCTTTTGTGTGTAGGAAGTGGAATTGGACCACTAATTATTGCACCAGAGTTTTTTACTGTTTTTACAATTTTTTCTGCAGATTGATCAACTAATGTGTGATCAAAAGACTTAAGTTTTATTCTAACTTTTTGTGCCATAATTATTTTTATTTTTCTCCTTTAACATTAGCAATTACCTCTTCCGAAATATTCTTTGGAGCATTTTCAAAAGCAAAAAACTCCATTGTAGATGTTGCTCTACCTGAAGTTATTGTTCTTAAATCTGTTATATACCCAAACATTTCAGATAATGGAACTTTAGCATTAACAACTTTTGCTCCTGCTTTATCATCCATACCTTCAACTTGCCCTCTTCTTCTATTTAAATCTCCAATTACATCACCCATATTAGCTTCCGGAGTTATAACAGTTAATTTCATTATAGGCTCTAATAATACCGGGGATGCTTGTTTTGCAGCAGATTTAAATGCAATCTGAGCACATAATTCAAATGATAATGCATCTGAATCAACATCATGGTAAGATCCATCATACAAAGTTACTTTCATTGAATTTAAGGGAAATCCTGCTAAAACTCCATTTGACATTGCCATGTTAAAACCTTTTTCAACAGAAGGGATAAATTCTTTTGGAATATTTCCTCCTTTAATTTTATTAACAAATTGAAGTCCATCTTCTTCAAAGTCAGCATCAATTGGTGACATTTCAAATCTAATATCTGCAAATTTACCACGTCCACCTGATTGTTTTTTATATACTTCTTTATGATCAACAGATGAAGTGATTGCTTCCTTGTAAGCAACCTGTGGAGCACCTTGATTAACATCAACAGAAAACTCTCTTCTTAATCTATCAACAATTATATCTAAATGAAGCTCACCCATTCCAGAAATGATAGTTTGTCCAGAATCTTCATCAGTCTTAACTGTAAAAGTAGGATCTTCTTCGGCAAGCTTTCCTAAAGCTACACCTAATTTATCCAAATCCTTTTGTGTCTTTGGTTCTATAGCAATTCCTATAACTGGATCTGGAAAATCCATAGATTCTAATACAATTGGTGATTTTAAATCACATAAAGTATCCCCAGTTCTAATATCTTTAAATCCAACTAATGCTGCAATATCTCCAGCTTGAAGAGTATCAATCTGATTTTGCTTATTAGAATGCATCTGATAAATTCTTGAAATTCTTTCTTTCTTACCAGTTCTAGAGTTATTTACAAAAGTACCTTGTTCTAAAGTACCAGAATATGCTCTTGTAAAACATAATCTCCCAACATATGGATCAGTAGCAATTTTAAATGCTAAAGCAGCAAAAGGTTCATTTGCATCTGGCTTTCTACTTTCTTCTGCATCAGTATCAGGATTTGTACCTGTAATTGCTTCAACATCCAGAGGGGATGGAAGAATTTCCATAACCATATCAAGCATAGTTTGAACTCCTTTATTCTTAAAAGCAGATCCACACATCATTGGAACTACCTTACCAGTGATAGTTGCTTGACGAAGTGCGGTTAGAATTTCTCTTTCAGTTAAAGAGTTTTCATCTTCAAAATATTTTTCCATCAAAGATTCATCAAATTCAGCAACAGCCTCTAACAATTGACTTCTGTAATCTCTAGCTTCATCAATTATATCAGCTGGGATTTCAACTTCTTTGTAAGTCATTCCTTGATCATCTTCATTCCAAACAATTCCCTTGAAATTAATTAAATCAACAACTCCTTTAAAATCATCTTCAGCTCCAATAGGGATTTGTAATGGTAATGCGTGACTTCCAAGCATTTCTTTTACTTGAGCAGATACTTTTAAAAAATTAGCACCTTGTCGATCCATTTTATTTACAAAACCTATTCTTGGAACGTTGTAATTATTAGCTAATCTCCAATTAGTTTCTGATTGTGGTTCTACACCGTCAACAGCGCTAAATAAAAATACTAATCCATCTAATACTCTTAATGACCTATTAACTTCAACAGTAAAATCAACGTGACCAGGTGTATCAATAATATTTACGTGATAATTTTGCCCCCTATAGTCCCATCCTAAAGTAGTTGCAGCAGAAGTGATGGTAATACCTCTTTCCTGCTCTTGTTCCATCCAATCCATTGTAGCAGCTCCATCATGAACTTCTCCAATTTTGTGATTTACACCACCGTAATAAAGAATTCTTTCAGTAGTAGTTGTCTTACCAGCATCAATATGAGCTGCAATTCCAATATTTCTTGTAAAATTTAAATCTCTAGCCATTGTTATAGTTTAAAATCTAAAATGAGAAAAAGCTTTATTTGCTTCAGCCATTTTATGAGTATCTTGTTTTTTCTTATACGCAGCACCTTCTTCTTTATATCCAGCTATTATTTCACCAGCTAATTTTTGCTGCATTGTTTTCTCATTTCTTTTTCTAGCAGCACCTATCATCCATTTCATACCCAAGGAAACACGACGATCTTCTCTTACAGGGTGAGGAATTTGAAATGTTGCCCCACCAATTCTTCTACTTCTAACTTCAACATGTGGCATAACATTTTCTAAAGACTTTTCGAATACCTGAAGTGAGCTTTCTTCAGTAACTTTTTCAGAAATGTTAGTCATAGCGTCATAAAAAACTTTGAATGCTGTATTTTTTCTTCCATCAAGCATAAGGTTATTAACAAACCTAGTAACTAGTTTACTTCCAAATTTTGAGTCTGGAATAAGTATTCTTTTTTTGGCTCTTTTTTTTCTCATTTATTTATTTCTTAGGTCTTTTAGCTCCGTATTTTGATCTTCTTTGTGTTCTTTCATTAACACCTGAAGTGTCAAGTGCTCCTCTTACAATATGATATCTAACTCCTGGTAAATCTTTTACT
>JAOHSR010000039.1 GCA_028122735.1 Flavobacteriales bacterium
TCATCAGAAGGTTTGTTAATTAGCAATTCCCCAAAGGTAAAGTTGATTATTTCTTTAATTAAGTATTTAGTTAATCTTGATGATAAGATTGCTAAAGCTTCAATTATTAATTATTTATTTCATTATAGATCTACAAAAGATGATTTGCATGACTTATACATGCAAGTGCACAATAACGATAGATTTTTATCATTATTAAATAATCAAGGGATAGAGTTTGACTTTGATAATTTTTTAGAGCTACCACTATATCAAATGGTAGAAGAGATTATTAAAGCTTTTAATATTGAAAATGATGTATATATTAATTTTTTCTTAGACCTTGTTCATGAATATTCAGAAAAAAATATTAATAGCATATCTCAATTTATTGATTGGTGGTCTGAAGTGAAACCAAAAAAATCAATATCAATTTCAGATGATGTAAATGCAGTTAAGTTAATGACTATTCATAAATCTAAAGGATTAGCTTTTCCAATCGTTATAATTCCTTTTAATTGGGAATCTGCTACCAAAAAAGAGATGTGGGTTGAAAACAGTGGTATTTACTCAAACCAAATTAAATATTCTTTGATTAATCAGAACAAAAATTTAAAGCTTTCTCATTTTAATGATGATTACAATAGAGAAAAGACTTTAGAAGCAATGGATAATGTTAACAAGTTATATGTTGCTTGTACTAGAGCGGTTGATGGTCTTTACATCTTTTCTAAATCTATAAAAAAAGTTGCTGAAAACTCCTCCAATTTAAATGCTATACTTCAAAAATTTACTAGTGATTTTCCTTATTCTTTTGGATCAAATACTAATAAAAGTTCAGAAAATAAAAATCAAAAATCTATTCATAAAAAAGAAATTGTAAAAAGTAAAGATTGGAAAAAGATAATTTCTTTAAAAAATTCTTCAGCTGATTTTTGGGATAATGAAGATCACAATAAGAAAAAGGATTGGGGGAAGTTATTTCATTATGCCTTATCAGAGATATCATACTTTGAACAAATTAATGAGGTAGTTGAAGCTTTATACAGACGCGGGAAATGCAATGAGGATCAAAAAAACAAATTACTACACGAAATAAATTTTCTTCTTTCAAATACTGAAATTCAAGATTTCTTTTCTCCAAAATGGAAAGTTAGAAATGAAAAAGAAATATTAATGCCAAATGGAAGAACATATATTCCAGATAGGATAATGTTTAATGATGCTGAGGTGGTGATAGTTGATTATAAAACAGGAGAAAAAGATTCAAAACATATTGAGCAAATTGTTAACTATTCAAATGCATTGAATATGATGGGTTATAAAAACATCAAAAGATATTTAATCTATACAAATAGTTCTAAGAAAATTAATAAAGTATGAAGCCTTTTTTAGAAAAAATTGCTGATCGATTGATATTGAAATTTCCAGATAATATGGAAAAAGTAGCTGTTGTTCTGCCCAGTAAGAGATCGGTAGTATTTTTAAAATATTATTTGTCTCAAAAGATTTCAAAACCAATTTTCTTACCAAGATTTTATTCTATTGAAGAATTTGTTGAAAATATATCAGGCTTAAATGTTATTGATAATGTGTCTTTACAATTTTATCTCTATGAAAGTTATCTTAATGAATTAGGTAAAGGAAAAGATGATTTTAATGAATTTCTTAATTGGAGTGCAATACTACTTCAAGATTTTAATGAAGTAGATACAAACATAGTTGATGCAAATTCTTTATATAAAAACATAAAAAATGTTAAGGAACTTGAAAATTGGAGTGTGGATAATTGGAGTTTTTCAGAAAAAAATCTTTCAGATATTCAAAATAATTATGTTGACTTTTTCGAGTCAATGTATGATATCTACAATAATTTTAGAGATAGCTTGATTAATAAAAGTTATGCCTACCAAGGCTTAGCTAATTTAATTGCAAGCGAAAAAATACACGATACAGATTTTAATTTTGATAAAATATGGTTTGTTGGATTAAATGCACTAACTAAATCTCAACACATAATTATTGATAATTTAAAGCAAAGAGATATTGCTCGTGTTTTTTGGGATGCAGACAAATATTATTTAAATAACCCTGATCATGAAGCTTCTTTTTTTCTTAAACAACAAAAAGATAAGTGGCGTGAAATTGATTTTGAAGGAATAGGGGATTATTTATCTCACCCAAAACAAAAATTTCAGATCGTTAGTTGTCCTCAAAATATTGCGCAAGCTCATGTGATGGCTAAGGAGCTTTCTTTACTTGATAGCTCTGAACTTAATAATAGTAATACTGCAATTATTCTTGCTGATGAGGCTTTATTATTTCCTGTGTTAAATTATATGCCAAATCAAGTTGAAAAGTTAAATGTTACTATGGGTAGTCCTTTTAAAAATTCCCCGTTTTATTCATTTATTAATTCTTTTCTTTTATTAAAGTTTAATATTAAAAAATATTCTAAAGGTAAATTTTATTACAAAGACCTATTTCAGTTTATTGAAGACCCATATTTTAAAAAAATTATCGATTATAATCATATAAGAGCTCTTAGAAATCACCTAAAAGAAAATAATATTGTATTTGTTGATTCTAAAGAGATATATTCTTTTTTAGATGTCGAGATTTTCAAAGATGTTTTTGAAATTGGCAGTGATGTCAAAAAAATAATCATTCAATTAAAATTAATTGTTAGCTTGTTAAGAGAAGTGTTAGTCGAGGATAAGGCTAATATAGATTCTGAAGTTTTAATTGTTTTTAATAATTGTCTTTCCGTTATTGAAAATTTAAACAGTGAATTTTCTCATAAATTAGATTTAAAAACATTCATAAATCTCATTAATCAAGTAGTTTCTAGAGAGATTATCCCATTTAAAGGAGAGCCTTTAGAAGGGGTGCAGTTAATGGGAATATTAGAAAGCCGAACACTTGACTTTAAAAATGTAATTATTTTAGGAGTAAATGAAGGTATAATACCAAAAGGGAAAAATTTTAATTCTTTTATTCCATATGAATTGAAGAAATTTTATAAGATACCAACACATACTGAAAAAGATGCAGTTTTTTCATATCATTTTTACAGGATTTTACAAAGGGCAGAAAATATAACTCTAACCTACAATTCTAAGTTAGACAACTTTGGTTTTGGTGAAAAAAGTCGATTTATTATACAATTATTGTCTGAATTTAAGGCTAGTAAAATTGATGAATTTATTTTTCAAGATAATGATTTCCAAGCTAATATTTCAAATGATATTATTGTGAAAAACAAGAATTTAGAACCTGAGATACTTAAGTGGGCTAAAAGAGGAATTTCACCATCAGCATTAAATAAGTATAAAAATTGTCCGCTTGATTTTTATTATAATTATTTAGCTCAAATTAGAGAACATTTAGAAGTAGATGAATTTGCTGATAATAGTTTAATGGGCAATGCTATTCATGCCATTTTAGAAGAGGTTTTGCCTTC
>JAOHSR010000004.1 GCA_028122735.1 Flavobacteriales bacterium
AGGTGGTTTTAATAAGGTAATTAAAAGTATGGAAAAAATATGCCTACAACTAGGAGTTAAAATTCAAACAAATCAGGAGGTAAAAAAAATTAATGTTAGAGACTCAAAAGTTTTTTCGATTAGCACAAAAAACCAAGAAATAAAAACAGACATACTTGTTGCAAGTGCAGACTACGCACATGTTGAAGAAAAACTTTTAGAAAAAAAATACAGAAATTATTCTAAAGAATATTGGAATAAAAAAAGTTTTTCTCCCTCATCATTACTATTTTATCTTGGAGTTTCAAAAAAAATTAATAATCTGGAACATCATACATTATTTTTTGATGAAGATATTGAAAAGCATAGTAATGATATTTATGAAAATCCTATTTGGCCTGAAAAACCACTATTCTATACTTGCTGCCCTTCAAAAACCGATCCAACTGTTGCACCAAAAGATAAGGAAAATCTATTTATTTTAATTCCAATTGCTGCAGGACTAGAAGACTCAGAAATGATTAGAGAAAAGTATTTTAAGATTATAATGGATCGTCTTGAAAAATTCTGCAATTTAGACATCAGAAAGCATATCGAGTACAAAAGAAGTTATTGTATTAATGATTTCAAAGAAGATTATTATGCATATAAAGGAAATGCTTATGGCCTAGCAAATACATTAATGCAAACTGCTAATCTCAAGCCAAAAATTAAGAGTAAAAAAATTAAAAACATGTTCTACACAGGACAACTAACAGTACCAGGTCCTGGTGTACCTCCATCTATTATTTCTGGACAACTTGTTGCAGAACAAATTATAAAAACAAAATGAAAAAGATTTTTGATGAAGTCTCATTAAAATGTAGTGAGATCACAACCAAATATTATAGCACAAGTTTTTCCTTAGGCATAAAGCTTTTGGATAAAGGAATTCACAGTCCCATTTATTCAATTTATGGATTTGTTCGAGTAGCAGATGAAATTGTAGATAGTTTTCATGAATTTGACAAAGCAAAACTTTTAAATGAATTTAAAGAAAACACAAAACAAGCAATTGAAAATAAAATTAGCCTAAACCCTATTCTAAATAGTTTCCAAGAAGTTGTAAATAAGTATAATATTGAATGGGAACATATTCAAGATTTCCTCTCTAGCATGGAAAGCGATTTAAATCAGAAAAAGCATGATGAAGATAGTTATAAGCAATATATTAAAGGTTCAGCCGAGGCAGTAGGTTTAATGTGTTTAAGAGTTTTTTGCAATAATAATAACAAACTTTATACTGATTTAGAAAAATACGCTATTTACCTTGGTTCTGTTTTTCAAAAAGTCAATTTCATAAGAGATATTAGCGCTGATTACAATGATCTTAAACGCGTATACTTTCCACAGCTTAACATCAATGAATTTAATGAAGAAGAAAAAAATAAAATTGAAGATGATATTGAAAAAGAATTTAGCCTAGCACTTATTGGAATAAAACAACTGCCAAAAACAGCTAAAAAGGGTGTGTTTCTAGCCTATTCATATTATTATTCTCTTTTTAAGAAAATAAAAAGTACTCCAGCTAGTCAAATAATGACCAAAAGAATTAGAATCCCAAATTTTACGAAGTTTTTAATTCTTATTAAGGTTCAACTATTAAATATGTTTAAGCTAATATGAAAAAGATAATTATTTTAATACTATTAGTTAACATCAATTATGTTTACGCACAGAATGTTAAGAACGTAAGAGAATTATATCTTACATCACACAACAATAAATCAACATGCGACTCTCTTAGTAACTATTTAAATCAAATAGAAGAAAAAGACAATACAATAGATGCATACATTGGAGCCAATAATTTATTAATAAGTAAATTCTCAAGTAACATTATTAAAAAATTCAAGTATTTTGAGCAGGGGAAAAAAATAATTGAACAATCAATTAAAAATGATCCGGAAAACATTGAAATTGTTTTTTTTGAGGTATTTAAATCAAAGAAATAGCCCTTGGTTTTTAAACTACAATCAAAATTTAGGTGAAGACCGTGATTTTTTAATCAAAAACCTCAACTTTATAAGTGATCCGTATTTTAAGAATGTTATTCAAAAAATTATAAAAAATTAATAAATGATAATCATAAAAACATTAATTATTATTTTCACTTTTTTCTTTATGGAATTTGTTGCTTGGTTTACACATAAATATATTATGCATGGATTTTTATGGGCATTACACAAAGATCATCATCAAGTTGACAAGGACAAAATATTTCAAAAAAATGATTATTTCTTTTTGATTTTCGCTATACCTTCCATAATATTTTTTGTAATTGGATCTAAAGACTTTAACTATTTATTTTTTATTGGAGTAGGAATTGCTTTATATGGCCTTGCTTATTTTATTATACATGAAATAATTATCCATAGAAGATTACCTGCTCCTGACAAAACTAAAAATAGATATATCATTGCTATTAGAAAAGCTCATAAGATCCATCATAAAAATAGAAATAAAGAGCATGGAATCAATTTTGGAATGCTAATAGTTTCTAGAAAATACTTTAAAAAAGCATACAACCTCTAAAACTAATGAGTTTGAATTTTAATTGATTTAACCTTATTAGTGTCTGTAATATTGGCAGATTCTTTTTCATATTTATCAACTTTAGCTCTATTACAAGAAAGTAAAAGCAAAACAAAAAATAAAAAAAATAGTTTAAGCCCTATCTTTAAGTACTTTTTCATAGGCTTCTTGTATAGACAAAAATTTCTCATTTGCTAACTTAATAATATCCTCACTTACACCCTGTAATTTATCCGGATGGTATTTCATAACTAATTTTCGATAGGATTTTTTAATATCATCAAGACTTGCACCCTCATCAACTTCAAGAATTTTATAATATTTAGAAGCATTAGAATCCCCATTCAAAAACATTGAACTAATTGATTGAAAATCGTAAGAGTTAATATTTAGATATCCAGAAATTTTTTGAATTAAATTAATTTCAGATTGATGTACTTCTCTATCACTTGAGGCAACACCAAAAAGAAAATGTATAATTTGAAGTCTCGAAGCATGGTTAACTGATTGTGTTAATTGTAAACATATTCCTCTAATTTGAGATGTGAAAGATTGTTTGTTTAATGTATTAAAAATCTTAAAATACCTCTGAGATTTTACCTCTCCAAAAGTTTTTGTAAAAAAAGACTTAACATAATTTAATTCCTCTTGACGTACTTTACCATCAGCCTTTATAACAAGTGAAGCAAGAATTAACAGAGATATCTCATATGCTTTTTCCTGATCATTTTTTCCGTTAAAAAAACTTTTTCCAACATAATAACCAATTATAGCTCCAATTGGCCCTGCTAAAAACCAACCTGCACTAACACCTACCCACTTTCCTAAAGACATATTGAATATTTTTTACAAATCTAATTATATTTTACTCTAAATTTTTCCTTTCATAAGACAGAATTAACAAATAATAACTAAAGACACCAAAAGAATAAAGTGCAGCTGTCAAATAAAAAATATAAGAGTACTGATACCCCAAATCAATTAAATACCTGAAAATTTGAGAACTAAAATACCAACTCCCACTCCAAATAGCAGCCATTATAGCGCTCAACATTTCTTGATTATTTTTCCCAACATAATTCATTGTTAGCTGCGAGGTCATAGGAGCTGCCAAATTCATTAAAGGGGCTCTTAATAAATAACAAAAGAGTGCAATAGGAAGAGCAAACCAATAGTCTGTAAAAAATTCTGTCGTTGCTAAAACAATAAGAGCAAAAACAGCTACAGACTGACTAACTGTAATGCCTTTTTTATATCCAAATCTACTTTTTACTTTTGGAACAAATAAAGAGCTAAAAGCAACTAACAAACTTGTACAAGACCCAATTAATGCAAACTCCGAAGCATCAATTAGAAAGTTGTGAAAAAAGAAAAGATTTATAAACGGAATAGTTAAGCCAGCTCCAATAGCAATAATCAGAGTAGGGATAGTTGCTTTCATAATTAACAACCAATCTAAACTTGACGAAAATAAATTTTTAGATTCTACTTTATTTTTAATGGGATTATCTGTATTTAAAGAATATAAAAAGCGTAGACCAACAAAACCAATACAGGAAATGATAATTAAAACCTGACCATTATCTACGGAAGTTAAATTATCAAATAAAAATATTAACAAGCCACTTAAAATCATACCAAAACTATTTGTTGCAAAACTCAAAGCAATAGCGTGCGATTGATTTTCTTCCTTTGTGTTACGCATAATATATGGCAAAATACTTACCTGAAAAAAAGTATAAAGTATACCCCAACCAATGAACAAAAAAGGAAGAACATCCACAAAATTATTTTGTATTGACATAACAACAGCAATTGCAACTATAGGCACACCAATACTACCAATTATTAAAAAAGGTTTCAGAATTTTTCCTCTTATAAAAAACCCTAGAGGGAAAGCTAAAAGCATTACAGCTAAAAATCTAAAAGAAATAAAATGAGCTATCTCAGAATCAGAAAAACCATTTTTTGCAAGGAATATATTTAGTATTAAAAAAAAAGCACCCCCAACAATTTGAACAAAAAATTGCGCTTTAATTACACTTAAAATATGAGGTTCAAGATATTTATAATTACTAATGAGTTTCTTAAAATTGTTGAGCATCTCTAATTAAACAAAAATATTATTACTGTTCAAATGTAATTCTTCAAAAACCTTCATTATTGCATTTCTACCACGCACACCAAGATCTACAGAAAAATCATTAACATAAAGATTAATATGTGATTGAATAACTTTTGCATCCATTTCCTGAGCATGAGATTTTACATATTTAGAAGCAGATCCTGTATTTGACAATGAAAATTTTAAACTTGTTAAAATCAAACGATCTATTTTCTTTTGTTCTTGCTCACTAAATTTTCTACTTACCGCAATACCACCAAGTGGAATTGGAAGATTTGTTTTGTTAAACCAGTAATCACCTAAATCTTCAACTTTAACCAATCCTTTTTTCAGAAAAGTAAACCTGTTTTCATGAATTATTAGACCAGCGTCAAACTTACCGCTATAAACTAAACCCTCTATTTCTGAAAAAAGAACTGACGTTTTATTTATGAAACTTGGATATGCTATTTTTAATAATAGATTAGCGGTAGTTAATGCTCCAGGAATAGCAATGGAACTATTTGGATTCAATACAGTTTCTGGTCTTTTGATTAATATGGGGCCACATCCATTACCAAGAGCAGAACCGCTATTTAATAACTTATACTTTTCATAACATTTTGTAAATGCATAATAACTTAATTTTGTGATATCATAGCGATGAGATGAAGACCAAATATTTAATTTATCAATATCTGCAATTACAGGAATAAACTCAATACCTTCAGTATCAATTTTATTATTAACTAAAGCATCAAAAATAAAAGTATCGTTAGGACATGAGGAAAAAGCTAGATTAATTTTCATATTTATCCAAAATTTTATTTAACTCAAGATTAAGATTATTAATAGCTAAACCAATATTCCATTTTTCTTTTGCCCGTTCTTCTACATAATTAGAAATTGCTCTAATTTGAAAGAATTCAAATCCAAGTTTATTACACACCATCATGCATGCAGCGCCTTCCATTGATTCAACATCAGGATGTAATCTTTTTTGAATATTATCAATAGAATTTTTATTACCATGAATTGTATTGACAGTAATTCCTTTAGCTTGAGACAAATGAGTTGTAGATTTAAAAGAAAACTCAGTTTCAACATCTAAACCTATTGCATTTACGTCTAAAAAATCATCTCCACTTTGAGCCCCAATTTCTGAAAAACAATCTTTTGAAACTTCAACAACATCACCAATTTTAAAATTAAGATTATACGCACCTGCTACACCAACATTAATAATTAAATCAGGAGAATGGTTATATAAATATTTAGTGAGAGAAAAAACAGTATTTACCATACCAATTCCCGTAATCAAAACATCATGATTAATAAAATTATCCTTATTAATCTCTTGTGCAGTTGCAGCAACAATTAGAATTTTCATCTTGCAAAAATACCAAAGAAAAGATAGTATATTTACAAAAAAATAAACTCTTATTAAAGTGCACAAGAAGAAGCTAGCCGACAGCATAAAAATCGTTTTAAAGGAAATTGGTGAAGACCCTAATCGCGAGGGTTTATTAAAAACTCCTGAAAGAGTTGCTAAATCAATGGATTATTTAACTAACGGTTATGGAATAAATCCATCTGAAATTCTAAAAAAAGCAATGTTCAAAGAGCAGTATAATCAAATGGTATTAGTAAAGGATATTGAAATGTATTCCATGTGCGAACATCACATGCTACCTTTTTTTGGTAAAGCTCATGTTGCATATATTCCAAATGGTCATATTGTTGGATTAAGCAAAATACCTAGAGTTGTTGATGTTTTTTCCAGAAGACTACAAGTTCAAGAAAGATTAACAGATCAAATAAAGGATTGTATTCAAGAAACTTTAAATCCCAAAGGGGTTGCTGTAGTGATTGAAGCTCAGCATCTTTGTATGCAAATGAGAGGAGTACAAAAGCAACACTCATCCACAACATCATCTGCATTTTCTGGTCTCTTCTTAAGAGATGAAAAAACTAGAGCAGAATTTATGAATCTGATAACATGATTAAAGCATTTGTATTTCCAGGTCAAGGAGCGCAATTCCCTGGAATGGGGAAAGAACTTTACACAAATTATTCGCTTGCTAAAGAGATGTTTGAAAATGCAAATCAAATATTAGGTTACAGTATCACAGATATTATGTTTGGTGAAGATGCAGACTTGCTAAAAGAAACTAAAATAACTCAACCAGCTATTTTTCTACATTCTGTTATATCATCAAAATTGTTAAAAGAAAAATTTAATCCAAATTATGTTGCTGGACATTCACTTGGAGAGTTTTCAGCACTTGTTGCTAGTGGATACATTAAATTTGAAGATGGCCTAAATCTTGTTCAAAACAGAGCAAATGCTATGCAAAAATCGTGCAAAGAAAATCCATCAACAATGGCTGCAATTATTGGTCTTGAAAATGAAATCGTTGAAAAAATATGTAGTGATATTGATGAAGTAGTTGTGCCGGCCAATTACAACTGCCCAGGACAATTAGTTATTTCTGGTAGTTTTGATGGGATTGATCAGGCGTGTGAAAAACTAAAATTAGCAGGTGCAAGACGAGCATTAAAACTTCCAGTTGGAGGTGCTTTTCACTCACCTCTTATGCAATCAGCTCAAGAGGAATTAGAAAAAGCTATTAACAAAACAACTTTTTATGACGGAATATGTCCTATATTTCAAAATGTAACAGCCGCACAAACAACATCAAAATCGGAAATAAAAGAAAATCTGATTAAGCAATTAACGGGGCCAGTTAAATGGACACAAATTATGCAAAAAATGATAAGTCATAAGGTAAATAACGTTACCGAAGTTGGTCCTGGCAAAGTCCTTCAGGGCTTGTTTAAAAAAGTAAATAGAGAAATAGAAACTTCTAGTACAAATCTATAATTGAGAATTTAATAATTTTTGACTCTTTACCAAGTCATGCCATGCAGATAATGTTTGACACTTTCCATAAAGCCTTGCATGATTCATATTATGACAGTCTGTTCCAACAAATGAAATCATTTCCTTTTTTATTAACATCTCAGCATTGTTCTTAACCTCATTAGAATAATAACCTAACATGGATAGGAAATTAAGTTGAAATAACACGCCCCTGTCAATTAATCCCTCATAATCTTTCAAACTTAAATATTGATACCTAGCAGGATGAGCTAAAACTAACTTATAGCCTTCTAATTGTAATTTAAAAATAATATCATATAAATTTCTAGGGGCTTCTAAAAATGAGAATTCAATCAAAAGATAATTATCTCCAAAGGTTAAAAAATTTTCTTTTCCAATTCTCTGTTCAAAATCATAGTCAACATAATACTCCGCAGCAGCTTCAAATTCAATATCAATACTTTCTTCTTTTAGACATTTCCTGATTTTTTCTAATCCTGAGATAATAGTAGTTGAATCATTTTTATAGAGATCAGACATAACATGAGGGGTAGTAATTATTTTTTTATACCCATACTTTACTAACTCTTTAATCAAAGCTAAACTATCCTCAATACTCTTAGCGCCATCATCAATTCCAGGAATCAAATGAGAATGAATATCAACTTTAATATTAGAAAAATCTATTGGATCAAGCTTTGTTTGTTTTTTTTTAAACCAATTAAACATAGATGTATTTTAAAAGCATGACAAATATATGCAATTAATAGAGGTTCCAATACGTTTATTAGTTGATGAAAATGTATTTTAGCAATAGATTGATTAAGACATGAATAAAAAAATAATAATAGTAATTCTTTTTTTTTCAAATTTTTTGTATTCACAAAATAATGACCTAAATGCCATCTTAATTAACTACTCTTATCAACTTCCAATTGGGGAATTATCTGACAAATTCAGCAATAATTCTGCAATAGGAATCAATTTCTTAAAAAAGAATAAGAAAAACTTTTTTTACGGCATGAAAGCCAGTTTTATTTTTGGAGGAAGTATTCAAGACAGTACTATATTCAATAATATAAATACTGAACTCGGATATGTAATAGATGGAAACGGAACATATGCAAATATAATTCTACTGCAGGAGGGCTTTAGCTCAAATGTGTATATTGGATATGCTTTACATAAAAAAGAAAATTCTCTTAGCGGAATATATTTATCATTTGGCTTAGGCATCTTACAACACAGAATAAACATAGAAACTAAGAATCAATACATTCCTCAGCTTAGCAGTGAGTATAAAAAAGGATATGATCAACTTACAAATGGTCTAAGCACACATTACAATATTGATTATATGATTATTGATGATAAAAATAAGTTCAAAATATTTACAGGCATTAACTATAACTTGGCATTTACAAAAAACAGAAGGACATATGATTTTAGCACAACGAATATTTCAGAAAATCAAATAAGATTTGACCAGCTATTAGGAATTCATTTTGGAATTATTATACCAATAAATCGTCGAAATAATGAAGAATTTCACTATTTCTAAATGTTATATTTCTACAATATAATTATTAAAATCTGTGGATTTGTGATTAAAATTCATTCTATATATAATCAAAAATCTAAACAGTGGATTGATGGCAGAAAAGACATTTTTTCCAGATTAGAAAAAGAAATCACAAATGATAAAAATATTGTTTGGTTTCATTGTGCATCTCATGGAGAGTACGAGCAAGTAAATAAATTAATTTCCCAATACAAAAACAATTTTCCAAAAGACAAAATTCTACTAACATTTTTCTCTCCTTCAGGCTTTAATAATGTTAAACAAAATAAAAATATTGATTGGAAATTTTATCTTCCTTTAGACACAAAGACAAACGCAAAAAAATTTATTCAACTAGTAATGCCTGAAAAGGTTTTTTTTGTAAAGTCTGAGCTTTGGTATAACTATATGAATCAGTTAAGCCTCTGTAAAATTCCTTTATATCATGTTTCCTCTGTCTTTGAAAAAAAGAAGTTTTCTACTCGCTCATCCTTTAGCGTTGAAATGCTTTCAAAATCTAAACACTTCTTTGTTCAAGACAAAAACTCCTTAGATGTATTAAATAATATAAATATTAAAAATACCTCAATAATTGGAGACACAAGATTTGATTCAATTTTAGAAAATATTAAAAACAAAAAAGAAGATCAAAAAATACTAGATTTTTGCTTAAACAAAACAACCATTATTTTTGCTAGTGTTTGGCCAGAAGACGAGCATATCTACAGAAGATTTATAAAAGAAAATAGTCAATACAGATTCATTATAGCTCCGCATGAGTTAAATTATTGTAAAAAGATTTCTAAGCTTTTAGATATTGAACTATACTCAGAATTTGATAAAAAAACAGAAAAAAATATTTTACTAATTAATAAAATTGGCATCCTAAAAGACATCTATAAATATTGCTCCTTAGCATACATTGGGGGAGGATTCGGAAAAGGTATTCATAATATTATAGAGGCCTCGGCAAACTTAAAGCCTGTAATTTTCGGCCCAAACCATTCACAGTTTATTGAGTCAAATGATTTAATGAAAATTAATGGAGCAGCTTCTGTAAAAAACTATAATGGATTTTTACAAAAATTCCACAAGCTAATATCCTCTTTTGATAAAAAAGCTGTGTCAAATTATATTAAAGATAAATCTGGAGCAACAGATCAAATAATTCAATATCTAAAAGGCTAGATACTTTAATTTATTTTTTTCTTAAAGATTCTTTGATTTTTTTAATTCTATTTAATCTCAACTTAGTTTTTAAAGATATTTTATCGCCTTCATTTTTTATTGCTCGACTTATTCGTTTTTGTAGTTGATGCATCTTATGTATTAGCGTTCCCTTGTCGTTCATAGTATAAAAGTTATTGTTTAAAATCTAGTTGAGTAAAAATCTTGTACATAAATATATAAAATAATGTAATTGAAAAGATAAACATATAAGAATCAAATAACATTAAAAAAAGCATAAATGATGGAAGAAGTATCTTTTGAGTATTAAATAAATCTTTATTCAAAAGTTCTTTAATTTGAAAATAAAAAATAGATAGAAAGAATAATAAGCCTATAAAGCCTAATTCAAAAAGAATGTATAAATAATTATTATGTGGGGTCTTATGTTTGTTAAGATCGTATTTAGTTTTTGTTTCTTTTTTAAAAACAGAAATGAAAGAGCCTGTTCCATAGCCAAGAATTGGTTTTTTACTTACAAGCTGCAAGCCTTTTTTAGTAAAAAGATAGCGAATATCTTTTTCAACACTATTTTTATTTTTTTTCTGTCCATCATTCTGCACAACATGCGTTAAGTGATCTACCCTATGCTTAAAAATACTAGAATTCTTGTAAGATAAGAAATTGACAAATGTTAAAAATAGAATAATTAAAATAGAAAATTTAAGTTTTGATCTTAATAAAAAGACAGCGTATAAAATGAAAAAGACATTAAACGTTAATTGTCCTGCTCTGCCTGCTTCATTAAAAATACTATATGAGTAAATCAATATCAATAATAGATACAAAAAAGAATATTTTGATTTTGATTTCAAAAACATTAAGAAAGATAATAAAGCAGAAAACGAGAGAAGTATATTGTGATAATTATATTTTAAAAATGCAGTTATTGCAGAATTATCAAAAATTGGATTTATGAAATCATAATTTATTCCAACTGCAACTATTGCAGAAGTAAGATTTGAAACTAAAAAAGCGTGTAAAGCCAAAATATATGTTTTAGGCTTTAATTCAGATGTCACAATTGGTATAAAGAACAGCAGTAATAGTACACGCTTTAAAACATAGCTATAATCATTATGCATATCACCATATAGCATGCCTAAAAAATAGAAAAATACAAGTAAAAGAAGTGAGCTAATCCATTTTACTGATTTTATTTCTTTGATTTTTTTTGAAAAATCACCCTCAAAAATCCAAGTAAGCAAATAAACTACAATTAAAATATTTGTAAATGCTACTGAAATGGGTATTGAAAACCCTAATAAAATAAAAAAGAAATTCTTTAAATCAGATATTCTATTCATTAAATCTATTTATTAAATATAACGACTAAAGATCGCTTTTATTTAAACAAATCTAATTTAATTATCAATTATCTTAATGATTTAAGAAAGGTATTTGCTGTAGAAATATGTAAATTCTTTTTTTCATCATCCATTTTATCAAATAGATTAATCATAAATTTCATTCTAATATTTTTTGCTAATTTTTGCCTATGCTTATCAATAAATCTCCAGTAAAGAGCATCCCAAATAACAGCCCATGGACCGTTCTTGTAATTACTCATTTTTTTTATGTAATTGCTACTACTGATATATGGCTTACTAGACATTAAACCACCATCTGAAAACTGACTCATCCCGTATATATTAGGAACCATTACCCAGTCATACGCATCTACATATAGTTCCATAAACCATTTATAAATATCATTTGGATTTATCTCACATAGCAACATAAAATTGCCTAATATCATTAATCTTTCTATATGGTTTGAATAGGCATTCTGCAAAACTTTTTTCACACAATTATCAAATGGGAAGACTCCAGTTGATCCATCATAAAATGACTTTGGCATTTTTCTGTTAAAATCAAAAAAATTACTATTGCGCTGCTGGACTCCTTTGTAGTGATAAACTCCACGAATAAATTCTCTCCATCCTATAATTTGCCTTATAAAACCTTCTAAAGAATTTATTGGAATATCATTCTTATACTTTAAAACCTCTGAAATCACTTCATTTGGAGTAATCAATCCAATATTAAGCATTGGAGATAACACGCTATGGTTTAAAAAAACTTCGTCTACCATTACTGCATCTTCATAATCTCCAAATTCTTTAAATCTAAATTTAATAAATTGCTCAAGCCATTGCTTGGCAGAAGAATGTGTGCATGGATAATTTATTTGCTCATTAATATTTCCATAATTATTATCAAAGTACTTGTTTACGTATTTTTTGGCTTCTTTATAAATAGTGTCTTTTGTTGGGAAATTAATTTGGGGAGCAATCTTATCTTTTGGATATTTTTTTCTATTGTCAGTATCAAAACTCCACTTATCCCCTACAGGCTTATCGTCTTCATTTAATAATATCTTCATTTTTTTTCTTTGTGAAATATAAAATGAGGTTTGAAAAAAATTTTTTTGTTTGTTCTTAAAAAATGAATCCAAGTCTAATAATGTATTTATGAATTGAGGATTATTAAAAATTTCGATTGAAACATTGTGTTTATTCACTAACTGATTTATTCTACTGAGTAAATAATTATCATCAGGATTAATCATTTCAAAATTATTATATTTAGAAGAGATAAGATATTTGATCAATAATCTAACATCAGAAATGTCATCATGATTATTTACATATTCAACATCAAAACCATTTTTAACTAAAAAATTAAAGTAAAACTGCATAGATGAACGATGAAATAATATCTTTTGCTTGTGAAAAAGATATTGACTAAAAAAAAGAGATTCTTCTACCAAAAAAACTTTTGCAGTTTTATCAACCCAATCTGTATTTTCAAATAACTGATGAGGGAAAATTAGGACAGCTTTTTTCATTTTTATTTATTATTAAATTTGGGTAATTCATCTACTCTTGCATATGGATAATCTGTGATTTTTTTAAGCTTATAATACTCACTCAAACCTCCTATCCCAACTCCTTTTGATTTCTCTAAATCTAATATGTAATTATCATTAATTGTTGATGAATCTAATATCAGGAGCTCGATTTGCCCAATTACTAATGTGGATTTATTACTATTTATCGGTATAATTTCTTTTAAATGCAATCCTATTTTCACACTACTTTCTTTAACAAATGGTGCTGAAAAATCACTATGATAAATCTCATTCAAACCACACATTTTAAATTCAGATATCTCTTTGGGAAATTTAGCAGATGTGTAATGTGCTTTCTCTACTATCTCAGTGGAAACATGATTAATTGTAAAACACTTTGTTTCTATTATGTTTTTTAAAGTATGACGACCCAATTTAATTGCAGGTCTTGTAATAAATCCTAAAAGTGGGGGTTTGGAGCCTAGGTGAACGACTGAACTAAAAATTGCGAGGTTAGAAAAACCGTCTTTACTTTTAGTTCCTATTAAATTTGATGGTTTTACTCCAGTTATAGAGTTGATCAAATTTAGCCTTGAAATTTTATCCATTTGCTGTATGTCATTCAAGCTTAAATACATAGTCTAATATTTTAATTCTTTTTTGGCCTTATTCCAGTAAGAAAAAAAGGAAGGATGGTAGCCTTTAACTGAAGTTAACCAATCTCTTGAATCTTCAACACCTCTGTAATTAATATTTAATGGATGTTGTTTGTAATATATAAAATTTTTGAAATTTTTAGTGAGTTCACTGAATTCACCTGAAAAAATTTTTATTTCTGGAATTTCGTTTGATAATTTCAAAAGAAAATCAATTGCCTTATCGCAAACTGGATATTTACTGAATATTGACGGCTCTAGCAATAAAATTCTATTAGAATCTATATTTTTTCGCCAATTTGGATCTGTATTATAGTAATTATAAATGCATAAAGGTTTATTATTATCCAAATCAAAATCTTCAGAATTTGGTAGATTACAAGATAAGTTAAAATCTGTTAATTCTGTAAATGATTCTGGGGGATTTATTTCTTCTAGCAAATTGTAATCAACATCTATAAATGTATTTTCCTGTAAAACCCTTGAATACTTATTTAAATTTTCTTGATTAAAATAATATTTTTTATTTCTACTAGCTCCTGAAACCCATTGCCAATTTAGTGCATTTGAACCAACGTCACCATCAAGTAAATAGTAATACATCCATTTTGAAGGAGTTAAGAAATGACAATTACTAAAATTACATATTAAAGAAGCAATATACATTCTAAAATGATTATGCATGTAACCATTTTTGTATAAATTAAGAATTTCATTATCTATAGCCTTAATTGATGTTTTAGCATTTAAAATTGGAATAGGAATACCTTTTTCATTTAAGGATATATTTTCTTTTAGACTGACTTCAACATTTTTTTCATTCCATATTATTTGAAAATAATCTCTCCACGCTAACTCCTGAACAAATTTTTCTATTTCTTTGATAGTTGAAAAGTTCTTTTTTAAAATTTCAAAAACTTGAAAAGTAGAAATAAATCCTCTAGAAATGTATGGGGATAAACGAGATACTTCTCCATCAATATAATTTCTTGAGTAAGAATATTTTTTAGCATCAAACTTTTTAATTTTTTTGACAATCTTTTCAAATAAAACACTCATATATATATCTTTTTACAAATAAAGTTATACAAAAATATTAATTATTATTAGATAAATAACTATATTTGCATAGATATTTATAATATAAGTTATATTAATGTTATTAAGCATAAATAATGATCCAGAAGCAAATCACAAATTAGTTGATGAAATTAGTGGCAAAGCCTTTAGTTGGTATCAAAGATTAGTGTCAAAAAACTTTGGATCATCAAAATATATTTTAAAAAGTATTGATTCAAATAGTTTTGAAATCAATCTGCATGAATATAATGATGTTGTAAGCACAAATTTTGATTTGAGAAAAAACGGAATAGTCTTTTTTTTTAGATTTAAGCAGCAAGAATTTGCTGAATCTTGTATTTATGAAAAAATAACAATTCAATCAAGTGACAGAATCTTTGTAATTCAAACTGATAAAAATCTTTACAAATTCGAAATTATAAATACTAAAAAGCATTTAAGTTTTATCAAAAACTTATTTAATTTCAAAAATAATAAAAAATTAAAATCATGAAAAAAAGCACAATAACATGTGACATGGAAGGAAGAATATTAACGATGAATGATGGCGCAGTACAGATATTTGGATATTCTAAAAAAGAAATAATTGGGAAAAAAAGAGTATCGCTTTTCTCGCCTGGTGAAATTGTTTTACAAAATGTTGCAGGTTGGTTAGATGATGCCGTTAAGCATGGAGAGTATGTTGGAAAAACATATTTTATAAATAAAAACAAAGAAAAAATTAATGCAAAAATTAGAATCACCCCAACATTTGCAAATGGTAAAGATAAAGCACAAACAGGATATTGTGGAGTTACTGAAGTAATTAATGATGATGTTGAAGTACCAATTAATTTTTCTACTAAACTTATCAAAGGATTAGCAATTACTAGAATGCCATTTACTTCTGCATCTATTCTACCAATCTTGGCAGTAGGTGCTTATTTTGCTGGCATTGGAGATAATTTGTTTAATCTAACAAACTTTATATTATGTATTATTGGTGTCATGATTGCGCATTTAAGTTCTAATGTTTTAAATGATTATTTTGATGTAAAAGATGGAACAGATGAAGAAAATAGTGATTATTTTCAACAAGTGTCAGGTGGTAGTAGAGCTATAGAACTTGGACTTATAACATTAAAAGGAACTAAAAAACTTGGTTTCATATTAACAGCAGTAGCACTTTTAATAGGTGGAATAATTTTGTTTTCAACAAATCCTGCAAATATAAGTTCAGTAATAATTTGCGCATTAGCAGGATTATTTCTAGGCTATTTTTACACAGCCCCACCATTAAGATTAGTTGCTAGAAAAGGATTGGGAGAGTTAACAATATTTTTAACTTTTGGGCCCTTAATCACTCTAGGTACTGCATTTGCAATATTTGATGGTGACCTTAACTCAACTGAACATTTAATCAACTGCCTTTACATTGGAATACCAATGGGGCTATTGACAACTAATATTCTCTTAATAAATGAATTTCCTGATATGGAAAGTGATAAAAAAACACATAAAAATCATTTAGTTGTAACTTTTGGAAAAGAAAAAAGCAGGTGGATCTACCTCTTTATATTAGTACTATCTATTTTCTTCACATATATATTAGCAACTAAAATTGAAAATACTTTAATACTTATCTCTCTTGGATTACTATTAATATATGGAGGATATGTTTTTTCAGTTTTGTACAATAAATATAATTCACGAGAATTAGTAAGTGCAAATTGGGGAACTATAGTTATGCAAGCTGTATACTGCATAATCATTTGTTTAACTTTAATATTTTAAAACATGTTTACTAAAAAAAACTGCATCCCATGTCAAGGTGGTATACCACCTTTAAATAATTCTGAAATAAAATCTTTTAAAAAACTTGTAGATGAAAGCTGGAGAGTTTCAGAGTCTAAAAAAATAATTAGTGAGTTTAATTTCTCAGAATATCCTAAGGCAATTAAATTCACAAACCAGATTGCTGATTTGGCTGAAAAAGAGGGACATCATCCATACATCCATATTAATTTCAAAACTGTAAAAGTGATATTATTTACACACAAGATTGACGGACTTCATGAAAATGATTTTTTAATGGCTAGTAAGATAGATAAATTATTTAGCCAACAGATTTAAGAAAATTAAAGAAACATAAAAAAAAGGCTGAAGTTATCTTCAGCCTTTTTTGTACCCGGGACGGGACTTGAACCCGTACGAGCATTACTGCTCATTGGATTTTAAGTCCAACGTGTCTACCAATTCCACCACCCGGGCAACATTTCATTTAAAAGAACTTTTTGAGCGAGTGATGGGATTCGAACCCACGACCCTCACCTTGGCAAGGTGATGCTCTACCCCTGAGCTACACTCGCGTCAGGTCGGCAAATTTAGTTAATTATTCAATATTTCAAAGCTTATCACTTATTGTTTTTTTTATTTCATTAAGCTTCATTAACGCCTCAATAGGCGTAAGAGAATCAATATCAATTCCTATTAAAACGTCCTTTATTTTTTGCATTGTAGGATCTTGAATATCAAAGAAACTAAGTTGCATTTTATTATTTTCTATTATAGTTTTTCCACTTTTTTTTCTTGAAGACTCTAACTGTTTTAATAAGTCTTCCGCATTATTTACAACTTCTATTGGCATCCCAGCCATTCTTGCAACATGAATTCCAAAACTATGATGACTTCCTCCAGCTTTAAGTTTCCTCATAAATAAAATTTTATTATTCTTTCTATTTATAGAAACATTAAAGTTCTTTATTCTTTCAAATTGTGCTGACATATCATTTAATTCATGATAGTGAGTTGCAAATAATGTTTTAGCTTGAGTAGGATGATTATGAATATATTCTGCGATTGACCAAGCAATAGAAACGCCATCATATGTACTTGTCCCTCTTCCGATTTCATCTAAAAGAATCAAACTATTCTGACTTAAATTGTTAAGAATACTAGCTGTTTCATTCATCTCTACCATAAACGTAGACTCCCCCATAGAAATATTATCAGAAGCGCCGACTCTTGTAAAAATTTTATCAACTAAACCTATTTCAACTGCTTCTGCAGGAACATAACTTCCAATTTGAGCCATTAAGACAATGAGTGCTGTTTGTCTTAAAAGAGCAGATTTTCCCGACATATTGGGTCCAGTTATCATCATAATTTGCTGATCAATTTTATTTAAGTCTATATCATTAGGAATATAATTCTTTAAACTATCAAGCTGCTGCTCTATTACAGGGTGTCTTCCTTTAATAATTTTAAGATCACAATTATTGTTTAATATAGGCTTGCAGTAATTAAATTTGTTAGCAATTTTAGAAAATGACAGTAAACAATCTAATCTTGAAATAATTTGAGCATTTTTTTGAAGAAGGAGTGTTTTTTCAGCAATGGTAGCAACTAATTTACCATAAATCTCATTCTCTATAATTGAAATATTATTCTGAGCTGATAAGATTTTAGATTCATAATCTTTTAACTCAGGGGTAATATATCTTTCTGCATTAACTAGGGTTTGTTTTCTAATCCAATTTTCTGGGACTTTATCTTTGTGAATATTTCTAACTTCTAAGTAATAACCAAAAACATTATTAAATGAGATTTTTAAAGATGATATTGAAGTTTTATTAATTTCATTTTGCAACATTTTCTCTAAAAGTATTTTACCTGAATTCTTAATCTCTTTTAAATCATCTAGTTCTGTATTAACTCCTTTGTTTATAACATCCCCTTTATGTAAAAAAACTGGAGGATTTTCAATAAGTTCATTTTCAATCTTTTCTACCAAATCATTACATAGATCAATATTATTACCCAAGCTAACAAGAATAGACATATCTGAATCTAAACAGGCCTTCTTAATTGGAGATAATGAAATTAATGAATGTTTTAGTTTTTCAATTTCCCTTGGGTTAATTCTTAAAGTTGAGGTTTTAGAAACTAATCTTTCAAGATCACCAATTTGATTAATATTAGATTTTACAAGTTCAAAGAAATTTTGATTTTTAAGAAAAAAATCAACAACATCAGTTCTTGAATTTATTTCTTCTAAATTTTTTAAAGGTAATGCTAACCACCTATTTAACATTCTCGAACCCATAGCAGTTTCTGTATGGTTAAGAATATCAATTAAAGTTTTAGCACCTCTGTGTGGAGAATAGAACAACTCTAAGTTCCTTGTTGTGAATTTATCCATCCACATAAATTTTTCTTCATTAATTCTTGAAATAGATGAAATATGGGATGTGTGATCGTGCTTTGTTTCTTTTAGATAATGAAGAATTATACCTGCACTTATAACACCTTCACGCATGGCTTCTATTCCAAATCCTTTTAAAGATTTGGTATTAAACTGCTCTATTAACAACTCATTGGCGAACTCAATATTATACGGCCAATCATCTAAAGCATAAGAGAATTTTTCAAATAAAAATTCACTTTTAAATTTTTCTTTTTTACTTTTTTGAAATAATATTTCAGAAGGAGAAAATGATTGCACTAATTTATTTACATAATCAGCGTTTCCCTGTGAAACAAGAAATTCCCCAGTTGAAATATCTAAAAAAGACACTCCTAATAATTTTTTACCATAATAAATTGACGCTAAGAAATTATTCTTTGTACTTTCAAGTGTAAGATGATTATAAGAAACCCCAGGAGTAACTAGTTCAGTAACACCTCTTTTAACTATTTTTTTTGTTTGCTTAGGGTCTTCTAGTTGATCACAAATTGCAACTCTGTATCCAGCTTTAACTAATTTTGGCAAGTAATTATCTATTGCATGGTGAGGAAATCCAGCAAGTTCAATCCTTGAAGAACCATTTGCTCTATTTGTTAATATTATTTCTAATACTTTAGAAGCAACAATAGCGTCTTTCCCGAATGTTTCATAAAAATCACCAACACGAAACAACAATATTGCATCAGTATATCTAGATTTTATCTCATTATACTGACGCATTAAAGGAGTGATCTTGACTTCTTTCTTTTTACTTACACCCAAAAATTTATTATTTAATTTAGCAACAAATATAATAGATGAGAAAGTTAAATAATAATGAATTAAATAGAATCACTGTTGAAGAGTATAAAAATGCTAAAAAAACTCCAATAGTAATTGTTCTTGATAATGTAAGAAGTGCGCATAACGTAGGCGCAATATTTAGAACAAGTGATGCGTTTTTAATTGAAAAAATTTTTCTTTGTGGCATTACACCTTGTCCTCCAAATAATGAAATTAGAAAATCAGCTCTGGGCTCGACAAATTCAGTAGATTGGGCATACGAACCAGACACTAATAACATATTAAATAATTTGAAAAATTCGGGATATAGAATTGTTGGTGTAGAACAAGTAGAAAATTCAACCAAACTTTTAAAGTTTGAACCTAAACAACCTACCGCTCTCATATTTGGTCATGAAGTAGATGGTATTAGCCAAGAAGTTATTAATAGTTGTGATGAGTTTCTAGAAATAACTCAATTTGGGACTAAACATTCCTTAAATATTTCTGTTTGTGCTGGTATTGTTATTTTTAAGGCTAGTCAATCTCTAAAATAATTACTCTTATAATTTAGGATTTAAGTTCATAAAAATTAGTCTAAAAAAGAGGTGTTTAAGAATAATTTCACCACAATATTTTGTTATTTTTGTTGTTATATTTAAAACAAAAATATAAAATGAAAATCACCAAATTCCTTAGTCTTTTAGTAGTTGTATGTTTTCTAACTTCTTGTGGACTTTCAAATATGTCTAGCAAATATGAAACAGTTGCTATTACTGTTACTCCTCCAACACTTCAAGCGCATGCCGGCAAAGTTGGCGTAACTATTGATGCAAGTTTTCCAGAAAAATATTTTGCAAAATCCTCAACTGTTGAATTCACTCCTGTTTTAATAAGCTCTAAGGGTGAAAACAAATTTAAATCTATAACAATTCAAGGGGAAGAAGCATCAGGTGGTGAGGCAACAATATTTTATACAACAGGCGGAAGGTTTTCTTATCAAGATGAGATGCCATACACAAATGATATGATGGAATCTACACTAGTACTAAGAGCTGTGGGCAAATCAAAAGACAAAGAATTAGTGTTTGCTCCAAGATCTGTAGCTAAAGGTGTAATGGCTACTTCAACAAGAGTTCAAAATACCGAAGATTTAGCATTTGCAAAAAGTAATTATGAAAAAGAAACAATTCTTGAAGAATCGGCAATTATTTATTTTTTAGTAAATCAAAGTAATATAAGAACAACAGAAAAGAGTGATGATGATATTAAGAGATTAGAAGAATTTGCAGGTATGGGAAATAAAACTCATTCGATTGAAGTAAAATCTTATGCTTCTCCTGAAGGGTCTGTTGATCTTAATGACAACGTTTCTGACAAAAGAGCTGCTAGCACTTTAAGATATGCTAAAAGAATACTGAAAAAGGTTAAGCTTGATGGTTTTGACAATAATGATTTATATACCGAAATATCTGAGGGTGAAGATTGGGAAGGATTTAATAAATTAATGAGAAGCTCTGAAATCAAAGACAGAAGAAGAATAACAAAAATTGTTAACTCTGTGGAAGATCTTGAAAAAAGAGAACAAGCTATAAGAGATATGGCTGAAATTTATGATGCTATTGAAAAGGATGTTCTACCTCAACTAAGAAAAGCAAAAATAACTGTTAGATCATTTGAGCCTAAAAGAACAGATCAAGAAATACTTGAACTTGCTCAGAATAACCCACAAGAATTAGATGTTAAAGAATTGCTTTACTCTGCTTCACTGTTAGAAGAGACAAATGATAAGGTAGCTATTTTTAATACAGCCAGTCAATTACATAATGATTGGAGAGGCTATAACAATACTGCTTGCCTAATGCTTTCTAATAATAAAATTGATGAAGCTAAGAACTTTCTAATTAAAGCTAAAAGTTTAGACAATAACGCTTCTAGTGTTCAAAACAACCAGGCTGTAATTGCGGCATGGGAAGGAAATTTAGGTCAAGCTAAGAATCTTTACAATAAATCTGCTACTCAAAAAAACAAAGCATTACTAGATTTAAGAAGTGCTAATTATAAGAAGGCTAGTAGATATTTTAAAAACAAAAATACGCACAATGCTGCTCTTGCAAAAATGCTAAACGGACAAAATAGCACTTGTAATGAAAATACAGCTGCTTGTGATTATTTAAATGCAATTTCATATGCAAGATCAGCAAATGAATCTATGCTTATAAAATCATTAAAAAACGCAATCAATAAAGATTCTAATTATAAAAATGAAGCAAAAATTGATTTGGAGTTTGTGAATTATAGAGATAGTGAAAACTTTATAAGTCTAACAAAATAGAATTATAAAATTATTTTATTTGTTGAACCAACTGTATATTTCTTAGAAATTAATCTTTTTATTTCCGTATAAGTATTTAAGTCATTAATAAAATCTGCATCTGTAATATCTATTATTAAAACAGCAGACTTATTCTGTTTTTTCAGATAATCAAAATAGGAATCTTGTATAGATTCTAGATATGAATCTTTTATGTTTTGTTCATACTCCCTACCTCTTTTTCTAATATTAGCTTGTAATCTTTTAATATCAGAATGCAAGTATACCAATAGATCTGGAGCAGGAAGTGATGCCAGCATAATATCAAATAACTTCTCAAATAATAGCAATTCATCTCTTTGTAAATTTGTTTTTGCAAAAATTCTAGATTTCATAAAAAAATAATCCGATATTTTATTATTAAAAAACAAATCACTACTAATTTTATCTTTAAGCTGATGATATCTTTCTGACATAAAAAAAAGCTCAAGAGAAAAACTATATTTTTCTGGGTCTTTATAAAATTTTGGCAAAAAGGGGTTATCGGAAAAAGATTCTAATATTAGTTCTGATTTAAAATCCAATGCAATTTGTGATGCCAAAGAAGTTTTTCCAGAACCTATATTTCCCTCTATAGCTATAAAGTTATAATTCATAAACTGAAACTTTTTCTTCATCTAAACACTCTAATAATAATTTATTAATTGTTTTTTGCAAAATTGGATGAATATAGTTTTTAGCAATTTCATCAAGAGGACTTAAAACAAAGCGTCTTTTAGAAATATATGGATGCGGAATACATAAGTTATTAGATTCTATAATCTCATCATTATAAAATAGAATATCAATATCAATAATTCTTTCTCCCCACTTTTCAATCCTTACCCTTCCCATTTTTTTTTCAATAATAAGTATTGTATCCAATAAGTCAAAAGGTTTTACATCAGTTTCTAATAACAAAACTTGGTTTAAAAAAGAACCCTGATTTTCCACTCCCCATGGGGAGCTTTCATATACACTAGATTTCTTGATGATTAAACCAATTTCATCAACTAACATAAGCCGAGACTGTTTAAGGTAACCTTTTCTATCACCAAGATTACTTCCTATTTGTATATAAACTCTATTCATTTTATTATGGCTCAAAACTGGATAAATAAGACAATCTAACAAGTACTTATTTTAAGATTGTAAGTTATAAATTATTAAAATTATATTTGTTGAAAATTAAAAAAAGAAATAAAAATGTTAAAATTTTTAAAAAATATTTTCTCTACTATAATAGGAATACTATTATCATTTGTTGTAATTGTAGTTATATTTATTGGGGTACTATCTGTTTCTTCTGAATATCAGAAGAAAGAAAAGAAGATTGATAAAAACACAATACTAAAAATTGATCTTTCTACTCAAGTTGTTGAAAGAGCATCTTCAAACCCCTTTTCTGATTTAGATCTTTTTAACCCTGAACCAAAGAAACAATTAGAATTAAAAGCAATTCTTGATAATATTGAAAAAGCAAAATTTGATGATAATATAATTGCGATTTATATTAATAGTCCTGTTGTTAATGCGGGATTATCTCAGACTGAAGAAATTAGAAATAAACTTCTTGAATTCAAAACAACAGGAAAGCCTATCGTTGCTTATAGTGAAGTATATTCTATTAAAAACTATTTTCTTTCTTCTGTAGCAGATAAAATTTACATGAACCCTGTCGGAGGTATTGATCATAAGGGCTTATCTGCGACTGTAATGTTCTTTAAAGGGCTGTTAGAAAAACTTAATATTGATCTTCAAATTTTTAGATTAGGGAAATTTAAAAGTGCTATTGAACCATTTATACTAGATAAAATGAGTAATGAAAATCGAGAGCAACTTAAATTAATGCTAAATAGTATAAATGATAATATCATGGATAGCATTTCAAGTCAAAGACAAATTCCATTTGAAATGGTAAAAAAGCATGCAAATCAACTTACATTAAACTCTGCAGAAATTTGTCTTGAAAAAGGCTATGTTGATCATTTAATCTATGAAGATCAGGTTGAAGATTCATTGATAGCAATTAGCACCAATGAGAAGCTTAAGACTGTATCTCTAAGAGGATATTCTTCGGTTAAATCAAAGAACAAAGATATTAGTAGAAATAAAATAGCAATTGTATATGCTACTGGAGAAATAAATTCTGGAAAAGGAGATGTAGCAAGTATAGGCTCAAAAACAACTTCAGCAGCAATCAAAAAAGCAAGAAAAGATAAGAATGTGAAGGCAATTATCTTAAGAGTAAATTCTCCAGGTGGAAGCGCCCTAGCTTCTGATGTAATATGGCGAGAAACAAAGTTAGCTCAAAAAGAAAAACCTTTAGTTGTCTCAATGGGAGATTATGCTGCATCTGGTGGTTATTACATAGCTTGTGCTGCAGATACAATAATAGCCAATCCAACTACATTAACCGGCTCAATTGGGGTTTTTGGTATGATTCCAAACATGCAAAATTTTTATAAGTCTAATTTTGGAATAACAGTTGACACTGTAAAAACAAATACCTATTCAGACATGGGTATCAGTAGAAAACTTTCAACATTCGAAAAAAATAAAGTTCAAGAAAGTGTTAAAAATATATACTCTATATTTATTTCAAGAGTTAGTGATGGAAGAGATATGACAATTGAGGACGTAGATGCAATTGGACAAGGAAGAGTATGGTCTGGCTATGACGCCAAAAGTATTGGATTAGTAGATTTATATGGTGGTCTAGAAACAGCTATCGTGATTGCTGCAAATCTTGCAAAAATTGATGATTACAGAGTTATCTCATTACCAAAAACAGAAGATCCCTTTACAAAAATAATGAACGACTTAACTGAATCAAAACTAGTAACATTTTTTGAAAAAGAATTTGATTTAATAGATACAAAAAAATTAAAAAAAGTTAAAAATTTGATTACAACTGACAGAATTCAAACTAGAATTCCTTACCTAATTGAACTAGAATAAGCTTGATTGAGAATTATATGATGAAACTGAAAAGTCTGCTACAAAACCTTCATGAGATCGAACATTAAAAACTTGACCATCTTCAAAAATTAAGTATTGACCTTTTATACCTTTTAGTACTCCTTCAATAGTTTGTAGTTTTTCTAACTTAAGACTTTTAATTTTTGTAGGATATTCTAAGACAGGATATTTAATATCAATTATCGAGTTATCATCACATATATATTGTTTTAAATTTTCCGGTACGTGCTCTGACAGAGTCTTTTTAATTTCTAATAAATCAATTGAATGGGGCTCTCCAGATAGCATTTTTCTCCAATTTGTTTTATCAGAAACATGCTTTTTTATACATACTTCAATATCACCTGAGAACCTTCTATTTGGGACTTCTGCTAAAATAATAGCTTGGCTTGCTCCTTGGTCCATCCACCTTGTAACTCCTTGAGTAGAGCGTGTAATACCTACTTTTATACCACTAGAATTTGCAAGATAAACATAGTGAGGTGCTATTTGAAATTTTCTCTCCCACTCAATATCTCTTTCTTCAATATCAAGATGAGCAGTGCATAACTCAGGCTTAAAAATACTTTGAGAAGCCATAGGAGATTCCCAATAACAAGTATAGCAAAAACCAGATCTATAAAATTTTTTCATTTCTCTACCACAACTACATATAACTTTTCCATTCCAACTAATTTTAATTTTTTTATCGATTAAATCATTCATAAAATAATCTACATCATTAATTTTTAAATGATAATTCACAACTTCATTTAAGGAGGTTGTCATCTTTTTAATTATACTTGAATGCATATTTTTGTAATAATTTTTAAATATATTGTTTTTTGATAAATCTTCCTTTTAAAAATAGTATTCTTTCAGCACTACTAAAACAAAGAATTAAACAAATAAATAATGTTAATTCTAGTCCTTTAATTACTCAAGAAAAAATATTTACTGGCCTAATAAAAAAAGGCTTAAATACAAAGTTTGGAAATGACCATTCATTCAGCAAGATAAAAACATATGATGATTATAAAAAGAATGTTCCTATAAGAAAATATGAAGAGATATTCCCATATATAGATCAAATGAGGCTAGGAAAGAAAAATATCTTATGGCCTGGTAAAACAAAATTTTTTACGATATCATCAGGAACAACAAATGCAAAAAGTAAATATATTCCGCTAAGCAATGACACCTTACACGAATGTCATTTTAAAGGGGGAAAAGACATGCTAGCTATCTATCTAAATAATAATCCAGAGAGTAGAGTTTTTAATGGAAAAGGAATTATGTTGGGGGGATCAAAAAAAACTAATAACAAAATTATTGAGGGAGATTTATCGGCAATACTTTTAGATAATTTTCCTTTTTGGGTTAACTCTCATAGAATTCCCGATATTGAAACTGCACTTTCAGACAATTGGAATAAAAAACTTGAAAAAATTACAGAACAGTCAATTAACCAAAATATAACTAATCTAACTGGAGTGCCTTCTTGGATGCTTATTTTACTTTCAAAGATTATAAAAAAAACAGGAGTAAAAAATATAACTGATATATGGCCAAATTTAGAACTATACATGCACGGAGGGGTAAATTTTAAACCATATAAAAATCAATTTTCTAATATAATTGGAAATAATAAAATTAATTATCTTGAAGCATATAATGCTTCAGAAGGTTTTTTTGCTATTCAAGATCAAAAAAAATCTAAAGAAATGTTGTTAATGCTTGATTATGGAGTTTTCTATGAATTCATTAAAAAAGAGGGTTATGATAAGCAATCATATGAAGCAATAGGATTAAAAGATGTTAAATTAAATACTAACTATATATTAATAATCTCAACAAATTCAGGATTATGGAGGTATCAAATTGGGGATATAGTAGAATTCACTTCAATAAACCCTTTTAGAATAATTATTAAAGGTAGAGTCATGAGCTGTTTAAATACATTTGGAGAAGAATTAATTGTAAATAATTCAGATAATGCTATTGAACTTGCATGTAAAAAAACAAATTCTGAAATCGTTGATTATACTGTAGCACCAATTTTTATTAATAACTCTGCTGGCTCACATGAATGGGCTATAGAGTTTAAAAAAGCGCCTCAAAACACTAATGAATTCATGCAAATAATTGATGATCACCTTAAGCAAATAAATTCGGATTATGAAGCAAAGCGATTTAATAGTTTAATACTAAAAAAACCTAAATTAAATATTATCAAAAAAGGTGTTTTTTTAAACTGGCTTAGTTTGAAAAACAAATTAGGTGGGCAAAACAAAATCCCTAGATTAAATGAAAAAAGAACTTTTATAGAAGAAATAAAAAAACTAAACCTATAAGTTTTCAACAATAAATTATCTCTATAATATTTTATATTAATCAATAAGAATTCTTTTTTATTTTAGTAAAAAATTAATAAAATGCACATTGCAATAGCAGGAAATATAGGTTCTGGAAAAACTACTTTAACAACTTTATTATCAAAACATTTTAAATGGAAAGCTCATTATGAAGATGTTGAGAACAATCCTTACTTAAATGACTTCTACAAAGAAATGCAGCGCTGGGCTTTTAATTTACAAGTATATTTTTTAAATAGCAGATTTAGACAAATTGTTGATATTAAAAACAGTGGCGAAAAATACATTCAGGACAGAACAATTTATGAGGATGCATATATTTTCGCGCCAAATCTGCATGCAATGGGCTTGATGAGCACAAGAGACTTTGATAACTACAAAGAAATTTTTAATCTTATGGATAGCTTTATTGAGGGACCAGATCTCTTAATTTATCTTAGAGCATCCGTACCAAAGCTTGTTGAACAAATTCAAAAAAG
This sequence comes from Flavobacteriales bacterium, assembly GCA_028122735.1. Taxonomy (GTDB): domain Bacteria; phylum Bacteroidota; class Bacteroidia; order Flavobacteriales; family BACL11. The sequence continues at coordinate 28,075 of JAOHSR010000004.1, forward strand.
AGGAAGGGATTATGAAAATAGTATTCGCCTAGATTACTTGACAAGATTAAATGAGAGATACGAAGCCTGGATTGATGAATATAAAAAAGGCGACCTACTTATAATAGAAGTTGACGAAATTAACTTTTCTGAAAACCAAAACGAATTAGAAGATATAATCTTAAAAATTGAAGAAAAACTTAAAAATAGATCTTAACTATTTTTTTCCCTTAAATTTAATTATCATATCATTTACAACAAGTTGTCCTGCTACACCACTTTCATCAACATTTTCGTAATAAGCTGTTGCTACCATATCATTTCCAGATACATTTATGGTTCCTTCAATTTGATAAGAATAAGCATCAATTCTAGAAACTGCAATTGAGAATGCTTCTTCATTGAATGTTAGGGGCTCATTGCAATTAGAAATGAATTGGTCGCATTTTGCACCACCTGATTGACAAAACATATCATTACTTAAGATTAAGTTTCTAAGTAATGTTACGTTATTGCTTTTATCGATTGAAAAATCAGTTGCACTTGTATAAATAACTACATCCTCACTTTCTACCGTTTCATAAATTGAATTTGCTTCTTGAGTATTTATTTCAATACTTTCATTTGCTTGACTCGCTTCAGAAACTGTATTTGTTAATGAAGGAGCTATAACTAAGGCAACTACAGACATCAACTTTAACAAAATATTTAATGAAGGTCCTGATGTGTCTTTGAATGGATCACCAACAGTATCACCAACTACAGCAGCTTTATGAGCTTCACTTCCTTTTCTTCCTTGTTCTTCAATCATTTTTTTAGCATTATCCCAAGCACCACCAGCATTTGATTGGAATATAGCCATTAAAACTCCACAAGTTGTTACCCCAGCTAACAATCCTCCTAACATTTCTGCACCACCTATATACCCAACTAGTACAGGAACTAATATTGCTAAAAGACCTGGCGCTACCATTTCTTTGATGGAAGCTTTTGTTGATATGTCAACACACTTATCATATTCTGCAACTCCATTTGCTGCATCAAATATTTTTCTATCAGCAGGTGAAGCCTTAGACATATCTGAATCATATTTTCTCATTACTTCAAGTGCAGCTTTTAAAGCCGGAATATCTCTAAATTGTCTTCTTACCTCTTCAATCATTGCCATTGCAGCTCTTCCTACAGCATTCATTGAAAGTGCTGAAAAAACAAACGGCAGCATACCACCTACTAATAAACCTGCCATTATAACTGGCTGAGAAACATCAATGGATTCAACACCAGCAGTTTTCATGTATGCAGCAAATAATGCTAAAGCAGTTAAAGCAGCAGAAGCAATTGCAAATCCTTTACCAATTGCAGCAGTAGTATTTCCAACGGCATCTAATTTATCTGTTCTTTCTCTAACTTCAGATGGTAATTCAGCCATTTCAGCAATTCCACCAGCGTTATCAGAAATTGGTCCATAAGCATCAACTGCTAATTGGATTCCTGTATTTGCTAGCATTCCAACAGCAGCAATTGCAATACCATATAATCCTGCAAAATGATTTGAAACTATAATTGCTGTTGCAATTAAAATAATTGGCAATGCAGTAGACATCATTCCAACTCCTAAACCAGCAATAATTGTTGTTGCAGATCCTGTTTCAGATTGCTCAACAATTGAATTAACAGGTTTTGTTCCTGTTCCTGTGTAGTATTCTGTTACTTTTCCAACTAAAAGACCAGCAACTAAACCAGCAATAGTTGCCCAAAAAACTCCCATTGACGTGTATTGCATTCCATCACTTACCCAAGATTCAGGTAGCATTGATGTAATTATAAAGTATGATGCAAATAACATTAATCCTGCAGAACCAAACTCACCTAAATTTAAAGCAGCATGCGGAGATCCTCCGTCTTTTACTTTCACTAAAAATGTTCCAATAATTGACATAACAATTCCAACTGCAGCTAATACCAATGGAAGATATACAGCTCCTAAACCTCCAAAATTACCACTAAATTCAGGCAGTGTTGCATATACTGCCCCAAGCACCATTGTTCCAATAATAGATCCAACATAAGATTCAAACAAGTCGGCCCCCATTCCAGCTACATCACCTACATTATCACCTACATTATCAGCGATAGTTGCAGGATTAAGTGGATGATCTTCAGGAATACCTGCTTCAACCTTACCAACTAAATCAGCACCAACATCTGCAGCTTTTGTGTAAATACCTCCTCCTACTCTTGCAAAAAGAGCAATTGAGGAAGCTCCAAGAGAAAATCCAGAAAGTACATTCAATACCATATCTAAATTATCATCCCAAATCCCCTGATAAATAAATAACAAAGAACTTAATCCAAGGACACCTAAACCAACAACTCCAAGACCCATTACCGCACCACCAGAAAAAGCAACTTCTAAGGCTTTTCCAAGTGAAGTTCTAGCCGCTTGAGTAGTTCTTACATTTGCTTTGGTAGCGACCTTCATTCCAATAAACCCAGCCAATGCTGAACATATAGCTCCAACAATAAATGATACAGCGACTAATCCATGAGATGCCTCTTCGTTAGATCCTTTAAAGAATAATAAAATAGCAACTGCAACTACAAATATAGAAAGTACTTTATATTCTGCTTTTAAAAATGACATTGCCCCATCAGCAATATTCTTAGCAATTTTAGACATTTTCTCATCTCCTTCATCTTGTTTAGAAACCCATGCATTTTTCCAAAATACAAATGCCAAAGCTAATACTCCAAATAGTGGTAAATACGATACGATTAAATCCATTGTGTTTTTGTTTTTTTGTTGTTTTAAATTTTTCGACTGCAAAAATAGTGTTTTTGTTGAAAAAGACATCTTTATCAACAAAATAATACAATTAGACTTTAAGGGATATTTATTGATATTTTATTTCTAAAACCAGTTTTATTTACTTGGTTTTATATAATTTTGTTTAGTAAGAAAAAAGAAAATTAACACATGAATATTTTAGTCTGTATAAGTAGTGTTCCGGACACAACTTCAAAAATAAATTTCACAGAAAATAATACAAAATTTGATAAAAATGGTATTCAATTTGTCATCAATCCTTATGATGAATTTGGCCTTACAAAAGCAATTATGCTTAAAGAAAAACTTCAAGCTAATGTTAGTGTAATTACTGTAGGTGATGCCTCTGTAGAGCCAGTTATGAGAAAAGCTCTTGCAATTGGAGCAGATAAAGCAGTAAGAATTAATATGCAACCAATGGATAGTTTCTCAACAGCAAATGAAATTGCTAGTTATGTTAAACAAAATAAATATGATATTATTATTGCCGGTAAAGAATCTAGTGATTATAACAGCGGAGCTGTGCCTGGTATTATTTCAGAAATATTAGACATTCCATTTGTTAATGCCTGTAACGGATTAAATATTGAAGGAGAAGAAATTAATTTATCAAGAGAAATTGATGGGGGAATTGAAAAAATTCAAACAAAAATACCATTAATTATTGGTGGTCAAAAAGGACTAGTTGAGGAAAGTGAATTAAAAATTCCTAATATGAGGGGAATTATGACCGCAAGAACAAAGCCACTTGAAGTTATTGAAGCAACTACAACTAATCATTTAACTGAATCTATTGAATTTGAAAAACCTAGTGTAAAAGGAGAATGCAAAATGATAGATGAGAATAATATTAGCGAGCTAGTTAATGAACTTCAAAACGTAACAAAAGTTATTTAATTAAATTTAATAAATATGTCAATTACTGTATATACAGAAAACTGGGAGGGAAAATTTAGAAAAAGCACATTTGAAGCTGTATGTTATGCAAAAAAAATTGCTGATATATCTAATAAAGAAGTTAAAGCAATTTCTATTGGTGAAATTGATGAAAATGAGTTGAAAAAACTATCAAATTTTGGAGCTAACACTATAGTGTCTTACCCAAAAATCAAAAAGAATAACGAAAAAGGGGTTGCCACTATTATAAAAAATGAATCAGAAAATAGTAATCTCATAATCTTTTCAAATACATTTAATGCTAAAAGTATCGCCCCTAGAGTTTCTGTAAAATTAAATGCAGGATTAATTACAAATGTTATTTCTGAGATTAATGATCTTGAAAACATTTCTGTTAAAAGACAGTCTTTTTCATCTAAAGCAATTGAATCAATCCGCTTAAAATCTAATTGCGGAGTTATAACAATTTCCCCTAATGCATTTAATGTTACTGAGAATGTTGTATCTTTTAATATAGAAGTGAAAGCAAATGAATTAGATTCTAATATTTCAATTACTGGTAAAGATGTAAACAAAGGCAAAATATCATTGTCTGAAGCTGAAGTTGTTGTGTCTGCTGGTAGAGGACTAAAAGGTCCTGAAAACTGGAACATGATTGAAGAGCTTGCAGATTGTCTTGGAGCAGCTACAGCATGCTCTAAACCAGTCTCTGATATTGGCTGGAGACCCCACTCAGAACATGTAGGGCAAACAGGCAAGGCGATTGCTCCAAATCTATACATTGCAATAGGAATTTCTGGTGCAATTCAACATCTTGCTGGAGTTAATTCATCAAAAATAATGGTAGCTATCAATACCGACCCTGAAGCACCATTTTTCAAAGCAGCAGATTATGGTATTGTTGGTGATGCTTTTAATGTGGTTCCAAAACTAATAGATGAGTTAAAAAAAATTAATAACAATTAATTTTGAATTTAATTCAATTAAATATTTCTGCAATTAGACAAAGTGATGCTCAAAACAATGCATATGTACTTTTACTTAATGAAACAGTCGGAAAGAGACAACTTCCAATAGTTATTGGTTGGTGCGAGGCAAGAGCAATTGCTGTAGCTCTTGATAGTCAAGAAAAACCAGAGAGACCATTAACCCACGATTTATTTAAATCATTTGGGGATAGCTTCAGTATTTCTATCAGTAAAGTTGTGATACACAAATTAATTGAAGGGGTTTTTCATTCTACATTTTATTGCAAAAACACCCTATCAAAAGAGGATATTGAAATTGATGCAAGAACATCTGACGCAATTGCAATTGCAATTAGATTTTCAAGTCCAATTTTTACATACGAAGATATTTTATCAAGAGCATCAATATTGAATGTTGGATCATCAGATAAGCAAAGCTCAAAAAAGAAAATTGCAAAAGAAAAAAAGATAAGTATGCATAGTCTAAAAGAACTACAAGAAGCTTTAAAAGAATCAATAAAGATTGAGGATTATGAAAAAGCTTCAGTACTTAGAGATGAAATTAAAAGAAGAACTTCATGAAAAAATATCTAATTATTTTTTTAAATCTTTTTCTTATAACTTCCCTTTTTGCTGAGGAAGACGTAACAGATTGGACGAATTACTCTTCAAAGTGGTTCTTCTCTGAAATAAAATCTGACAAATCTAGTAATAAAGAATTCAATAATAAAGATTATTTATTGATCAATGATAATAACACATTTGAGTATATTATTTCTAAAAAAAATCTATTTGCAAAAGGAACCTACTCATGGGATTTGGCTGAAAATTCATTGATTTTTAATTATTCCCTTCCATCTGACACAATAAGGGAATACATAATTGATTACAATGAAGATAAATTAATATTATCTGAAAATAATGTAAATTTTATTTTTTCAAAAAATCCAATTATTACAAAAAGCAAATCAACTTTAACATACAAACTATTTCGTGGACTAGTTGGTCTAATCTCATTGATTTTAATTGCATTTATGTTTAGTAGAAATAAAAAAAATATAAACTGGAAGCTAGTAGTCAAAGGATTATTAATTCAATTATTACTTGCAATTTTAATTCTAAAAGTTCCATTTATTCAAAATATATTTGAATGGATTAGTTCAATTTTTGTAACTGTTTTACAATTCTCTAAAGAAGGAGCTTTATTTTTATTTGGAGAGACATTAGTTAATAGTAATGAGTTTGGAGCAATTTTTGCATTTCAAATTTTACCAACAATATTATTTTTCTCAGCATTAACAAGTCTCTTATTTTATTTAGGAATACTCCAAAAAATAGTATATGTTTTTGCTTATGCTATGAAAAAAACTTTAAACCTTTCTGGCGCAGAAAGTCTCTCTGCTGCTGGAAATATTTTTCTTGGCCAAACAGAATCTCCACTTCTTGTTAAGCCGTACATTGAGAAGATGACTATGTCTGAATTACTCTGCTTAATGTCTGGTGGAATGGCTACAATTGCTGGTGGAGTTCTTGCAGCATATATTGGTTTCCTTGGCGGAAGTGATCCAGAACAACAACTTTTCTTTGCTAAACATCTTTTAACAGCATCAGTAATGTCAGCACCAGCTGCGGTTGTCCTGTCAAAAATTTTACTTCCTGAAACAGAAGAGATAAATGAAGACATGAAAATTTCAAATGAAAAACTTGGCTGTAATTCTTTTGAAGCAATTAGCATTGGAACAGCTCAGGGGATTAGGCTTGCTATAAATGTAGGCGCTATGATATTAGTCTTTATTGCATTTATTAGTATGGTAAATTATTTTTTAAATAATTTTATTGGAGATTTTACTATTTTAAACTCTACTATTGCATCATTCACAGATGGAAAATACGATGGGCTAACCCTGCAGTTCTTATTAGGATACTTACTTGCCCCTCTTACTTGGCTAATGGGAGTATGTAAAGAAGATATGATTTTAGTAGGTCAATTATTGGGAGAAAAAACAATTTTAAATGAATTTGTTGCATATATATCTCTGTCTGAGCTAAAAGAAAGCGGACAGTTTTTTCAAGAGAAATCAATAATTATCTCAACTTACATCTTGTGTGGATTTGCTAACTTCTTGTCAATTGGTATTCAGATTGGCGGTATTGGATCTTTAGCTCCAAGTAGAACTGGAGATTTATCCAAGCTTGGTGTTTTAGCTTTAATTGCTGGAACACTAGCATCATTATTAACAGCTGTAATTGTAGGAGCAATTTTATAAAAATATGAAACAATATCTTGATTTAATGTCGCATGTAATGACTAGTGGAACTTCAAAAACTGATAGAACAGGCACTGGCACGAAAAGTGTTTTTGGATACCAAATGAGGTTTGATCTTGCTAAAGGATTTCCATGTGTTACTACAAAAAAGCTTCACTTAAAATCAATTGTTCATGAACTACTATGGTTTTTAAATGGAGATACAAATATTAAATATTTGAATGATAATGGGGTTAAAATTTGGGACGAATGGGCGGATAAAAACGGTAATCTTGGACATGTATACGGCTATCAATGGAGAAGTTGGCCGTCCCCTGACGGGAAGCATATTGATCAAATCAAAAAAGTAGTTCAACAGTTAAAACAAAATCCAAATAGCAGAAGAATAATTGTGAGTGCATGGAATGTTGGTGAAATTGAAAACATGGCTTTACCACCCTGTCATACTTTTTTTCAATTCTATGTTGCAAATAATAAATTATCTTGTCAGCTTTATCAAAGGAGTGCTGATATATTTTTAGGAGTACCCTTCAATATAGCTTCTTATGCTCTACTTACAATGATGATGGCTCAAGTATGTAATTTAGAATTAGGTGACTTTGTTCACACTTTAGGAGATGCTCATATTTACTCAAATCATTTTAAACAAACAAATCTCCAATTATCAAGAGCACCCAAAAATCTTCCAAAAATGATAATCAACAAAGAAATCAAAAATATATTTAACTTTACTTATGATGATTTTAAGTTAGTAGATTATGATTTTCACCCTCATATAAAAGGAAAAGTAGCTGTATAAATAAAGTAAAATGAAAAAAATAATAATTCTTGGAGCTGGATTAGTAGGCGGTGTAATGGCAGAAGATTTGTCAAAAAATCATGACGTGACATCGGTTGATATTTCTCAAAAAAATCTTGACAATCTAAAATCTAATAATATTAAAAAAATATGTTTGGACATTTCTAAATCTGAATCCTTAAAAAATGTTATTAAAGATTTTGATTTAGTTGTTGGGGCTGTTCCTGGTTTTATGGGATATAAAATGATGCAAGATGTAATTGAAGCAAAAAAAAATATAGTAGATATTTCTTTTTATCCTGAAGATCCATTTGGATTAGATGATTTAGCTAAAAAAAATAATGTGATTGCAGTCATGGATTGTGGTGTAGCTCCTGGAATGGGTAATGTTATTTTTGGACATCATAATCAATCAATGATAATATCTGACTATGAGTGTCTTGTTGGAGGTCTACCAGTTAAAAGAGAATGGCCTTATGAATATCAAGCAGTATTTTCGCCAATAGATGTTATAGAGGAATACATTAGGCCTGCTAGATTCATTCAAAATAAAAAACTTATTATCAAAGAAGCTCTTTCTGAAACAGAATTAATTGAATTTGAAGAAATTGGCACACTTGAAAGTTGGAATTCTGATGGTCTTAGAAGTTTAATTAAAACTATGCCCCATGTACCAAATATGATTGAAAAAACTTTGCGATACCCTGGATGTGTTGAGTATTTAAAAGTATTAAGAGCTAGCGGTTTTTTCTCTTACGAAGAAATTGAAGTGAAGGGAGTGAAAATCAAACCAATTGATGTAACATCAAAACTACTTTTCCCTAAATGGGAAATGAAAGAAGGAGATAAAGACTTTACTATAATGAGAATTATAATTAAAGGAGAAGAAAATGGTAATCAGGTTAAGTACCAATATAACTTATTAGATAGGTATCAAGACAATACTATATCTATGGCAAGAACAACTGGATTTACATGCACGGCAGTTGCAAACTTAGTACTTGATAAAAAATATAAAAAAACTGGAATATCTCCACCTGAATATTTGGGTGAACATTTTGAATTCATAAGAAATTATTTAAGTGAAAGAAATGTTATTTATAATGTGAAAAAAGAATAATGATAGTATCGATAATAGTAGCTGCATCATCAAATAATGTAATTGGAAAAGACAACGATTTAATATGGCATCTTCCAGTTGATATGAATTTTTTTAAAACTAAAACAAATAGCCACCATGTTATAATGGGTAGAAAAAATTTTGAATCTATTCCGCATAAATACAGACCCTTGCCAAATAGAACAAATATTATTATTACAAGAAAAGAAGATTATATTGCAGAGAATTGTCTTGTAAAAAATAATTTAATTGATGCTATTAATCATGCAAAGAAAAATAAAGAAAATGAAGCCTTTATAATAGGTGGAGGGGAAATTTATAAGTTAGCTCTTGAGCAAAATTTAGTTGACAGAATCTATTTAACTAGAGTACATCATGATTTTGAGGGCCATACATTCTTTCCAAGCATTTCTAATAAATGGAAAGAAATTGATAGAGAAGAATATGAACAAGATGAAAAACATAAATATAATTTTACATTTTTAACATATGAAAAGGAAATTAAAAAATAACAACATATTTATTGTAATCGCGCTAATTATTTCATTCATGTCTTGTAAAGATGAAAATGTAATACAATCAGTAAATCAACAAAATTTACAATCAAGTCATGACTATCTACTTTTTGAAAAAACTTTACTTGATATTGAAAGAGAAATTGAACACGCCTTAATAGCTACTGGAACAACAAAAAATCTTCCAATGTATATTTCCTTAAATACTGATTCAACAGATCAAGACACCTTAATTATTAATTTTGGAGAAGAAAATTATTTACATCTTGGTCATCTTAAAAGAGGAGAAATTATTTCAATTTACAATAAGTTTATATATAATTCTAACGCTCAAATTGCCACAACTTTTAATAACTTTTATATAAATAACAATTTAATACAAGGGAAAATGTTTCTAGAAAACAATGGATCTAATCAAAATGGATTTCAAGAATTTGCCTTAACTGTGGATAGCATGAGCATGTATACTAACAATGGAAGCATAGATATATCAAGCGGTAATTACATCAAAGAACTAGTAAGTGGAAATAATACACAATATCAATATTTAGATAACATCTATAAATTAACTGGTAACGCCCAGGGTAATTCCTCAAATAACAACAACTTTAGTATAGAGATATCCGACTCACTAAATATAAACCTTTCCTGTTTTGAAAGCAGTAGCTGTGTTATTACTGGAGGAACTTCTAAGCTAACACCTGATGGGTATGAAGAAAGAATAATAAATTATGGAGATAATACGTGTGATTGTGATGTAAATGCCATTATTGGAGAGGACGTTCATCCAATAATAATTAATTAAGCTACTTTTAGTTTATTTAAAACTAATTTGTTTAGTTTTTTATTAACGTAGCTTGAAGAGATAACTAATTCTTTTTTACTTTTTTGAGATGGGATATCGTACATAGCATCAAGCATAACGCTCTCACATATTGAGCGAAGACCTCTTGCGCCAAGATCAAAATTCAAAGCTTTTTCAACTATTAATTCAATAGCTTTATTTTCAAAAATTAGCTTTACACCATCAATTTCAAACAACTTAATGTATTGTTTTGTAATAGCATTTTTAGGCTCGGTTAAGATAAGTTTTAAAGCTTTTTTATCTAAAGGCTTTAAATAAGTTACTATTGGCATTCTTCCAATTAACTCTGGAATTAAACCAAAGTTTTTTAAATCTTGAGGAGAAATATATTCTAATAAGTTATTCTTATCAAACTCATTTTCCTCATCTGTCTTAAATCCAATTGAACGAGTATTTAATCTTGCACCGATATGTTGATCTATACCATCAAAAGCACCACCACTAATAAATAATATATTTTTAGTGTCAAGCGCTATCATCTTTTGATCAGGATGTTTTCGTCCTCCTTGAGGAGGAACATTAACAACTGTCCCCTCTAAAAGTTTAAGCATTGCTTGTTGTACTCCCTCACCACTAACATCTCTTGTTATTGATGGATTATCTTTTTTTCTAGCTATTTTGTCAATCTCATCAATAAAAACAATTCCAATTTTTGCTTTTTCAACATCATAATCAGCAGCTTGTAAAAGACGAGAAAGTATACTTTCTACATCTTCCCCTACATAACCCGCTTCTGTTAAAACTGTTGCATCAGCAATACAAAAAGGAACGTTTAAAAGTTTTGCTATAGATTTTGCAAGCAAAGTTTTTCCAGTACCAGTTTTGCCAACCATGATAATATTTGATTTTTCAATTTCAATGTCATCATCAGTAATGTCAATTTGAGAGATTCTCTTGTAATGATTATAAACTGCAACTGACATTACTTTTTTGGCAAAATCTTGACCAATTACATAATCGTCTAAATGCCCTTTTATTTCCACAGGCTTTAATAACTTAAACTGATTAGAGTTAGAATCTTTATTTGAAGATAATGATTTGGAATCTTGTTCTACAATCTGGAATGCTTGCTCAATACAAGCATTGCAAATATGTGCATTTGCACCTGCAATAAGAACTTCTGTATCTTGCTTATTTCTACCACAAAAGGAGCATGTGATATGAATATTTTCAGACATTTATTTCTTTTTTAAAACTTCATCAATCATACCGTATTCCTTAGCTTCTGTAGATGTCATCCAAAAATCTCTATCACTATCTTTCCAAACATCATCAAAAGATTTTCCAGTGTGCTCAGAAATTATTGTGTATAATTCGTTCTTTAATTTCTTGATTTCATTAGCAGTTATTTCGATATCAGATGCTTGACCATGAGCACCACCAAGAGGTTGATGAATCATTATTCTTGAATGCTTTAAAGCTGTTCTTTTGCCTTTAGCACCTGCACACAATAATACTGCTCCCATAGATGCAGCCATTCCTGTACAAATTGTAGAAACATCAGGATTTATATACTGCATGGTATCATAAATACCTAGTCCAGCATACACACCACCTCCAGGAGAATTAAGATAAATCAAAATATCTTTTTTTGCATCTACTGATTCCAAGAATAACAACTGAGCTTGAATAATATTTGCCACATAATCATTAATTGGGACACCAAGAAATATAATTCTATCCATCATTAGTCTAGAAAACACATCCATACTTGCAACATTCATTTGTCTTTCTTCAATAATTGTAGGTGAAATATAATTTCCATGTATTGAAGCAAATTGATCTAAATGCATGCTGCTGATGCCTTTGTGTTTAGTGGCGAATTTTTTGAATTCTTGTCCGTAATCCATATTTATTTATTTTTCTGTTGCTAATTTAACAAAATCATCATAAGAAATTGATTTTTCAATAAGTTTGAATATTTCCTTATAGACAACTAATGTTTTTTCATCAAATAATTGATTGGAAATTTTCTTTCTTTCATCTTCATTTTTTAAAATATTTTCTGAAATATCTAAAATTTGTTTTTCATCAGCTGAGGCTTGACCATATTGTTGCATCTGTTTTTGCACTAACGATTTTGTAAAATCAAGAAGGTCATCATTATTAATTTCCACCTTATTATCTTCAAGAACTTTATTTTCAATTAGCTGCCATTTTAAACTTTTAGAATACTGAGGATAGTCAACTTTCACCTGATCCATAGTTATTGGTTTTTCAGAACTTTTGACTAACCATTTCATTAAAAACTCATCAGGCAAGTCCAATTTTATTTTATCAACTAAATATAATACCACATCATTTTTAAGCATTCTATCACTCTCAACTACAAATGACTTCTCTGCCTCTTCAGTAATTTTTTGCTTAAACTCTTTCACAGTACTAATATTACCTTCGGTGTACACCTTATCAAATAATTCCTTATTTAAGTCTGCAGGAGCAAGTCTATTAATCCTCTTTACTTTAAATTCAAAATTATCTAGCGATAGATTAAGTAATTGGGTTTGTTCTATTTTTAGCATTGCAGCTAAATCAGTGTGATTTTTAAAAACATCTAATACTTTTAATTCTAATTTATCTTCAGCTTTAAGGCCAATAAATTTTTTCTGATATTTTTTTTCTTTAATAGTATCTATTGAAACTGTTGCTTCATTAGATATTCCATTAGTCATTACTTCACCATTTGCATCAAGCTGTGATATAGCACAATATATTAAATCGCCATCTTTAGATTCTGAAGGATTACTCATTTTCCCATATCGTTTTGCGATATCGTTACAGTAATTATCAACTAACTTTTTATCTGCTTTTATATTATAATAATTTAATTTGTCTTTTTTTGACACCGTAACATCAAAATCAGGTGCCATACCAATTTCATATTCAAATTTATAATCTGTATTATTTACCCAATCAATCTCATTTTCCAGTAATGGTAATGGGCTTCCAAGAACTCGTATTTTATTATCAGTTATGTGCTTGTATAAATTATCTTGTAATAGCTTATTTACCTCATCAACTACAATAGAATTTTTATACTGCTTTTCGATTATTGACATTGGAGTTTTTCCTTTTCTAAATCCAGGAACAACAGCATCTTTTCTATATTTTTTTAAAATATCTGATACCTTATTAAGGTAATCGCTCTCATTAACCTCTACAGTTAATTTAGCTACCATTTTTTTTGTTTTACTTTGAGTGATTTTCATCTTAAATATAATTATTAGGTCGGCAAAAATACACTTATTTATCTTATTCTTAAAGATAAATATCTGATTATAAAGTGAAAAACCTCAACTGTAGAGTTGAGGTTTTTTGTGCGGGTAAAGGGAGTCGAACCCCCACGCCTTGCGGCACTAGATCCTAAGTCTAGCGCGTCTACCAATTCCGCCATACCCGCTAAAGGGCCACAAATATATTATTTTTTAACATTTTATCATAAATGCTTAATCTAAAGATTTTTATTTCAGTTTTTAATTAATTTTGTTTGAGAAAAAAAATAATAATATGAGCTTAACAATAAAAGGAAAATTAAGTAGAAAATTAAGTGTTGAAAGTGGAACTTCAAAAGCAGGAAAGGAATGGAAAAAACAATCATTTGTAGTTGATACAGGAGCACAATATAATCCCGAAGTATGCTTTCAACTATTTGGAGAGGACAAAATTCAGATGCTATCACATCATAATGAAGGAGATCAAGTAGAGGTTTCATTTAATCTATCCTCTAATGAATATAACGGAAAATATTACAGTAATATTGATGCATGGAGGATTGAGAGTTTAGGAGGTGGAGCGCAGAATACAACAGAGCCAGATATTCCATCATTTGATGATAGTGAAAATTCAGATGATGATCTTCCATTCTAAAAGTGTTATTTTCAGATAAAATTGGTGAAATTTTAAAAAAAGCTTTACCAGCTCCTTTTACAATTGCGGTAATCCTCACTTTTTTAACAATTTTAATTGCCTTTTTTATTAGTGCTGACAGTTATAATTCTAAAAACTTTTTTGAAATACTCTCATTTTGGGAAAAAGGTCTTTGGGATAATAACCTAATGGTTTTTGCACTACAGATGATGTTAATGCTGGTTCTAGGTCATAGTTTAGCCCTATCAGAACCTATTAGTAAAATCATTAGTAATATCACGATCTACTGTAACAATACAGCAAATGCAGCTGCAATTGTCACATTCACAACATTATTAGTTGCTTTTTTTAATTGGGGGTTAGGCTTAATTTTTGGAGCAATTTTTGCAAGAAAAGTAGGTGAACATGCTACAAAAAATAATATACCTTTAAATTATCCATTAATTGGAGCAGCTGGATACTCAGGATTAATGATCTGGCATGGCGGAATTTCTGGATCTGCCCCAATAAAAATAGCGGAACAAGGCCATTTTCTTGCAGAAAAAATTGGAACTATCTCACAAGCAGAAACTATTTTTTCTACAATGAATATAACAATATCAATAAGCTTACTTTTATTGTTACCAATGTTTATGTTCTTTTTAGGTAAGAAAACTAAATCTGAATTAATTAATATAATTGAAATAGAAAAAGTAAAAAAAATCAACTTAGATGGAGCAGAAAAAATAGATCACTCTAATTTTATAGCTTATATTTTTGGAGGAGTTATTATTATCTATTGTTTTTATAAGGCAATTTTATTTCCAGATAAAATTACATTAAACTTTATTACTCCAAATTTCATTAATTTATCTCTTCTTGGACTTTGTATTATTTTACACAAGAATTTTTTTCAATTTATAAAATCGGTAGATAGTGCAATTAAAGGAGCTTCTGGAATTTTAATTCAATTCCCATTATATTTTGGGATAATGGGAATCATGAAAGATACTGGTATGATTGAATTAATGTCTGATTTATTTATTTCTATCTCAAATGAAAACACATTTCCTATCTTGACTTTTTTTAGTGCAGGATTAGTAAATATCTTTGTTCCAAGTGGTGGTGGTCAATGGGCAATACAAGGCCCTGTAATTGTAGAAGCAGCAATGAAACTTGGAGTTTCAATACCAAAATCAGTAATGTCTCTTGCTTATGGTGATCAAATAACAAATATGCTACAGCCTTTTTGGGCTCTACCATTACTAGGTATTACTGGCTTAAAAGCAAAAGAGATTTTACCCTACACATTACTATTAATGCTTTTGGGAGGAATGATTTTTATTACTGGACTTCTAATCTTTTAATTTCTTACATCAAAAGCATCTCTTAATCCATTTCCTAAAACCATAAATGATAGTACAAGGATCATAATTGCTGTTCCGGGAACTATGGCTAAATATGCCTTATCCATTATAATATAAGAATAATGATCTTTAATTATACTTCCCCAAGAGGGTATTGGTGGTTGAGCTCCTATTCCGAGAAAAGATAAACCGGCTTCAATTAATATAGCTGCCGCAAAATTAGCTGCTGATATAACTATTACAGGTCCAATTACATTAGGTAAAATATGTTTAGTGATTATACGATATGGGGAATATGCCAAAACCTTACTTGCTTCTATATATTCTAATTCTCTAATTGCTATTACCTGCCCTCTAATTATTCTTGCAACCTCTACCCACATGGTTAATCCAACGGCTACAAATACCTGCCAAAACCCTTTACCCAAGGCCAATGTAATAGCAATAACCATTAAAAGTGTTGGGATAGACCATATAACATTTACAAACCACATAATTATATCATCAATTATTCCTCTATAAAAACCTGAAATGAGACCTAAAGTTATTCCAATAATTAATGAAATAATTACTGCTATAATACCAACAGACATAGAAACTCTAACACCATAAATAATTCTACTTAATAAATCTCTTCCAAACCTATCAGTGCCTAGCCAGAAAGTCTGATTTTTAATAAAATAAGATCCTGTATATTTTACTTTCTCATTTGTAGATAGTAAAATATAATTTACTCCGCCTGTAAATTCATCATAATCAACTATTGGTGTTTTTATGACATCCATTTTTTTGCCTTTAAAGAAATACGTAAAAAAACTTTGCTTAATAACATTATTTTTTGGTGTAACTAAAAATTGGGTTTCTGAAAACGGAGGAAGAGTTGCTAGTTCAAGATACATTTGATTAGCATATGGTGTTTTATCGGGTATAAACAGGTATGAACAGAAGCTAGTAAAAAAACAAAGAACAATTACAAACAAAGATAATAGAGATGATCTATTTGAAAGTAATTTCCTGAAAGCAAGATAATTTAAAGATTCGTTTTTCATTTTTTTTGTATTCTTCCTTTCCAGTTAAATGAAAATAAATTAGAAAGCACTGTAATCAAAGTTATGTAAAATGGATAAATAATTTGAAGTGGAAAAATCAATTTAATTAAATCATTTTTTTTAAAAAAACCCAAAATAGGTTTAAGAAATATATAATCACAAAATAATTTGAGAAGAAAAAACAAAATAAAATATTTAAAATAAAAAAAACTAAAAGGAGATAATAATAATAGCATGACTAATGAAAAATTAACTAGAAATACTAGAATTGCAACTATAATAGAGTCAAAATCTTTATAGGAATTTGATTTTGATGCCCAGCGTATTCTTTGATTAATAAAATCTTTAACATTAGATAGAGGCGAAGTATAAACAATAGATTCAAAACTCTTTAGAAAAAGTGTAGATCCATTATACTTATTTTTAATCTTGTGTAAAAGAAAGACATCATCGCCAGAAAAAACATTATTATTTTTATAATCATTTACTTCAAGAAAAACATTTCTCCTGTATGCCATATTAGCAGCATTACAGAATATAGGTTTATTCAATCCGACACAAGCAGCTCCAGAACCAACTAAAGATAAAAACTCTAAGCTTTGCATCTTAGCAAATATAGTATCCTCTAAATGATAAGCAACAGGTCCAGAAATTAAGTTTACATCAATATTTGAAAACTTATTTACCATATTTGAAATCCAGCTATTTGAAAATTTACAATCAGCATCAGTTGTTAAAATAATATCACTACTTGATAGTTTTACTCCCTTTAAAATTGCTTGTTTTTTTCCAATAACACCTTTCTCTAAAGATGATATTTTTAAATTACTACATTCTATTTTTTCATTTTTTAAAATTTCTAAAGTATTATCTATTGAATGGTCATCAATAATTATAATATCAAAAAGCGAAGCGTTATAATCTTGAGATTTTAAGTTTTTAACTAAACTATTAATATTTTCTTCTTCGTTCCTTACAGCTACTACTATACTAACAGTTAAATTTTTAGATCCAACTTCTAAATTAAATGGCTCAATTTTTTTCCAACCGCAATAAAAAGATATAATCATCCCAACATAAAAGAAAAACAACAGTTGGATAAATATCATCATGATTTCCTAAAAAAATTAAGACTAAAAATAAAAAAAGAACCAATAATAGCAGGAATAATTAAATTGATTATCCAAAGAAGAAAAGTAGAAGATAAAATTCCAATTATATTAGTTGAAAATTTCAACAATACTAGTAAAGCCATTGAACCTCTTACGCCTATTTCTGCAATTGTTATTGTAGGTGTTAATGTAATAAAAAAGAAAATTAACATAATAGATAATATAGCGTCGAATAATGAAATATCTACATTAAAAACATAAAGTAATATTAAAAACTGAATAGAAAAAACTAGGTATCTTAAAACTGAAAATAAAAATGTAACTAATAAATCTCTAATATTAAATAAAGAGATGATATTAATGTATTTTCTTAAAAAATTAAAAAAACTAAATTTCAATAAAAACTTAATTAAAGAAGCAACATTAAAATATGCTAAAACAAATAAAATATTAAACGTAAAAAGAACAAGTAAAGAAAAGCTAGAAATCTCAATCATAAAATATTGATCATCTAAAAATTGCTCATGTAAAATAAAAAAAGCAAATGATCCAAAAATTATTGTGGTTAATAGCTGAGCCATACTACACAAAATTGTAATAAAAATCGCTTGAATTCTATCGCTTTTTTCCAAACAAAAAACTCTACCACCATACTCTCCGATTCTATTTGGAGTAAATGAAGAGACAGTTATGCCAGAAAAAATTGCTCTTAACGATGTGAAAAAAGAAATTGCTTCAATCTTACGAATCATAAACTTCCATTTTAATGATTCTAACATCCAGTTTATAAACATCATTAAAACCACAATAAGTATTAAACTATAATTATTAATAATAGTAGCTAATAAAGATTCTAGAGATATACGACCAACATCATTATGATGAACTAATTCACTATAAATAAAGTAAAATGAACAAAATACGATTACAATTTTAATTAAAATGCTAAGGTATTTTTTAAATGGCATTGATTAGATTTGTATACAATAATACAAGAATCCAATTGATTAGCGAAAAAATAATATTAGGAATAGACCCAGGAACAACCATTATGGGATATGGGCTAATTATAGTAAAAGACAAGAAATTTGAGATGATGAATATGGGAGTACTTCATCTTTCAAAATTAGCATCTCATGAACTAAAATTAAAAAGAATATTTGAAAAAACACTTCAGTTAGTTGATGAATATAAACCAGACGAACTTGCAATAGAAGCTCCTTTTTTTGGTAAAAATGTTCAATCAATGTTAAAATTAGGTAGAGCACAAGGAGTTGCTATGTCTGCCGCATTATATAGAGATATTCCTATTTTTGAGTATAGCCCAAAAAAAATAAAAATGGCAATAACTGGAAATGGTAATGCAAGTAAAGAACAAGTAGCCTCAATGTTAAAATCGCTACTAAATTTAAAAGAACTACCAAAGCATTTAGACGCTACTGATGGCTTGGCCGCAGCTGTTTGTCATCATTTTCAGAAAGATAATTCTACATCAACAAAAAGTTACACTGGATGGAAATCATTTATTACAGATAATCCAAAAAAAGTTAAATAGCAGTTTTAATATCATTAGCTATTTCCGTCATTTCTATATTAGAAAATACTTTTTTTGGCAAAGTAAAATTGATTTCATGTACATAATCAATTGGAATTAAATGAATGTGAGCATGAGGAACTTCTAAGCCAATAACTACAATAGATATTCTCTCACATCTAATTACTTTCTTCATAGCTTTTGCTACTGTTTGAGCAAAAAACCATAATTCTTTGTATTCTTGAGAATTAATATCAAAAATATAATCTATCTCTTTTTTGGGAATAACAAGAGTATGTCCTTTCTTTAATGGATTAATATCTAAAATTGCAAGATGATGTTTATCTTCGTGAACTTTGAATGAAGGGATTTCATCATTTACTATTTTAGCAAATATTGACGACATTGTTAAATACTAATATTTAGTATCTTAAATTTAATAATGCCATTTGGAACTGATATATCAACAACATCATTTACCACTTTCCCCATTAAACCTTTACCTATTGGTGAGCTAGCAGATATTTTTTTTGCTGCAAAATCTGCTTCAGATTCAGAAACAATTGCATAGGTCATTTCTGTATTATTGGCAATATTTTTAATTGTTACTTTCGAAAGTAAGGATACTTTTGAATCATCTAATTTACTCTCATCAATAATTCGAGAATTACTTAAGTCTATTTCAAGCTTAGAAATTCTTGCTTCCAACAAGCCTTGAGCTTCCTTGGCAGCATCATATTCGGCATTTTCAGAAAGATCTCCCTTATCTCTAGCTTCTGCTATTTGATTAATGATATGAGGTCTATCAATTGTTTTAAGTTTGTTAAGCTCATTTTTTAGGTCTTCATAACCTTTTTTTGAAAGATAAATTATATCACTCATTTTAAAAAAAATAGGGTTAAACTGATTAATTAAAATTATAGATTAATTCTTGCTCCAATGGCATGTGATCCTTGAAATGGATCTGTATGACGATATGAATAATCTAATCCAAACGTACTTCCATTACCCATAGGTAATTCAATAGTAAATCCAGCTGATGGCCCTCTAAGAGCTGTGGTTCTAAGCTCGTTATCATTCAATCCATCTTCATAAGTATATCCAGCTCTTACCATAAAATACTCTTTATATGAATATTCTGCTCCAAGTCTATACTGGTCTTTTTGAAAAGCATTGGATGTAAAAGTACCAGCACCCGTTAGTCTGTGGACATTTACGTTTACATCATATGAAAGTCCAATATTTAACAATGCTGGTAATTCAAATTCTGAAGATCTTTGTTCAACTGTCATCTCATAATCAGGATTTAAATAATTTCTAAATGATATACCGTCTCCTGAAAAAGACATTCTTGGACCTACATTTTTTAGTGAAATACCAAATTTTAAGTTGTCCTTTGCTCCTGTAACATATTGTATCCCTGCATCTAAAGCTATTCCATTAGCACCGACATTTGAAATTTGCTCAGAAATCATTTTAACAGTCATACCACCATAAATACTATTTGAAAATATTTTTGAATAGGAAAGTGCTATATTCATAAACCTTGGAGAAAAAGTACCTATCCCTCCATCTGGAAGATCTACTGTAGTAATCTCTATATCTCCAAAATTCATATTCATAACTGCTAAACCTATAACACCAGACTCACCTATTTTTTGTGCAAAACCGAATGTACTAATACTACTAACAGATGAATTTGCATCAAACATTTTACTTCCATATTGCAACCAAGATGTTTGAGAAAAGATTAATTCTGTTTTTTCAACAAAGGCTAAACCAGCAACATTAGAGTAAATACCTTCTAACCCTCTAACTCCAGCAACATTAGCTCCTGCCCAGCCTGAAGATCTAGCCCAAGGATTAATTAATAACTCTGATGCCCCAGCCTGTCCTGCTCTTTGCTCATTACCAGCAAATGAAAAGGTACTAAAAAAGCTCAAAACAAAAACTAAAATCAATTTTATTAATCTATTAATTTCTTTCATATTCTTAATATTTATATTCTCTGTTATCATAATTAGAATGTATCTAAATCTATTGGCCTTAAAGTTCCAAACCACTTAATTACTTTTTCTCTTTTTTCTCCGTCAATTTCTGTTGCCACATGAACAATATATAATCCACTAGCAATAGGAATTCCAAAATTATTTTTAAGATCCCAATCAATACTTGTCATAGTATCATCTTTCTTTAACTTTCTAACTAGAGTTCCATTAACGGTAAACACTGAGATTGTAGCTGTTTGAGGAAGATTAGTTATCTTAATTCTATTATCTAACTGATTAGATTCGTATTCAGAATATCCATAATAAGGATTAGGAACAACATTAATTAATTCCATTGCGTCTCTAGCAACTTCAGAGTCTCCTTTAGTTGCTACTAAATCATCTGTATTAAATTCATAAATAGGATTAAAAGAATTAGCAGGATTATAAAGAACCACACGCGCCTTACTACTTCCTGTAAAAGATGAGGCAGTAGCTTGAAAAACATCTCCAGGGGAATAAGTAATTCCATCATGAGTAATTGTTTTACCTCCCCATGTTGTTGCAGAATTTTCATATGCAACCACATAAGTTTCTCCAATTGTTAAAGCGTCATCTTTAGATAAAATATTTAATGAATTAACTGTTTCATATTGTTTATATGGTTTCGAAACACGCAATTTAACTTTTGCTTCATTAGTAAGTATTGTTCTTCCCGGAGCCAATAAAGGGATACTAACCCATGAAGTGTTCTTAAATACCTTCCATTTCCCCACACCTGTTGCATCATCTTTTAACTGATGATAAATCCATTCTCCTTCATCATAATTAGGACTATTATCAACTTCATCAAAATCTCCATTCACATAATCTGCAGTTCCCTTAACCCAAGATTGCCCATTTATTACATATACAAAATGCTTTCCCCCTAAAAGATAATTCCCACCACTAATTTCTTGAGTTTGAGTACTGTAAAAAGGAAATTGTTCTGTCACTATATTTGCTGTTGGATTCCATTGCATATCATTTCCATTATCACTAGTTAACCATGAATCTTCAGCAAAAACAATATTTAGTCTCTCACCTGTTTCAACATCAATAGCATATCCAGGGAACCAACCCATACCAT
This sequence comes from Flavobacteriales bacterium, assembly GCA_028122735.1. Classification (GTDB taxonomy): domain Bacteria; phylum Bacteroidota; class Bacteroidia; order Flavobacteriales; family BACL11. The sequence continues at coordinate 50,337 of JAOHSR010000004.1, forward strand.
TTCTACCACTACCATCATTTGATCCATTTTTATCTACAGAAGGACTTTCTCTTAATCCCATTTTAAGTGCTCCTCCCTCGGCTAAATCTGGGTTCTCTTGAGCTTCTACAATTACACATCTTGTCCATTTAGATTGATCATTTGTATAAACAACATCAACAGAATTTAGATTTTCCATCTTGTTTTGAGATGTTATAGAACTATTTAGTCCAGGTCCATCTTGATAATATGAAGCAAATCTATATGGAGCCCATGTTCCTCCAGTTGTTTCAAAAGTAATATCTCCAATACCAAAAGGAATATTAGAAAAAGTAGTTGTTATAGTTTGTTCTATTACACCTTCATATATGCTTTTAGGGTCATCAGTTTGATTATAATCACTGTATAAACCATTATCATCATCCGTATATGTACCAGATCGTATCCAATTTAGACCCCAGAATTTTAAAAAACCACCTTCATCATCCCTATCTGGAACACCACTTAACCATCTATCGTTAATGTTTTCATATTCTATAGATGAGGAAACTAATCCATTATCATCAATATTATTAGGATCAGCTCCAGGATTTAATGATTGTTTTACTTTAACATTAAGACCAAGACTGCTAATATATTCTTCAGTTCCAACTGTAATAGATTGATTAGAAGAACCTATAACAGCTCCATCTTGTTGATTTATTAATTCCCAACTATTATAAGATGAAATTGAACTACCACTAAACACAGGATCAAATAATTTAAATATATAATTTCCTTGTGGAATTTTCACAGGATCAACAACTGAAATATTAATTGGTCCTAATCCTGCTTTATATGTTGGATTATAAACTCTATGATCGTCACTAGAAAATATTTCATCAATACTTGATTGAGTTAATTCTAAGTTATTTCCACCATTTCCAGTTCCTTCAATCCTTGTAATCGAAACTCCATCACCATATGCGGCATTAAGAGTTGTTCCTCCTTCATCTGGCTCTGTATAATGAGGTATTGCGCTATATACTTTTATATTTCTTCTTCCTCCGATATAAGGTTGATTTCTTCCGTCATATTCTGAGCTGTTTACATCATAAGGATCAGCATTTTCCTCAGCCCTATTATATCCATAAGCAATGGACATAAAGTAATATGTTTTGTGATTTACTAGCCTTGTATTTCCCAGAGCGAATTTATCATCGGTAATTTGGAATGAATATTCAGTTCCTTCGTCAATAGAACCTTTTACCCCATCACTTAAAACTGAAGCTACTTCTTCGACTGGAGTGTAAACTCCTAAAACAGGATCTAAGTATTGATTAACAATTCCTGTAACAGTATCGTTAACATCTGATCTAAATACAAGTCGTGCTAAATCAGGATCATCTAAATCTGTTACAGAAACAATATTACTTTTTAATTGATAAACTAAATAACCTTGAAACGTATAAGCAGAATCGTTCAATAAATTTATAGGTTTTGTAATGTAGGGATCCTTCTCTCTATAACTTTCATTTAAATTATTAGATGTAGGTCCATTTGACATAGTAATTATTAACTCTTTATCAAGCTCTCTAATCTCTAAATCAGGCGCATCAGGACCATTAAGGATATTAAAGTTATTATCAAATAATGCTTGTGCTTCTTTATCGTATATTTTAACTAGTGCTATGGAAGCAGTTTGACCACCAGATTTTGCTCTTGCCCAAACAACACCTGTAGTAATTTCATTTACCGCACCAGGTTGTAGTGTAAATGGACCTGCCGATTGTAAGAATCTTCTATCAGCAGGTATATTACCTGCTGTCTGTTCTGTCCATTCAGTTGTAAAATCTGGATCAGATGTTCCAGGAAACATAAAATTACATAAATCTGCAGTAGATCCTTGACCAGCTCCATGACCGTCTCCTCCATAAGTCATTGGAACATTATCTTTCCAAATACCTCTTAAATAATTATAAAAATGAGTTCCTTCAGAGGGATTTCCAATTACTGTAAAATCATTATTGTAGTAAACAAATTTTGACATAATAATTTGCTCGTTTGCTTCATCGATAGTACCATCTCTATCGTTATCAATTCCATCATTTGGGTCTGCTAAAGGACCTTGAAAGAAATCAACCCCAATAGCAGGTGGATTAAATCCGTATCCAGCAGCCCCCTCATCTTCAGCATCTCCATTGTAGCAAAAACCTAAACCTAAATTAACGTCACAACCAACATAATCATCAAGATAATATCCTAAATCTGGGTCAACCCACTGTCCAAAATAAGTATCGTTTAAAGGTAAAGTTGATCTGTTTATAATTTTATAATTGTAAAAAGTCATATCATTTACCTCATTATCAGCAGTAAATCCAAATGCTTGAGCATGAATCTCTAAACCTAGAGGATCAGCTTCAGTTTCACCATGTATATTTCCTTGATCATTAAAAATCCACCATAAAGTTTGATCTCCGAATAATTTTGCATTATCATTAGAACCACTTATATTGTAATCGGGGTAATCTCCGTCATATGGATTATATAAACCACCATCTTGACCAGCGTCATAAAAAGGTGCTAGATTAAAATCTTGTCCTTGAGATACATCACCGTGTGCAGGCCAATTTTCAATAATATCAGGCATTACATAAGTTGGATCCAAATAATTAGCAACATGATCCTCTACCTCAGCTCTTGTTATTTTAAAATGCTTGTCCCATTCATTGCACTCTTCTGCAGTAATTGTAGCTGTTTGGGTATTTAATGGGCCAGTCCAAAAATCACTACCTCCTTGTCTGTATGTCATTGCAGCAACTTTTAATTGCCCTCCTGCATCAACTCCTCCAATCCATAAGGCCCCAGCAAACATGGAATGTTTATTTCCATCTTTTGGAATCTCATATCTTGCGTCATCTAAATTCCACCACATATCACCAGCAGCCATAATTGTAGTCCGAACATTATTAACATCTAAATCTGTCTTAGAAACTGATGGTGCACATCCTGATGCAACTTTTGTGTAAATAACAGAAGTAGTTCCAAAAGGGTTTGGAACATTTTCTTTTGCAAAAACATTAACACAGGATAATACAAGAGATAAAAGAATAAATCTTTTTGAGTTTTTAATTATATAAGCCATTTTTTTCATATTACTAATTTTCTTCTATTTTTTTAAAATTCAAAACTTAAACCAGCTCTTAACATTCTAGGTAGACTGTAATTATTTGGATTATTAACTGCAAGTGAGTACATGTTTCTAAAGGAATCTGGACTATTTTGAGCATTAATTGCATTCTGTGCAGCTGATGAAGTTAAATAACCATCATCATCTGGGTTTCCAGTTGCTCTATAAACACTAATAATATTTTTAGCATCTAATAAGTTTTGAATCTGAACATAAACATTAACATTTGAACTTTTCTTATCAGACCATTTAATTTCAAATTCTTTGTTGAATTTTGCACTTATTCTAAATTGCCATGGCAATCTTGAACCATTTAAACTTCCCTCAAGAGTTGATCTGTCATTAATTCCGTCAGCCGCTTCCTGAGTTATATTTGATTGTTTACTATAAGGTGTTCCGGATCCAGCAGAAAGAACCATATTAGCCCCAGCATTAGCAAAAATATTTTTTCCAAACAAAATAGGACCATCATAATCTTTTCCAGATCCATATCTATAATCAACAGATGCAGAAATTGCATGACGTTGATCAAAAGCTAATGGAATTGTTGATCTTAAATTTGGCTGTCCTGTATTAACGAGGCTTTGACCAGAAGATGCACTAGATCCAGTACCATCAGCAAACTGTAAAGTATAGTTAGCTGTCATACTAATATTACCAGTTCTTCTTAAATCAAAATTAACTGACATTCCTTTTACAGTACCAAAATCAATATTTCCATATGTTAAATACTGAGCTGGATAAGCTCCTAAAACATTTACAACTTGAATCATGTCTCTTAACTCTTTGTAAAAGGCAGAAATTTTCAATGCAGATCTTAATGACAAAGTTTTAGCAAAACCTAACTCATAATCAACAGTTTTTTCAGATTTAAGATCAGGATTATTTAATAAAGCTCCAACTCTGTCTGCCATAAATAAATAATCTACAGGTTCTAATCTATTAGATTGAGGAGGACGCTGAGTCAAAACATCATAATGAGCGAAAAATTGTGCTTCATCTGAAATTGGAAAAGAGAAAGCAATTCTTGGCATGAACACTGTTTCGGGTGTGTAGTCATCAAAAACATTATCAACATTAACTGTTCCTTCCAAAGCAGATTGAGCATCAGTTAAATATGGTTGAATTTGCCCACCTGCAGCTTCTGCCAAAAGGTTTGGATCTGAAATCTGTAGACCATCAGCATTATACCAAGTTTCGTTATCTCTGTAACCAACAATACTAGAAGGATTAGACACATCATCAACATAAACAACATAATCATCACCAATTGTTGAGGGATGTCCTTGAGGTGCTAAATCATCCCAAAATGTTCCACTTGGATTTTGATTTCCTTTTGTGTATGCTTGATGTAATAAATACTTATCAGATAAAACTTTTTGATTTGCATCATACCTATCAATTCTTAAACCAACATTGAAAATTAAATCCTCAATAGCGAATTTATCTTGAATATATCCAGCAGTATAAATTGGTTGAAAAGAAGCAATCTCTCTTAAATAATTACCATTTGCATCTTTTTTCACAAAGAAATCTTTTAATGTAGGGTTATTAGTCAATTTACTTCCGTGAATATCATACCCATAATAATAAACTAAGCTAGAACCGCTATTTAATAATTCATCTGGACTAAACATTTTTATATCAAAAGTTTCTGGAGAAAGAGCATCAATATCTATATAGTCTGTAGAATTTGGAAGTAAACCTAATTTTTCTCTTAGAGATCTATCAAACCAAGACTGTTCTTCAGCAACATATAATCTATCAAAGTTTACCGTATCTTGATATACACCATTTATATCATATACCGGAAGTGGATTAGATAAATCTCTTTGTAAAATATGTTTATTAGCCTGTTGACGCATTAGACCCCACATTCCCATTGGCCCCATTCCCCAATAGGAATCATCTCTTTGCTCAAATTCGAATCCAAAAGAAAATTCATGGTCCTTAATATCTGCAGATCCAGAAGCTTTAAATGATGTTTGAGTATTTTCTTGTTCTGCAGATCCATTGTACATCGTACCATGATTACCAAAAAGTGAATAAACAGAAGCAGGTAAATTACCATTTCTTAATCCCTGACCTTTTAAATCAGCAGCAGTTCTAATAACTCCATCATTTGCTGCTCCAACAAAAGATGCTAGACCATAATCTTCAAACATTTGATAATATGCATTAGTATAATTTGCTAAATCTGCATTTGTGAATTGATTTTCTTTAAAAGTGTAAAGCGTATCCCCCCATCCAGAGTGAATCTGTCCTGTGTAAATAATTCCAGTAGTACTATCGATTGCAGATCCTCCGTTATATATATTTGCCTTGTAGGTATTAAATTCACCGACATAACCATATTTAAATAAATCAAATTGATGATCTGCATCTACAAATGTATATTGGTTGTTTGTATAATCCCCTTGAATAGTAAAAAATGCATTTTTAATTGCAGCCGAACTGTTTTCCTCATTAGATTCTTCAGAACCAAACTTCTGAGTTAATTTTCCAAATAGACGGTAAGTTGTTTGTGAAGATTCCCTATTGTTTGCAGATGAAAACATTGATCTCCACCCAGAAAAATCTCTTGATGTTCTTGAGTAAAGAGCACCTCCTAAGGAAAGAAATGTTGTATTTGTAGGCTTAAAGTCTAACTTTCCTGAAATATTAAATCTTTTTTCATTAGAATTTATTCTTGCTTGAACATTTTCAAAATCATCCTCGCTTAAAAAATCTGAAGTGCTTAAAAAACCAGCATTAGCATTTGGTGCAATCTGAAATGGAGTTTGTTGTAAACCTGTTAGGACATCATCTTTAACTTTCCACCTACCAATTGCTGAAGGATCAGTATCATCAACATCTCTGAACTCTCCAGATAAAAAATAACCTAAAATAGAACTTCCTTTTGTTCCGTCAGAATTTCTCTTCTTAATTATTGGCCCAGAAAGCCCAAAACCGACTAAATTGTAATTGTATTTATCAAAAAGAGATGAAGACTCTACTTCAATACCGCCGAAAAACTTATTTGAAGGCCCCTTGGTGGTAACTGCAATTATACCTCCAGTTGCATCTCCATATTGAGCAGGAAGACCACCAGTAACAACTGTAATTTGTTCAATCCCAGATGTTGGAACACCAATAGCTCCTCTAACTTTTATACCATCAACATAATATGCTGTAGCATTTTCTCTTGAACCTCTCATATTTACAGCATCACCTTCATCTTTTTGGTAAATACCAGCTGTTGTAGAAGCTACCGAAGAAACATTTCTAGTAGGAAGTGCTACAATTTCTTCCGCTGTTTTGGTTTCTCCAGATAAATTATCTTGATCTAAAAGCGGTTTCTTGTACTCAATAATCTTTATCTCTCCAAGTGCAACTCCTTCTTGAAGCTTGACATCTTGAAATGTAATTTTATTTGCTGAAACTATAACTCCTGTAACCTCCACAGTTTGATAACCAACAAAAGTAGCTTTGATAGAGTAATTTCCTGGCTCAATTGGTTTAATGGTGTATTTACCATCAAAATCAGTAGTTGTTCCTGCATATTGATCACCTCCCTTTTCAATAACAACATTAGCAAAAGGAATAGTTTCTCCTGTCATAACATCTGATATTACCCCTTTAAGTGTTCCGGTTTGTGCAAAAGCAAAAGTAGAAAAACAAACTAATGCAACTATTGAATAAATTTTTCTCAACATAGTATAATGTTTCGTTTAAATAATTTTAAAGTCTGTAAAGATATCAAAAAACATTAAAAAATGTAAAATCAGAGCCATTTCTTTTTACTAAATTGCACGAATGAAATTGGGGAAAATACTTATAATTCTTTTACTGTTATTTATTCACTGCGGAGATAGTAACGAGTACATACAAAATGTGTACGTAGATATAGAAATTGATTTAAGTTTGCCAGAATTTAGCACTCTTAATACTGTAGGAAATAGCATGTTTTTGGAAGGTGGGAATAAAGGAATTATCATCTATAATTTTTCAAACTACGAGTACAAGATTTATGACAGAAATTGTAGCTATGAACCCTCTTTATCTTGCTCCTACATTGATTCAATAAATTCATCTATTGCATTTTGTGGATGCTGCTCCTCTGCATTCTTACTTGATCAAAACGGAAGTGCTGCTAATAGTCCTGCAATTTTACCTTTGAAACAGTATAATTACAATTTAAACAACACAATATTATATATTTACAATTAATACCTGTAGTATTCGGGTTTATAGGGACCTTCAACTTTTACTCCGATATATTCAGCCTGATCTTTTCTTAACTCCTCAAGCTCAACCCCAATTTTTGCTAAGTGTAATCGAGCTACTTTTTCATCTAAATGCTTTGGTAGCATGTACACTTTGTTTTCGTAATTAGTTGAATTTTCCCATAGTTCTAATTGAGCTAAAACTTGGTTAGTAAACGAATTTGACATTACAAATGAAGGATGTCCAGTAGCACATCCTAAATTAACCAATCTTCCTTCGGCAAGAAGAATAATATCTTTTCCGTTTACAGTATACATATCAACTTGAGGTTTAATAGTATTTTTTGTTTCACCCCAATTTTCATTTAGCCAAGAAACATCAATTTCATTATCAAAGTGACCAATATTACAAACAATAACCTTATCCTTCATTGCTTCAAAATGACGTCCTTGAACAATATCTTTATTTCCAGTTGTAGTTACAACTATATCAGCATCAGATACAACAGATTCTAATCTTTTAACAGCAAAACCATCCATTGCTGCTTGAAGAGCGCAAATTGGATCAATTTCGGTAACAATAACCCTGGCACCAGAACCTTGAAGTGAAGCAGCTGAACCTTTTCCGACATCGCCATATCCTGCAACAACAGCAACTTTTCCAGCCATCATAATGTCTGTGGCTCTTCTAATTGCATCAACTAGAGATTCTTTACAGCCATATTTATTATCAAATTTTGATTTAGTTACCGAATCATTTATATTTATTGCTGGCAGAGCAAGAGTACCTTTTTGCATTCTTTCATAGAGCCTGTGCACGCCAGTTGTTGTTTCTTCAGAAAGGCCTTTAATACCTTCACAAAGTTTTGGATATCTATCAAGAACCATATTTGTTAAATCACCACCATCATCTAAAATCATATTTAATGGCTTAGAATCAGTAAATGCATGCAAAGTTTGTTCTATACACCAATCAAACTCCTCTTCATTCATTCCTTTCCAAGCATAAACTGGAATACCAGCAGATGCAATGGCAGCAGCAGCTTGGTCTTGAGTTGAGAAAATATTACATGAAGACCAACTCACTTCAGCTCCTAAATGAACTAATGTTTCAATTAAAACTGCAGTTTGAATTGTCATATGTAAACAACCAGCTATTCTTGCTCCAGCTAAAGGCTTACTATCACCATATTCTTCTCTAATTGACATTAAGCCTGGCATTTCAGCTTCAGCCAATCTAATTTCTTTTCTACCCCACTCAGCTAATGATATATCTTTTACTTTGTATTCCATTTTTTAATTTTTAAGAATGCAAATATACTAATATTATTATATTTGTATATGGGTCTAATCTTCTTAAAAAAAGAAAAAAATTGTTCTATTGGAGTTTGGGAAATTTCTGAATCAGTTAATGAATTAAAAGCATTCAGCGAGGAAGTCAAATTTGATCAAATAAAATCAGAAAAGAGAAGATTAGAGATTTTAGCTGTCCGTGCTCTTTTAAAAGAAATATGTGGTAATGCTAAATTAGATTATAATAAATATGGCGCTCCTTTTTTAGACATTAATAAAAATATCTCTATCTCTCACACTAAACAACTTGTTGCAATTATTGTAAGTGAATTAAAATCTGGTATTGATATAGAAATAAACTCTGAAAGAGTTTTAAAAGCCAAAAATAAATTCCTTTCTGTTTATGACAATACTAATGAAACACAAGAAGATTTAACGATTGCATGGTCAACAAAAGAATGCATTTTTAAGTGGCATCAAAAAGGAAATTTAAATTTTAAAGATGATATTTTAATCAGAAATATAAATCACTCATCAAAAAAAATAGAAGCTTTTTTTGATAAAAATCTATTTATTTTAAACTTTCTAAAAATAAATAATCACATTTTAGTGTATGTTTGCAAATAGTAATCTGATATGGAAATCTACAAAGAGTTATTAAATAGAAAAAAAGCTGCAAAAAAAAATTTTGCTATTTTAATTGATCCTGATCGTCAAGATAACAGTCAATTGATACAAACTGTAAAATGTGCAAATCAAGCGAAAGTTGATTACTTTTTTGTTGGAGGAAGTTTATTAATTGATGATAATCTTGAAAGATGTATTCAATCTATTAAACAAAACAGTTCTATACCAGTTATTTTATTTCCTGGAAATGCAATGCAAATAAGTAAAAGTGCAGATGCTATTTTATTCCTTTCTTTAATCTCTGGCAGAAATCCAGAACTTTTAATTGGGAAACAAGTAATTACTGCTCCTATTTTAAAGCAAACTGATCTTGAAGTTATTTCAACTGGATATATGCTAGTTGACAGTGGAAAACCAACCACAGCTTCCTACATGAGTAACACAAACCCTATTCCGTATGAAAAAAATAATGTTGCAGCCTGCACAGCTATGGCTGGTGAATTTTTAGGGATGAAACTAATTTACATGGACGGCGGAAGTGGTGCTGAAAATCCAATATCATCAAAAATGATTAGTACGGTAAGTAGAACAGTTGATGTCCCACTAATAATTGGTGGAGGAATTAATAATCCAAAAAAAGCAATAGAAAACTGTCAGGCAGGAGCAGATATAATTGTTGTCGGTAATGCAATTGAAAAAGACAACAGCTTAATTAAAGAAATTTCTGAGGCAGTCCATTCAATCTGATATGAATTGTTCTGTTGAGATTTCTATGTATCCTATAGATAAAAAGTATAAAAAACATATTATTGAATTTATCAAGAAGCTTAGACTTTACACATCAATAAAAGTAATCTCCAATAGTATGAGTACTCAAGTTTTTGGGGAATTTACAGATATAACCTCGGCACTTAACCATGAAATACAATTGGCTTTCAAAAACAAAATACCAATTGTTTTTAATCTAAAAATCATAAATTCTGATTTAAGTAAAATTGAAGAGTTTTAACATGGACCAATTAACGTCCTTTTTTTCTGAACTTATGGTCTTAAATTTAGAATCTACAGCTGTCTTATTTTCTATCCTTTATGTCATCTTGGTAGCTAGAGAAAATATATGGTGTTGGGCAGCCGCAATTATTAGTGTTAGTCTATATATATTTATATGCTTTGAAGCTAAATTATATGCGGAAACTGGCTTACAATTTTTTTATTTAATAATGGCTGTGGCGGGATATTTTTTATGGAAGGAAAGTACTAATAAAAAACAACTTTATATAAAAGAGCTAAGCATTGGCAATCATGTGCTAATTTTATTTGTTGGTATTATATTTACACTAATACTTGGATATATATTGACAATTTATACTCAAGCTAAATTACCTCTATTGGATTCATTTACCACTGTTTTTAGTATTATAGCCACATTCATGGTGATTAAAAAAATACTTGCAAATTGGCTTTATTTTATTGCTATTGATCTGGTCTCTATATATCTTTACAACAGTAGAGATTTGCAACAAACAGCAATGCTGTTCATACTTTACACAATAATTGCTTTTATTGGATATTATAATTGGGTACGGTTATTGGGAAAAGATGCATAAAATCATTATTACAGGTCCCGAAAGTAGTGGCAAAACAACCCTATCTAAAAACTTATCTCAATATTTAAATAGCAAGCTTGTTAATGAATTTGCTAGAGATTACCTAGAAAAGAAAAATAACACATATAATTTTGAGAACCTTTTAGAAATTGCTAAAAATCAGTACAAAATTGAAAATCAAAAATCAAAACTTATAGTTTGTGACACCGATTTACTAACAATTAAAATCTGGTCTGAATACAAATTTGGAAAATGTGACTCGTGGATATTAGATAAAATTAATACTCAAAAGAAAGAGCAAAGAATATATCTTTTGTGTAAGCCTGACCTTAATTGGGAATACGACCCTCAAAGAGAAAATGAATTAGAAAGAGATAAACTTTTTAATATTTATAAAAAAGAATTAAAAATTCTTGGACATAAATACTCGATTATTAAAGGAAATAATCGACTCAATTTAGCTAAGAAATATTTAGCTTCTATTTTTTAAATATTCACGATATATTATTTAATATTGTACAATCTTTTTAGGGGTGCCATAATATCGGCTGAGAATATACCCATTGAACCTGGCTTGGTAATTCAAGCAAGGAAAATGAATAGCTTTAAAGCTAATTTCCCTGTAAAAGTTTTATTTAATAATAAAAACAATAATTATGAAAAAAATAAACTTTCTACTAATTATCCTATTTATTCCATCTATATTTTTTGGACAATCAAATGATTCTATTTCAATAAAAAAATTATTGGATGAAGTTAGTGTAAATGCAATTAGAGCTAAAACAAATACTCCAGTTGCTTTTACCAATCTTAATAAACAACAAATTGAAAAATCTAATCTTGGTCAGGATTTACCTTTTTTAATCTCATCAACTCCATCAGTTGTTACTACTTCAGATGCCGGAGCAGGAATTGGATACACAGGCTTTAGAATTAGAGGAACTGATCCTTCAAGGATTAATGTAACTATAAATGGAATCCCATTAAATGACTCAGAAAGCCAAGGTGTGTGGTGGGTAAACATGCCGGATTTTGCCTCTTCTCTTGAAAATATTCAAATTCAAAGAGGAGTAGGAACATCAACAAATGGGGCTGCGGCTTTTGGAGCAAGTATTAATCTGCAGACTATTGGATTAAATACCAAAGCATATGCTATAACTAATAACAGTGTTGGATCATACAACACATTAAAAAATAATATTGAATTTGGATCAGACTTAATTAATAATAAATTCACTTTCGATGCAAGATTATCCAGAATTTCTTCTGATGGCTACATTGATAGAGCAACATCAGATCTTAAGTCATTGTATATTCAAGGAACATATTTTGATGACAACTCCACTTTAAAAGGAATAATTTTTTCAGGAAGTGAAAGAACATATCAGGCTTGGAACGGAGTTCCACTAATATATTTAGATTCAAATAGAACTTTTAATAGTTATACTTATGAAAATGAAGTTGATAATTACGCTCAAACTCACTATCAGCTTCATTATTCTAAGAATCTTAACCAAAAAACAATTTTAAATATTGCTGGTCACTTTACTCATGGTAAGGGGTACTACGAACAAGAAAAGTTAGATCAAGATTTATTAGATTATAGTCTTTCAAATATAATATTGACAAACGACACTATTACTTCAACTGATTTAATTAGAAGAAAATGGTTAAATAATGACTTTGGAGGTATCACCTTTTCTGTAAAACACCTAAAAGAAAATCTAAATCTAATTTTTGGAGGAGCCGCTAATAAATATAGTGGACAACATTATGGAAATATAATATGGTCAGAATATGCAAGCAACGGAGATTATAATCATGAATACTACAGAAACATTGCTACTAAATTCGATAATAATATCTACCTAAAATCAAACTATAAAGCATCCGATAATACATCTGTTTTCATGGACTTACAGCTAAGAACTTTAAATTATGAATTTAATGGCAATGACATTAGTGGAGATATAGATCAACAGAAAGTCAATTTAGAATTTTTTAATCCAAAATTTGGACTGTCACATTTCCTTAACAAAAATCAACTTTTTTATGCATCCTATGCTATTGCAAATAAAGAACCAAATAGAGCTGACTATGTAGAGAGTAGTCCAAATTCAAGGCCAGTACATGAAACATTATTTGATACGGAAATCGGATATAAATACCAAGACAAATGGTTAATGTTTAATTTAAATTTTTATTATATGGACTATTACAATCAACTAATAAAAACTGGTGAAATTAACGATGTTGGCTATTTTACTAGCAAAAATGTAAAAAACTCTTTTAGAAAAGGAGTAGAGATTGAAAGTTCCTATATTTTAAACAATAAATTATTAATAAGCGGTAACCTTACTATTAGTGAAAATAAATTAGACACTTTTATACAATATGTTGACAATTGGGATACTTGGGGACAAAATCAAGTAACTCATGAGAATACAGATCTTGCTTTTTCTCCTAACTTAATTTGGGCAGCTAATATAAATTACAAATACAACAAGAATACTAATTTTCTTGTGAATACTAAGTATGTGGGGGATCAGTATATTGATAATACTTCTTCACAAAAACGCATGCTAGATAGCTACATGATTAGTAATTTTCAAATTGATTATCATTTTAAGAGCTCCATTTTCACAAAAGCAAAAATTAGTTTCTTAGTTAATAATTTATTTGATATTGAGTACATTAACAATGCGTGGATATATAGATACATATCAGAAAATTCAGACCCAAGAGAGTATGATGATTACACAACTCAAGGTGATGGCAATATTTATGATATGGCCGGCTACTTTCCTCAGGCAACTAGAAATTATCTTTTAGGTTTAACATTAGGTTTCTAGTTTTATTATCTAGTATATTATCTTCAGCTTAGTTTTTTTCTTAGTTTTGTAGAAATTAAAGAATATGAAGTACAACACTGCTAGAAATCAACTAATTCTGCCTGAATACGGAAGACATGTTCAAATTATGGTTGAATATGCAACAAATTTAGAAAGTAAAGAGGATAGGAATAAATGTGTAAATGCCATAATTAATTTTATGGGTCAAATGAATCCTCAGCTAAGAGACATAAAAGAATATACCCACAAATTATGGGATCATCTTTACATTATGTCAAATTTTCAAATTGATGCAACCTCTCCATACCCGGTTCCTGAAATTGAAAAACTTAAAGAAAAGCCGAAAAGAATGGCATATCCTAATAATAAGATTAGGTTCCCTTTTTATGGTGCTGCACTTGAAAATATGATAAAACATGCTGTCACTTTAGAAGAAAATCGTGAAAAAGAGATAATGACAGGAATGATTGCAAATCATATGAAAAAATCATATTTACTCTTTAACAAGCATTCTGTAAGCAACGAAACCATAAAACTTCACTTGCAACAACTTTCAGATGGAAAATTAAAGCTAGCTGAAGACTTTGAATTTATAAGGTCTGAAAGCGTAGTAACAAGACCTAACAGAGTATACAAGAAGAAATTTAAGAAAAAAAGATAAATGGCAACTTTTAAGGTTCAAGGTGGAAATAAGCTTAGTGGTGAAATTATTCCTCAAGGTGCGAAAAATGAGGCTCTGCAAATACTTTGTGCTGTTCTATTAACTTCTGAAGAAGTTATTATTGAAAATATTCCTAACATCAGAGATGTAAATATATTGATTAACCTTTTGGAAGATCTTGAAGTTAAAGTAAAAAAATTAAATCCCAATACTTACAGCTTTCAAGCTGATCAAGTAAATATTGATTATTTAACTAGTGATGACTACAAGAAAAAGAGTAGCTCAATTAGGGGTTCAATTATGATGATTGGTCCTTTACTTGCAAGATTTGGAAAAGGTTTTATTCCACGTCCTGGAGGAGATAAAATTGGAAGAAGAAGGCTGGACACGCATTTTAATGGTTTCAAAAAACTTGGAGCAAATTTTGATTATGATAGTAAAGAAGAATTTTACAGAGTATCATCTTCAGGATTAAAAGGAGCTTACATGCTACTAGAAGAAGCTTCTGTAACTGGAACAGCAAATATTATAATGACTGCGGTACTAGCTTCTGGCAAAACAACTATTTATAATGCAGCATGCGAACCTTATTTACAACAATTATGTAAAATGCTTAATAGCATGGGTGCTAAAATTACTGGAGTGGGATCCAATCTAGTTAACATTGAGGGGGTAGATAGTTTATTAGGATGTACTCACAAAATTCTTCCCGATATGATTGAGATTGGGAGTTTCATTGGATTAGCTGCAATTACAAAATCTGAGATTACAATTAAAAATGTTTCTTTTGAAAACCTTGGTATAATCCCTTCAGTTTTTAAAAAACTAGGCATTAAAATTGAAAGGCATGGAGATGATATTTATGTTCCTTCTCAAGAAAACTATACAGTTGAGAATTTTATTGATGGTTCAATCCTTACTATTTCTGATGCGCCTTGGCCAGGATTTACTCCTGATTTATTAAGTATAATTTTAGTTGTTGCCTCTCAAGCTAATGGAAGTGTGCTAATTCACCAAAAAATGTTTGAGTCTAGGTTATTTTTTGTAGATAAGTTAATAGATATGGGCGCTCAAATTATACTTTGCGACCCACATAGAGCAACTGTAATTGGGTTAAATCAAAATTCAAAATTCAAAGCTACAACTATGGTTTCTCCAGATATTAGAGCTGGGGTATCTCTTTTAATTGCAGCTCTTGCAGCAGATGGAGAAAGTACAATTCATAATGTAGAACAAATTGATAGAGGATATCAAGATATTGACTCCAGATTAAATGCTTTAGGAGCAAAAATCACTAGATTAAATTAAATAATTTATGAAAAAATTAAGACTAATATTTCTCACATTATTATTTTCAAATTTTCTTATTGCTCAGGATTTAGGTACAAATATTGGAGACAAAGCTATAGATCTAAGCTATAATAATCCAAATGGTGAAAAAATGAGTTTATCTAAAATAAAGGATAAGTTAGTTCTTATAGATTTTTGGGCGTCCTGGTGCGGTCCTTGTAGAAGGGAAAATCCAAATTTAGTTGACGCTTATAGAAAATATAATAAAACAAAATTTAAAGATGGAAATGGATTTGAAATATACAGTTTATCGCTAGATAAAAATGAAGATGCATGGGTAAAGGCAATAAACCAAGATCAATTATTTTGGGAATATCATGTGTCTGATTTAGGTGGATGGCAATCTGA
>JAOHSR010000040.1 GCA_028122735.1 Flavobacteriales bacterium
GATTTGCAGATAAATTAGAAAATATTACAGAAGCAAAATGGTATAAAGTCATGATGCCAAAACTTTATGGTTGGGGTGCATCATTAGTTATTATTGGAGCATTATTTAAAATTGAGCATTGGCCTTTTGCAGGCTTGTTTCTAACAATTGGTTTAGGTACAGAAGCAGTTATTTTCTTCTTTTCCGCTTTTGAAAAATCGCATGAAGAGCCAGACTGGTCTTTGGTTTATCCTGAGCTTGCTCATATGAATGATGATAATAAAAGACCTGCTCAACAACTAGATGAAGCATTAGAAAGAGCTAAGATAGATAATGAATTAGTTGAGAGTCTAAATACAGGCTTAAGATCATTTGGTGAATCTGCTAAACAATTAAATGAAACTATTACAGCTGCTTCTGGTATTGCAGATTATAATGATCAAATACAGGAGGGTGTTAAGAATATGAACGCTTTAAATTCCCTTTATGAGCTACAATTGCAAACATCTAACCAGCAAATGGAGGCTACAAATTTATTTTTACAAAATTTACAATCCTCTGTTGAAGATTCTAAAAAGTTCCAGCAACAGGTTGCTAATTTAGCAGAGAATTTAGAAGCTCTAAATTCTGTTTATGCTAATATGCTAAATGCAATGAATCCTAATAAATAATCGGCTAATTAATAGAAATTTGATAGATGGCAGGAGGTAACCTTTCCCCAAGACAGAAGATGATCAACATGATGTATTTAGTGTTAACAGCATTACTTGCGTTAAATGTATCTAAAGAAGTATTAAACTCATTCTTTGAAGTTAATACTGGAGTTGTAAGAACAACTACAAACTTTACAAGCAAGAACATGGAAACATATAATGATTTTACTGCTGCTGCTGAACTAAATCCAGTTAAAGCTGGACCATTTAGAGATCAAGCACTTGCTGTAAAACGAGAGGCTGATGCTATAGTTAATTTTATTCAAGAACTTAAATATAATTTAGTTTTAGCAGTTGATAAATCAGTTTTTCTTGGTCAATACAAGGGTTTAGATGGTGAAATAATTGATGGTAATGAAACAGAATTAAGCTGGGAAAAATTATCAAAAGAGCAAAAGATATTACCAATTGCAAACTTGAGTAACAAAGAGAATAGAGATATGTCAGGTCAGACTTTGGTTATTTCCGGCAAGGCAACTTCTCTTAAAGAACAGATAAATAGCTTTAGAAAAAACATGTTAGCAATAGCTGGTAATAATGAGGTCTTAAATTTTAATATTATATCAGCATTAAATACAGATGATAAAAATGGTAAAGGGGGGTCTTCAAAGGTTTCTTGGGAAAATTATAATTTTTTAGATATGCCTGCTGTAGGAGCATTAACGCTACTTTCTAAAATGCAATCTGATGTAAGAAATTCTGAGGCAGATATTATTAAATTACTAAGAGAAAACATCGATGCTGGATCATTAAAATTTACATCTGCTGAAGGCATACAGATTCCAACATCTACTTTTGTTTTAAGAGGAGATTCATTTAGATCTCAAATATTTATATCTGCAAAAGATACGACTCAAGATCCTCTAATTTACGTTGGTGAATTTGATTCAATTGGTCCTGGACAATATGAAATGGTTGGAGATTATGATACCATTGATGTAGTAAATGGAAAAGGAATGTTTAGTAGAAGAGCTAATGTCACTGGAATGCAAAATTGGGGAGGTTTAATTTCAATGAAAACAGAATCAGGTACCAAAACTTATCCGTTTACAGGAAGTTATTTGGTAGCAAATAAAACCGCAGTAGTATCTCCTGTTAAAATGAATATTTTATATTTAGAAGTTGATAATCCACTTCAAATATCAGTGCCTGGTTTTTCAGCTGGAGAAATAACAGCTTCAATAACAAATGGATCAATTGCCCCTGTAAAAAAGAGTTCTGGAGAATATAACGCTAGGCCTAGCAAAAAAGGTAAAGCATCAGTTACACTTTATACCAAGATTGATAATAAAAGAACGAAAATGGGTTCTGTGGAGTTTAGAGTAAAAGAAGTTCCACCACCTAAAGCTAGAGTTCCTCTTGCAAAAAAAGCAGGTGGAGTATTGATGATAGAGAAAACAAAAATGTTAAATTCCGGTGGAGTTTTAGCAGACTTAGAAAATTTTGATTTTGAAGGTGTACGATATATTATTACATCTTACAGGTTAACTGGTATGTATAAAGGAGAGCAAATGAAGAGGGAAACAACTAGCGGTGGAGGATTTACAAAAGATATGCTTAACATTATCAAAAACACTAAAATTGGAAATACATTAACAATATCAAATATAAAAGCAAAAAGAGTTGATATTAAAAACTCTAAGGAGAGACAATTAGATCCGCTTGTTTTAGAAATTAAATAAATACTATTATGAAAAATTTTATCAAACTATTTACAAATACTTTTTTAGTAATAACTATTAGCGCATTTTGTTCTAATGAAGTTATTGCACAGGATGTTTTAAATGTTGAAGACATGAATTCTGTGTATAAAAAAGAATTAACATTAAATAAAAAAGTTCAATCTTATACTCCATTAAGAGAAGCTGATGTTATGTGGTCTAGAAAAATTTGGAGAGAAATTGATTTAAGAGAAAAAATGAATCATCCTTTTTATTATCCAGAAAATGATGGTGTTGGCTCAACAACTGGTGACAGAAGAAGTCTAATTGATGTCATTTATTCTGCTATCAAAGAAGGAAGTATAACAGCATATGGAAATGCAACAGTTGATGATGAGTTTAGAGAGCCAATGACTATGGATGATATTAAAAAAATTGGAGGAGCTAAAGAAGAGTTAGTTGAGGTTATTGATTGGGATGCAGTTGCAGCTGGAGCTGATCCTGAAGAGGCAAAAGAAACTAGATTGATTAAATCTGAATTTAATAGAAATACTGTAAAAAAATGGAGATTAAAAGAGGAATGGTTTTTTGATAAGCAATATTCAACTATGCAAGTTAGAATTTTAGGGATTGCTCCACTTCAAGAAGATAGAGATGAGGTTACAGAAAGACTAACTGGTAGTTTTTCACCTCTTTTTTGGGTATATTTTCCTGAAGCTAGAGAAATATTAATTAATGCTGAAGTATTTAATTCTGTCAAGAATGATGCAGAAAGAAGAACATATGATGATTTATTTTGGAAAAGAATGTTCAGTAGCACAATCACTATGGAAGCTAATGTTGCAAATAGAAGAATTAATGAATATATGATTGGTCTAGATGCTTTATTAGAAGCCGAAAGGGTAAAAGCTGAAATATTTAATATTGAACACGATCTTTGGGAATACTAAATAGTTTTATAAACTAAAAATAAAAGCTCCTTTTTGGGGCTTTTTTACTTTGAAAGATAAATATAAAATAGCAGTAATAGGTTTGGGATATGTTGGTCTTCCTTTAGCTAAAAGCTTTAGTAAGTATTTT
>JAOHSR010000041.1 GCA_028122735.1 Flavobacteriales bacterium
GCATTAAGAAACAATGGAGGGGGGGTACTATAATCACTGTCTTTTCTGGAATATTTTATCACCAAATGGTGGAGGAAATCCAAATAATGAAATAGCTAATGCTATTAATGAACAATTTGGATCATTTGATAATTTTAAATCTGAATTTTCAAAAGCTGCTGGAACAAGATTTGGTTCAGGATGGGCGTGGCTTTGCATTAAGGATAAAAAACTAAGTATTTGTTCAACACCTAATCAAGATAATCCTTTAATGAAGGACCAGTGTGGAGGAACACCTGTACTATGTCTTGATGTTTGGGAACATGCTTATTATCTAAATTATCAAAACAGAAGACCGGACTATATTAATGCATTCTTTAACGTTATTAACTGGAATAAAGTTAATGAGTTATACTTAAATGCTTTATAATATTTTTTTAAATTTGCGCATCTTATAATTAAACTAACAAAAGAAAAAATGAAAAACTTTATTGCAATTATTACATTATTTAGTTTCCTGTTTTTTGGAAACTATTCTTTAAATGCTCAATCTGATACAATTGCTGATTCAAATACAGTTGAGACAGTTGATAAATCACAACAAATGACAACGGATTATACAGCAGATGCAGAAGTAACAGAATCAGCTTCATTTCATCAAGTTATCAAACAAAAATTTATTGAAGGGGGTCCTGGATTTATGGGTATCGTTCTTCTTTGTTTAATTTTAGGATTAGCACTAGCTATTGAAAGAATCATATATTTAAATCTAGCTACTACAGATACTGATAAACTACTAAATGGTGTAGAGCATGCTCTACAAAATGGTGGTATTGATGCAGCAAAAGAAGTTTGTAGAAATACAAAAGGTCCAGTTGCTTCTATATTTTATCAAGGACTAGATAGGGCTAATGAAGGTTTAGACATGGTAGAAAAATCTATTATTTCTTACGGAAGTGTACAAATGGGGTTATTGGAAAAAGGTCTTTCATGGATTTCTCTTTTTATTGCACTTGCTCCAATGCTTGGTTTCATGGGAACAGTAATTGGTATGATTGGAGCGTTTGATGCAATTGAAGCTGCTGGAGATATTTCTCCATCTCTTGTTGCTGGAGGTATTAAAGTTGCTCTTTTGACAACAGTATTTGGTTTAATTGTTGCTATGATTTTACAAATTTTCTACAACTACTTAATTGCAAAAGTTGATTCAATTACCAACTCAATGGAAGATGCATCAATTTCTTTAATTGACTTGCTAGTAAAGAATAAATAAAAATGGAGAGTTTAATAAATATAGGTATTATCATAACCTACATTATGATAGGTTTCGCCGCTCTTACTGCAATTTCATTTGGAGTAAAGAAGATGATATCAAATACTAAAAATGCGAAGAAAACTCTTTATGGTATTTTAGGACTAGTTGTAGTTTGCTTAGGTTCATATATAATTGCATCAGATGAAATTCTTCAATCCTATGAAAAGTATAAAATAAGTGCATCTGAGTCTAAAAATGTTGGAATGGGATTAATAATGTTTTATACGCTTTCTGTTCTAGCTATTGGAGCGGTTTTATACTCTGAATTATCTAAAGCTTTCAGCAAATAATGGCAAGCAAAAGAAGAGGTCTTCCTGAAATTAATGCTGGATCTATGGCAGACATAGCTTTCCTTTTATTAATTTTCTTTCTGGTAACTACAACTATGGACATAGATACGGGTATTGCAAGAAAACTACCGCCCATGCCAGAAGAAGATCAACCAGAAGAAGATTCTCAAATTAACGCAAGAAATATTTATGTTGTTCTAATAAACTCTAGCAATCAACTTTTAGTTGAAGGAGAAATGATGGATATTTCTCAACTAAGAGATGGAGCAAAAAGCTTTATCGATAATAATGGAATAAGAGAAGATCTTTCAGAAAATCCTGAAAAAGCAATTATATCATTACAAAATGACAGAGGGACTTCCTACAAAATGTATATAAGAGTTCAAAATGAGTTAGCTGCCGCTTATAATGAATTACGAAATAAAGCTGCACTTAGTAAATTTGGAGAACGCTACAACGATTTAAATAAAGTAGATCAAAAAGAAATCAGAAAAATATATCCTCAGAAAATTTCTGAGGCGGAACCAAAAAATATAGGAGGAAATTCATAATGAGTAAATTCAGAAAAAACGGAAGCAAGAGTATGCCGGCTATTTCAACGGCTTCTTTGCCAGATATTGTATTTATGCTATTATTCTTTTTTATGGTAACCACTGTAATGCGAGAAACTACACTTTTTGTTTCTGTAGTTACACCAAAAGCAACAGAGATAAAAAAGATGGAGAAAAAATCTCTTGTAAGCTATATTTATATTGGATCTCCAGTAAAAAGAATGCAAGCTTCTTACGGAACTTCAGCAAGAATTCAACTTAATGATGCATTTGCTGATGTTGGTGAAATACAAGAATTTATTGCTACGGAAAGAGAAGCTAAAGATGAAAAAGAAATACCTTATATGACAACATCTTTAAAGGCAGATGAGACTGTTAAAATGGGTATTATTACCGATATTAAACAAGAGTTAAGAAAGGCAAATGCTTTAAAGATTAACTACTCAACAAGAAAAGGAGAATACTAAAAAATTATTTTCTTAAACTTTCATTTGCTAATCTATTATATAAAAGATATAATATCACACCAACCGATAAAGCGCTAAAAAACAAATAATCAATAGTTGTTTCTGCAGACTTATATTCATTATAATGATTAAAACTTTGAATCATCTCATATGATTGAAAATAAGGGTAAGAGATCATAACTGCAATGGCATTATTTGTGAAATGAGCTAATATTGGAATCCATAAAGAGCTACTCCATAAAAACATATAGCCAAGTAATATTCCAAGCATAAATCGCGGAAAGAATCCATCTAAATGAAAGTGAATTGCACTAAATAAAAAAGAGGTTATCAATACCGCAATATGCTGATTCTTAACAAAGCTGATTAATGAATTTTGTAAAAAACCTCTAAAAAAAAGTTCTTCTCCAATAGCTGGGATGATTGCCATAATTATAAGGTTTACAATTAAATCAAGTGAGCTATTCATATTTAAAAATGCAATCAGAACTGGCTCTGAATTAGTATTAAAATCTGAAAGCCACTGCGGGAATTCAATTTTCATATTCCATTCTAAAACAAATGAAATAAGAGGGATGATTAAAATCATTAAAG
>JAOHSR010000042.1 GCA_028122735.1 Flavobacteriales bacterium
TCTGTTTAGATTCAATTGATTCTAATACTGAGAGATTGAACGTTGTTAATAGTTTAAGTAAAACCAAAAAAGAAATAATTGAAATTTCTGAATATCAAGCAAATCAGTTCGCTGGTAATATGTTGCAAGTAACTGGTGATCAAGATTATCTAGTTATGTCTAAGACTGCTTATGATTCATTAAATAAATCACAGATAGAACAAATAACTTCTTTTAATGATATTATATATGCTAATTTAGATATTATTGAAAAATGTGGTGGCGGTAGCGCACGATGTATGATGGCTGAAATATTCCTACCTTTGAAAGATGATTGAAACAATTTTACGTAAAAAAATAGATGAAATTTTAATTGATCTTTATGGGGATAATGATTATAGTATCCAGTTTCAATCAACAAGAAAAGAGTTTGAGGGTGATATTACACTAGTTGTTTTTCCATTTACAAGATTTTCAAAATTAAGCCCCGAAATTACTGCCAAAAAAATAGGAGAATTACTGTCAAAGCTTGATCTTATTAATAGTTTTAGTGTCATAAAGGGCTTTTTGAATTTGGTGATTTCGAATAAATTTTGGCTTTCAGAATTTTCTAAGTCAACATTTGAAGATAATTACGGCTTTGTTGATATTGATGAGAATTCTCCAAATTATTTAGTTGAGTATTGTTCGCCTAATACAAACAAACCAATTCACTTAGGACATATAAGAAATAATCTTTTAGGATTCTCACTTGCAAATATTCTTAGAGCCTCAGGAAAGAATGTTAAAAAGGTACAGATTATTAATGATAGAGGAATTCATATCTGTAAATCAATGCTTGCTTGGCAAGAATTTGGTGCTGGTGAGACACCCAAAAGTTCAGGCTTAAAAGGTGACCATCTAGTTGGAAAATATTATGTGATGTTTAATCATCAATACAAGAAAGAGGTTGCTGAATTAATTGAGCAAGGAATAGACTCTAAATTAGCAGAAGAGAAAGCACCAATATTATTAAAAGCAAAAGAGATGCTTTTAAAATGGGAAGCAAAAGATATGGAAGTTATTACTCTATGGAAAAAAATGAATTCCTGGGTTTATGATGGTTTTGAAACTACATATAAAAGACTAGGAGTTGATTTTGATAAAAATTATTATGAGAGTGAAACTTATCTTCTTGGAAAAGAAGTTGTTAAAAATGGTTTAGATAGTGGAGTCTTTTATAAGAAAGAAGATGGATCTGTTTGGATTGATTTATCAAGTGAAGGATTAGATGAAAAGATTATACTTCGTTCGGATGGAACAGCAGTATATATGACTCAAGATATTGGAACTGCTATAAAGAGACATGAAGATTTTAATTTTTCTCATATGACATATACTGTAGGAAATGAGCAGGATTATCATTTTAAAGTTTTATTTCTAATACTAGAAAAACTGGGATATTCTTGGGCTAAAAGTTGTTATCATCTATCATATGGGATGGTAGATCTACCTAGTGGTAAGATGAAATCTAGAGAAGGCACCGCAGTAGATGCTGATGATATAATGGAGGATATGTATCAGAATGCTAAAAGTATAGCTGAGGAACTTGGGAAAATTGATATTTCTCTAAATAATGAAACCAAAGAGTTATATGAAACTGTTGGAATGGGAGCTTTAAAATATTTTATGCTTAAAGTAGATCCTAAAAAAAGAATGCTATTTGATCCTCAAGAAAGTATTGACTTTAATGGAAATACTGGTCCATTTATACAATATACTTATGCTAGAATTCAGTCAATCTTACGCAAAAATAATGGTGTTATTAAAATTGATGAAGATTCAGATGTTAATTATAAAGAACGAGCTTTAATTATCTCACTTTTAGAATTTCCACAAATAATTCAAGAGGCTGCAAATTCATTTAGTCCTGCATTGATTGCAAATTATGCATATGAAATAGTTAAAGATTTTAATAGTTATTATCAGTCAACATCAATATTAGGGGCTGATTCACCATCAATAATTAGTTTTCGTGTAGCTTTATCTCAACAAGTTGCAAAAGTCATAAAATCATCAATGTCCTTATTAGGAATTAATGTGCCTCAAAGAATGTAATTCTCAATTTTATTGAAAAAATATAGTTTTATTAAAAAAATTATACATTTGCTAATAACATGACAAGAGATAGGTTACATCAAATTATTTTTGAGGCAGATACTCCAAAAGGAAAGGTATTTGATATCGCTCTTTTAATTGCTATTTTACTTTCTGTTTTAGTAGTAATGTTAGAAAGCGTAGCCTCTATTGAGGAGAAATACGGAGCATTGCTACTAACATTAGAGTGGGTATTTACAATTCTATTTACTATTGAATATGTTCTGAGAATTTATTCTATAAATAAACCAGTCAAGTATATTTTCTCTACAATGGGAATAATTGATTTACTTGCAATTATACCGACATATCTAATTTTTGTGTTCCCTTATTTACATACATTGACTGTCATTAGATCGTTGAGGATTATAAGAATCTTTAGAGTTTTTAAACTTAAAAGATATATAAGGGGGGCATATACCATGCAAATTGCCTTAAGGAATGCAGTGCCAAAAATTATTGTTTTTTTACTTTCAGTTTTATTGCTTATTATTATTCTAGGAACGATTATGTATATTTTTGAAGGCCTCGTTGGAGGTAACCCAGGTTTTCAAGATATTCCAAACTCTATATATTGGTCCATAGTTACTTTGACCACTGTTGGCTATGGTAATGTTATTCCTGCTACTGTCATTGGTAAAATGATTGCTGCTGCAATTATGCTGTTAGGTTATGGGATTATTGCTGTTCCAACTGGTATCGTAACTGCTGGAATCTTAAAAACAAAAAAAAATATTTCTACTCAAGCATGTATCAATTGCTCTAAAGAAGGTCATGATGAAGATGCTCTTTACTGTAAGTATTGTGGAGCAAAGATTCATAATGATTAAATACTATTAATCATTTTAATATCTGCGTGTGAAAAATTTTACTGTTTATAGATCATCTGCAGGCTCAGGAAAGACTTATACGCTGGCAGTAAATTATCTTGCATTAGCCATTAGTAAATCTCTAATTAAAAGAGATTACTATAAAAAAATCCTTG
>JAOHSR010000043.1 GCA_028122735.1 Flavobacteriales bacterium
CCATTAGGACAATCTTCCTATTTTGAGAAAATATCTCAAGCAAAAAAAGCTTTGGATGCTGGTGCAAAAGAATTGGATTTTGTTTGTGATTATAATATGTTCAAAAGAAATAGTTTAGATGATTTTGATGATTCTATAATTAAGTGTACATCATTTTCTCTGAAGGGAAAAGCTATTGTCAAGTGGATTATAGAAACAGGTGCTCTTTCCAAAAAAGAAATTAAATCAATTTCAAAAAGAATTTATAATTTAGTATTAGCAAATTTTCCTAATAATATTTCCAAAATTTATATTAAAACATCTACTGGGTATTATGGTGGATTAGGAGCAACAGTCAAAGATATAAAACTTATAAAGTCTGTAGTTGGACAGATGCCTATTAAGGCTTCAGGAGGAGTTTCTTCTTTTAAAAGTGCAATGGAAATGATTAATTTAGGAGTTAGTAGAATTGGAACTTCAAAGGCTAGAAAAATCCTTGAGGAATGCAAGAAGTAGATTTACATAGTTTGTTAGATAGCGCAATAAATGCTTCAATTAAAGCTGGAGATGAAATAATGAAAATTTATGACACCAGCTTTGAGGTCAAAGCAAAAGAAGACGATTCTCCGTTAACTATTGCGGATAAAAACTCAAACGCCATAATTGAAAAAGCGTTAAAAATTTCAAAAATCCCTTTTTTAAGTGAAGAAGGAAAAGATATTCCATACAATGAAAGAAAAAAATGGGACTATTTATGGATTGTTGATCCATTAGATGGAACTAAAGAGTTTATAAAGAAAAATGGCGAATTCACTGTTAATATTGCTTTAGTAAAAAAACAAAAACCTATTCTTGGAGTAATATATGTTCCTTGCAAAAATGAGTTGTATTATGCTCTTGAAGGATTAGGAGCATTTAAAGTAACAATTGATGGGTCGTATAAAGGACTAGAAAGTCTACTAAAGAATTCTTCAAAACTTCCTTTAAATCAAAATAGATCAAATTATATTGTTGTTGGGTCAAGATCTCATATGTCTAAGGAAACACAAAACTATTTTGATAAAAAAAAGAAGGAATATGATAGTGTTAAGGTTTTAGCAGTTGGCTCTTCTTTAAAAATATGTATGGTAGCTGAAGGAAAGGCAGATGCATACCCAAGATATGCGCCTACTATGGAGTGGGATACGGCTGCAGGTCATGCCATTGCCAATATGGCTGGATTTAAAATAATTGAATATAATTCTTATAATGAAATTACTTATAATAAAAAAGAGTTGCTTAATCCTTGGTTTTTAGTTTCTTAGATAAATGATATCCAAAGGAATTAACAAAACCCAAGAAAGAATAAAAAAAAATTTTGAGGATAAGGATTTTTTAGAGTTATTTAACAAAGGGGGTGTAGCAATGTTATATAGGATTGGGGGGCAACTACTAGGTTTTCTATTAACATTTGTAATAGCTTATTTTTTTGGGGCTAATGGATTAGGTGATTATGTCTTGGCTATTATAGTACTTAAGATTTTTACCTTAATTTCAAAATTAGGTCTTGACACTGCTTCTATTAGATATATTGCAGAGTATTCATCTGAAAATAGTTTGAGTTCAATTCTTGATTTTAGAAAAAAATCTATTTTTTTAATAACCACTGTGTCTATAATATGCTCATTGGTAATGTATTTAGGAGCTAATATAATAGCAGAATTTATAAAAGCTAATCCACAACATATAGAGATAACATCTTTCTTTATTTTACCAATGTCTCTTTTTATTTTTCATTATCAAAACATGAGAGGTTTAAAAGAAATTGCCGGATACTCTTTTTTCTTTTGGATGTCCCAAGCTTTATTTTCATTAATTGCAATACTGGCTCTGACTACATTTACAAAAGATCCCAATGTTCCATTATACGCTTATCTTATAAGTTTAATAGTAATCTCAATATTTTCAGTCATTTCTTTTACTTATTTTTTAAACAAAAGGAAACGTATAAAAGATTTATTTCTAGATAATAAAAGATCTGATAGTATTAAAAATATTTTAATAGTATCACTTCCTTTAATGTTAGCTCAGGCTGTTCATTTTATCATGTCTTGGACGGATAAATTGATGTTAGGGATACTAGATAGTCCTGACGTAATATCAGGCTTATCAACTAATTCTGCTCAAATTGGAGTCTATCATACAGCATTTAAGCTTTCTATGTTTGCAACCATTGGTTTAATGGCTGTTAAAAGTATTGCTTCACCAAAATTTGCTGAGTTATATAAACAACGAGAATTTAAATTGCTTAAAAAGGTAACTCAACAATCAACTAAACTTATATTCTGGACTACTTTGCCATTAGTTGCTTTATTTATATTCTTTTCAGAAAATTTAATGCTTTTATTTGGTGATGAGTTCCAAGTTGGTGTATTTGCATTTATATTATTGTCAATTGGAAGAGTATTTGTTTCTTTTTCTGGAGCAGCTGGAAATTTATTGCAGATGTGTGGTAGACAAATTATATTTATGAATGTTGCAATTATTGGCTCGTTAATAAATGTGATTTTAAACTTTTCTTTAATTCCTATTTATGGAATAAATGGTTCTGCCATTGCAACTATGATTAGTTTGGTGTCATTTAATTTTCTGTTAGTTTATTATGTGAAAAAAGAATTTGGTTTTTATACTTTTTATAATCCATTTAAAAAAGCTGATGTATAAACCAAACTTACTAATAGTTGGAGCTGCAAAAAGCGGAACCACTTCTTTGCATCATTACTTGGATCAACATGATGAAGTATTTATGTCGAAACATAAAGAGCCTCATTTTTTAATAAACAACGAAGAAGGTGTTAATAAAATCCCAAATGGGATTAATAAATATAGAGACTATATAAGATTATTTGACAACTCTAAAAATTACAAATATAGAGGAGAGTCAAGCGTGATGTATTTGCAGTTTCCAGAAATTACAATCAAAAATATTGTTAAGTATCTTAAT
>JAOHSR010000044.1 GCA_028122735.1 Flavobacteriales bacterium
AATTTGCGACAAACAATCCTTGTAGTAGAGTATTACCTGTTTTCTTTGAATATTGCAGATTCCACTCTGTTATCCAAATTGGTATATTATCAAAAATTGAATTATAATTTTTAATTTCTTTTGGATAAGAATCCTTAAAAAAATCAAGTACTCGCTTCTTATAGATAAGAAAAGAAAGTTCTTTTCCCCCTTCATTTTCCTCTAAAACCATCTGACCATATTGATCTTTTCCTTTAACCACCTTTGCATATGAATGTACTATAATAGCATCATAAAATGACAGCAGAGATAGCTTCTTATTCCAAATATAATGCCTATGATTTTTATCTTCTAATATAGGTGCTGCAACAACAGCAGTTAGAATTTCTGGAAAAGATTTCTTTATAGCATTTGAAATTAATTCTGATTTTTTTATGTAATCATCAATTAATAATCCTTTATCAAAATAACTTTTATTAGAAAGTTCACTTCCAAGTTCAACACCAATAATTTCAATATCACTGTCTTTTATCTTTTGAATCATATTTAAAACATCCTCAGTTTTCTCTGTTAGAACGTTTGCAACTAATACCGCCCTTGCATTAGAAAATTTAGCTGAAGCAATAAAATCATCAATATAGTTATTAGTATGTCCTTTTTTCTTAGAATAACTAATTAAGCCACGTGCTCTTTTGGGAAATTTACCTGCAATTAAAGAATCTATTTCTTTAATTTTCATTCCATAAGCAGGTTTATTAAAATGATAAAAGTTACCTACAGCACCTCCGGGAAATCGCAAAACTTGAGGCGATATTATTTTGATTTTCTCTTTAAAATCATCAGATCTAGTATCAAAAAAAGTGAAGGTATTTGAAGTAGCAAAACCAAAGATATTTTGATTATAAGTTTCTTGAGTATATAAACTATTTACAAATAAAATATTTAGACATAATAACCAAAATCTAATCATTTCATAATTCCTTTTTGCATCATTTCTTGAACTGAAGAATCATACTTATCATCTTGAATATCTTGTTTTTGTACCCACTTAACAAAATTTAACAATCCTCTATCAAAAGAAAATGCATTAACAAAGCCAAGCTCTTGTTTGATTAAGGTTAAATCAGCAAAATTGTGTCTTATATCACCTTTTCTATACTTATTTGAAATTGTAATGTTAGTTTTGGTGTTGTACAACTCCTTTAACTTTTGAGCAACCTTTAAAACAGTTATTGGCTTTCCTGAACCCACATTATAAATCTGACTATTAAGATTGATTTTTTTAAGAGCTAATACCGTTGCATTAACAACATCATCAATATATACAAAGTCACGAGTTTGCATACCGTCTTCATAAATTTCAATATCATTTCCATTTAGAATTCGTGTAGAAAAAATTGAGAGAATTCCTGTATATGGATTAGATAAAGATTGTCCAGGACCAAAAACATTTTGATATCTTAAAACAGCAACATCTATATTTAAATTATTTGCAGCAAGCAATAAAATTTGTTCTTGATTGTATTTTGTAAGTGCGTAAATTGATGTTGGTAAAATTTGAGAATTTTCCTTTGTTGGTAATGGAATTAATTTTGATTTTGAGTACTGAGAAATAAAATCATATTTAGCGTCTTTGAGATCCTCATCATTTCTAGAGGGTGGAAAAACAACTCCTTGTTTCTTACATTTATACATCCCTTCACCATAAACTGCTCTAGAGGAAGAAAGAATAATCTTTTTTACAGAATTCTTTGAATTTGTTAACACGTCAAGCATCAAAGCAGTTGCTCCCACATTAACATTAGTGTAATTATGAATGTCATACATTGACTGACCAGTACCTGTTTCTGCAGCTAGATGAATAATAACATCTTGATTAGAAATAGCCTTTTCCCAGTCTGATCTACTACAAACATCTCCAATAATAAAACGAGTTATAACCTTGAGCTTATTATACCTTTTATTTGAAGAATGAATTTTCTTAGATAAATTATCTAAAATAGTAACTTTATAACCACAATCAATTAACCTTTTGCTTAAATTAAAGCCAATAAAGCCTGCCCCACCTGTTATTAAAACATTTTTCATGAGATTTCTACACTGTTGCCTGTAAATTTAAGAAAGTAGTGATAAAAACCTGAGATAATAAATACAAAAAAGAAAGGTCTTAAAAAAAGAGGCTCTGCCATTACTGAGGTAAAAACAATAAAGTAAAAAATAAGCCTATGATCATTAATTATTTTTTGTCTTAAAAACATAAAAACAAATAGAATCCCAGTTGGAAAACCCATAGCAGCTATTAAAAAAGTTATAGAATTAGCACTTCCAGCACTAGTTCCGGCGGCTTTTAAAGATACTCCTAAAGCTTCATTAATCAATTCTAAACTCTCTGTATCAATATAAAACTCATATCTTAATTTTTGAAATTGATCTAAATCTAAACCGACTCCAGTTAGTGGGTGTGAAGCGGCAATAAAAAGTGGTTGAGTGAAATCAAATAATCTTTTCTGAAACGAAAAAACCCTGTTTCCTCTTAACTTCTCTTCGACATTAATAGAGAAAACAAAATAAATTGGAATAAAAGAAAGAAAAATAATAGGCAAAAAAAGTTTGTTTTCATTAAATCTTTGAATGAATAAATATACAAGCTGACCAATAAGAATTAAAATTCCAGTTGTTGAATAAGTACCAAGAATTACAAAACCGATTAAAAACAGCCATCTATTTTGTTTTAAAATAAATGCTTGTATAAAGAAAAATAAATTTAAATAAATCTGTAATACTCCAGGCTCCCAAAACAAACCTTGGTTTCTGCAAAATTCTACTCCAAACAACTTCATTACTGATAAATTTATTTCATCTGAAGCATAGTAAAAAAGATAATTATAAGTCTTACAAGAGTAATATTCTGAATTGATATCAAAAAGCTGATCATG
>JAOHSR010000045.1 GCA_028122735.1 Flavobacteriales bacterium
CAAGAAAGTATATTAATGAAATTGCAGAAAAAATTAAAGGAAAAGGAGGGGGGCAAGCGCATTTTGCAACTGCTGGTGGCTCTAATGTTAATGGTATTAACGATTCCTTTAGTCTAGCAAAGAATTTGCTAGACTAAGCCAAAAAAAAACCACCGAAAAGGTGGTTTTTTAATTAGAAAATTTAATTTCTTAGAATCTCCAAGCTAATCCTAGATTAAGAGTTCCCTCGTCATCTGAATCATCAGCCATTGACATTGTATAGCTAGGCTCTACATAAACAGAGTTCCATACGTTAAGTGAATACCCTACACCAACAGATAAGTTATCACTAGCATCTTCTGATGGAGCACTAACAATTGCCCACATATTATCTCCGAAGTTGTATCTAGCAAACATGTCGTATGTCATGTCACCATTGTCATCTTCTCCAGTTCTTTGAACACCAACAGTGAAATTATCGTTTAGCATATATCCTAAACCAATATTATCTGTTACTTGTTCCATTTCAAAACCATCAGCTTCATCTGATGCTTCTTGAACTGTAGTTATAACCATGAATTGTGCAGATGCAAATAACGTAGTCATTGCAAGAGCTGCTGTAAAAAATACTTTTTTCATTGTTTAAAATTTAATATTAATATTGGCCGCAAGATAGTAAAGCTATTTATCATGTGCTATTAAAAAAACAACTTTTCTTAACACTAAATTGTTAATTGCTAGATATAATACAAAAAAAAAGAGCTGCAAAATGCAGCTCTTTTTTTAATTTGAATTGGTTTAACAATTATAGTCCAATTGTTAAAGTTAACCAGTTGTAGTTAGTGTCTTCACTTCCACCGTTATCATCAGTAACCATTTTGTATGATAATGAAGCATTATCTCCTAATGTATATCCGATTGTGATGTCAGAAGCAGTTCTTTCATCATCATTTTCAGTGTTAGTAACTGTATGCATTGTAGCACCTAAAGAGAATGCACCCATGTTGTAAGAACCACCAACATACATGTTTTCATCATTAGCACCTAAAAGACCTAAGTTACCGTGTGTAGTCCAGTCTCCTGACATATTACCACCTGCACCGTAAGCAAATCCATCTTCACCAACTGAAGTTCTTCCAGCCATTAAAGACATATCATCATTTACTGTATAAGTTCCAGAAATATCCATCATGTCTCCTTCAACACCATCAGTAGATGTAGTGTTATAAGAAACATTTAGTTCTAAAGCACCTCCCATTGCAGAATAAGCAAAGTCAAGACCCATTTGAGTATTGTCATCACCTTCATTTTCAGAGTTTGAACCATAGAATAAGTTAGCACTCCAGTCTCCAGAAGACTTAGAAGCGTTTAACCACATTCTGTCATTTGACATACCTGCACCATCATTATCGTTTGCCATTCCAACTGTTAAGTCAACGAAATCATTGTCAATTGCAAAAGTCATACCATCAACAGTATTTCTATTTGCAGACCAATCATTTACACCAACAAAAACACCTGAACCATATGAAAGAGCTTGACGCCCAACATTCATTGTAGCAAAACCAAATAGGTTTGTAGTAGCATAAGCTTCGTAAACTTCAGCATTTACCTCACCAGAGAGATTTAAATCGTAGTTTACGTCAGAGCTTAATACAACACCCCAGTCAGATCCTCCCCAAGCAGTACCAACTGTTACTCTTTGAGAAGTTTCCATTTTGTCATTATCACCACTCATATCAATTCTCGTTCTAGAATCTACATTCCAGTCCTGAGCAAAAGATACTGTAGTCATTAGTCCTAATGCAAGGGCTAATATGTTACGTAAATTTTTTTTCATTATAATAAATTTATTAGTTAATACCCGGCAAAGATAAACTACTCTATTTAAACAAGCGTAATAGAATGTCCACTTTTTTAACATTTAATTGTGTGTATCGGTATTAATTATATGATTATCAATGTTTTAAGGTGTTGATTTTTAGGCTAAAAAAAGTGAAAATTTGACCTAAATTTAGTCTGAAAACATGAAATTTTGGTCAAATGAGGTGTTTTACCCCTTGTAGCTGATCCATTTCCACAGCTCTTTATAGCTTATTTTTTTGCCATACATAAGTATTCCTGTTCTGTAAATTTTTGCAGCCAAGCCTGTAGTGAAAATAAATCCAAGAATTAGAAAAGACATAGATATTAATATTTCCCAGTTTTCAACCCCAAAAGGAAGACGTACCATCATAATAATTGGTGAGGTAAGAGGAATCATTGATAGCCAAAAAGCTAGTAGTCCATCTGGATTATCCATCACAGGTTGAATAAGAATAAAAGATAAGATTAAAGGCATAGTTATTGGGAGCATAAACTGTTGGGTATCAGCTTCAGCATCTACAGCTGATCCTACAGCAGCAAATAATGAACTATACATTAAATATCCAAATAAAAAATAGAAAATGAATGAAATAAAAATCGTTAAAAGATCAATACCTCCTGTTAATCTAACCAATTCACCTATAAGAACTGATTGATTAGGTTGATTAACGCTATTAACTATCTCTTCTGTATCAATAAATAGAATTTCAGCAAAGGTCGATATAATGATAGTTAGTATAATCCAAAGTAAAAACTGTGTTAGCCCAACAAGTGCAACACCTAAAATTTTACCAATCATTAGCTGAAATGGCTTTACAGAAGATATTATTATTTCAACAATTCTATTTGTCTTTTCCTCAATTACACCCCTCATTACCATTGTACCATACATAAATATAAACATGTATATTAGAATGCCAGTGATAAATCCAATACCCATACTGGCTTCTGTACTAGAAGAAATAGTTTCTCCTTCTGCA
>JAOHSR010000046.1 GCA_028122735.1 Flavobacteriales bacterium
GCGCTTCTCTCATGTCATCAGTCTCTGGCTTAAAAGATAAACCCCAAATAGCAATTTTTTTATCTTTTAAATTTTCCCCAAAGTGAGAAACAACTTTTTTAAATAAAATTTTCTTTTGATTAAAATTAACATCTTCAACAGCTGATATTAGTTTGGGTAAATAATTATTTTCCTTAGAAATATTAATTAGTGCTTTTACATCTTTTGGAAAACAACTTCCTCCATATCCACATCCAGGATAAATAAATTTATACCCAATTCGAGAATCAGATCCTATTCCATTTCTTACCTGGTTAACGTCCGCTCCCACTTTTTCGCAAATATTAGATATTTCATTAATGAATGATATTTTGGTTGCTAACATAGCATTAGCTGCATATTTTGTCATTTCAGCTGAACGAATATCCATTGAAATAAACCTATTAGAGCTCACTGTAAATGGCGCGTACAATCGTTTCATTAAATTAATAGACTCACCGTTATTAGATCCAACAACAACTCTGTCAGGATGCATAAAATCTTTAACAGCGGCACCTTCTTTTAAAAACTCTGGGTTAGAAACAACATCAAATGTTAATTCAGAATCTCTTTTATCTAATTCTTCTTGTATAGTTTTTCTGACCTTATCGGCTGTTCCAATTGGTACCGTTGATTTATCTACAACAACAATATGATGAGACATATTTTGTCCAATTGATCGAGCAACGTTTAACACATACTGTAAGTCTGCGCTGCCGTCATCTCCCATTGGGGTACCCACTGCAATAAAAACAACTTCGGAAATTGATAGGACATCATTTATATCAGTTGAAAAAATCAACCTTCCTTTACTAGAATTATTTATAACTAATGAATCTAAACCAGGTTCATAAATAGGAATAATTCCCTTTTTTAAAGATTCAATTTTATTTTCATCTATATCAACGCATATAACTGTATTTCCCATTTCTGAGAAACATGCTGCAGCTACTAAACCAACGTACCCAGATCCTATAACTCCAATTTTCATTTAATTTATTTTAATTCTTTAATAAATGAGAAAACTAATGAAAAAAGATAACTTAAAAAAGCTCCGAGTATAGTCCATAGAAGAAGGTCTCTCTCTGTTTTATTTGTTTTTGCAAATCCTTGTACAAAAGATAAAGGTTGAAGCAATAAATTATTGGTTTTAGTTTTCTCCTTTAACTGTGCAAGTGAAATAATTTGATTACTTAAAGTTTTATCATCTTTTCCACTAATAATGTTTACAGAACTTAAATCTAAGCTGTTTTTAGCTCCTTCTATTCTCATAGTGGATAGGTTATCCATTTCAGCCTCTATTTCGTTAATAAGATTCAAATTACTAGCCATATACATTCTATGGTAATCTTTTATGAATGTATTATTATTAAAATAATAAACCATACCTTTTTGAATATCATCTATAACCGTATTATCAAAAACAGTAAGCCTAACTTCAAACTTGTTTAATGCATAGTATTTTTCATTCATATCTTGTTGATATAATTGTTCTGCCTCAATATTTTTGATTTTTTCAGTAAACTCTTTTTTAATATTTAATAAATCAGATAACTGATTAAAATCTTTATTAGCAACATTAATTTGTAAATGATTAATTAAATCAACAGCTGTCCTTTGACTTAATTCTTCTAACTGTTCTATTCTTTCATATTCAGAAATACCTGACATACAAATAGCTTTGGTTTCATAATATGATGGTTTAAGATTTTGGAACAAAATCACCGATACAATACCAGCTACAGTAAAAAATATTATTAAATTTTTATTTCGTATATTAAAGTGAATAAAATCTTTAATAATTTGTCTAATATTTAATTCTTCTGTCATAATATTATTTTTAAAATTTCCATGTTGCAAAACTATAAACTCCTTTTATATCCAAAAGTACAAGATTTTCTTTTGAAATCTTATTAAAATCATCTTCAGTATATTTATAAAAATCATTATGGGAAACTGCTAAAATAATTCCATCATATTTTTTATTACGTTTAAACGGATCTTTAATAATCTTATTGTTATTTTCTAATAAGGGATCATAAATATCAACATTATATCCATAATCAGTTAATTTTGTCTCAATATCTAATACTTTTGAATTTCTAATATCCTCGCAATTTTCTTTAAACGTATAACCTAAAATTAGCACATCAATTTTTGAAATATTTTTTTCATTTTGTTCAAAAATAGAATTAAGTTTTTTTGAAATAAATTCTGGAATATAATTATTAGTTTCTCTAGATGTATTCATTAAATTAGGATGAAATCCAGATTTTTTAGATTTATGAATTAAATAATATGGATCAACACCAATACAATGACCTCCAACTAAACCAGGCTTAAAATCTAAAAAATTCCATTTTGTTTTAGCTGCTTCTAAAATATCCTTAGTTGGTAAACTGAGTTTATCAAAAATCATTGCAAATTCATTCATTAATGCAATATTAACATCTCTTTGAACATTTTCAATTATTTTAGAAGCTTCGGCTACTTTAATGCTAGATGCTTTATACGTACCTGCTTTGATTATCTTTTTATAAATATTATCAATTTTATCAGCTGTTTCTTTATTAGATCCGCTTGTAACTTTTACTATATCTTCAACAGATTTTGTATTATCACCAGGGTTTATTCTCTCGGGGCTATATCCACAAAAAAAATCAATATTCAATTTAAAATTAGTTATACTTTCAATAATAGGAATACAAAATTCTTCAGT
>JAOHSR010000047.1 GCA_028122735.1 Flavobacteriales bacterium
CACCTTTCTTTGGATTAAACTCAAAATCAGTAACTTTATTTTGTCCAAGCATAACTTTTGAAGCATAATTAACATATGGCTCATCATATGCTTTAGCAATAAAAGGAACAGTTCTAGAAGCACGTGGGT
Organism: Flavobacteriales bacterium; assembly: GCA_028122735.1. Classification (GTDB taxonomy): domain Bacteria; phylum Bacteroidota; class Bacteroidia; order Flavobacteriales; family BACL11. Next base: position 130 of record JAOHSR010000047.1, read on the forward strand.
TAGCTTCAATGACGTATACAACCTCATCTTTAATAGCAAACTGAATATTTATTAAACCAACTGTTTCAAGGGCAACAGCAATTTTATTTGTAATCTCAATCATTTGCTGGCGAACATTATCACTTAAATCAAATGTTGGTAATACAGCGTATGAATCACCAGAGTGAATACCACAAGGTTCAATATGTTCCATTATACCAATAATCCTTACGTTCTCACCGTCGCATATTGCATCAGCCTCAGCTTCAATTGCATTGTCAAGGTAATGATCTAACAACACTCTATTTCCAGGAATATCTTTTAATAATTCTATAATATGATGTTCAAGCTCATCTTCGTTAATAACAATCTTCATTCCTTGCCCACCTAAAACATAAGATGGTCTGACTAGTATTGGAAAGTTTAAATCTTTTGAGATTTTTATTGCTTCTTCTGCAGTTTGAGCGACAGCAAATTTTGGAAATGGAATATTGTTTTCTAATAACATCTCAGAAAATCTCCCTCTATCCTCAGCTACATCTAGTGCTTTATAAGAAGTCCCCATTATTTTAATATTATACCTTTCAAGCTTTTCAGCAAGCTTTAATGCAGTCTGACCACCAAGCTGAACTATTACACCAAGAGGTTTTTCGTGAAGAATAATATCATAAATATGTTCCCAAAAAACTGGTTCAAAGTAAAGCTTATCAGCTGTATCATTATCAGTAGAAACTGTTTCAGGATTACAATTTATCATAATTGTTTCATAACCACATTCCTTTGCTGCTAATACCCCATGGACGCATGAATAGTCAAACTCTATTCCCTGCCCTATTCTATTAGGTCCTGATCCTAAAACAATAATTTTTTCTTTGTTAGAAGATTTACTTTCATTTTCAGCAAAGCGTTTACCATTTACTTCTTTATCCATCTCAAAAGTTGAATAATAATATGGTGTTTTAGCAATAAACTCAGCTGCACATGTGTCAACTAGTTTATAAACCCTATTAACATTCATTGATTGTCTTAAATTAAACACTTCACTTTCAAGACATTTTAATAAATGAGCAATTTGTCTATCTGCAAAACCCTTAATTTTTGCTTCAAGTAATAAATCTCTAGAAATTGATTCAATTGAATATTTTTTAATTTCATTCTCAAAAACAACTAATTCCTCGATTTGACGTAAAAACCAAAAATCAATTTTAGTTATATCATTAATACGTTGAATTGGCACACCAATTCTAAATGCATCATAGATCCTAAAAATCCTATCACTACTAGCGTATTTTAACTTTTTAAGTATTTCATCTTGACTAGTAATCTCTTTTCCATCTGCTCCTAAACCGTTTCTACCTATTTCTAAAGATTGACATCCCTTTTGTAAGGCTTCCTGAAAAGATCTTCCAATTGCCATAACTTCACCAACTGACTTCATTTGTAAACCTAATGTTGTATCAGATCCTTTAAATTTATCAAAATTCCAACGAGGAATCTTAATAACAACATAATCTAAAGTAGGTTCAAAGCATGCAGACGTGTTTTTAGTAATCTGATTATTAAGTTCATCTAAAGTATATCCAATAGCTAATTTTGAAGCAATCTTTGCAATAGGATATCCCGTAGCTTTTGAAGCAAGCGCTGAGGATCTAGAAACTCTTGGATTAATTTCAATTGCAATTATATCTTCATTTTCATCTGGACTTACTGCAAATTGAACATTACATCCACCAGCAAATTCGCCTATCGATCGCATCATTTTAATAGCCATGGTTCTCATTCTCTGATATGCAGAATCAGAAAGAGTCATTGCAGGTGCAATCGTAATTGAATCTCCAGTGTGAATGCCCATTGGGTCTAGATTTTCAATGTTACAAATTATTATGACATTATCATTATCATCTCTAAGCAACTCCAGTTCATATTCTTTCCAACCGACCACTGCTTTATCAATAAGAACCTCATGAATTGGAGATGCATGCAATCCTTTTGATAATAAATCTTCAAATTCTTCTTTAGTATGAACAAATGCAGCTCCGCTTCCACCAAGAGTAAATGATGGCCTTATAACTAAAGGAAAACCAAGTTCTTGAGCAATTTCTTTACCCTGTAGAAAAGAAGTAGCAATTTTAGCAGGCGCAACAGGAATATCAATTTTGTTCATCAATTTTCTAAATTGTTCCCTATCTTCTGTAATATGAATAGCATCAATATCTACACCAATAATTTCTACATTATATTTCTCCCAAATACCTTTTTCGTCAACATCAATACATAAGTTTAAAGCTGTTTGCCCACCCATTGTAGGTAATACTGCATCAATATTTCTCTCTTCTAAGATTTCAACAATTGATTTAGGAGTTAAAGGTTTTAAATAAACATGATCAGCAACAACCTTATCTGTCATAATAGTTGCTGGATTTGAATTAATTAATGACACTTCAATTCCTTCATCCCTTAATGATCTTGAGGCTTGAGAAC
>JAOHSR010000048.1 GCA_028122735.1 Flavobacteriales bacterium
AGTATTCTTTTTTAAATCTAGTAATAGAAAAGTTTTAGACATGTGTCTTGGATTCACTGGTGGTGTAATGATTGCTGCAAGTTTTTGGTCTTTACTCTCACCAGCCATTGCAACTGTTGAAAAACAACAAGAATTAGGAATTACATCTTTTCCTATCTGGTTTGCACCAGCTGTGGGATTTTTATTAGGGGCATTATTTCTTTATTACTTAGACAAAAAGATACCACACTTACATTTATTTGAATCTGTAGAAAATGCTGAAGGACCAAAAACTGATTTAAAAAAGACAGAGCTACTAGTTCTAGCAATTGCCTTACATAACATTCCTGAAGGATTAGCTGTTGGAGTAGCTTTTGGCGCTCTAGCATCTGGAATGGATATTGGGATGGAAATGGGAGGTGCAATTGCTTTAGCAATAGGTATGGGACTACAAAACGCACCAGAAGGATTTGCAGTATCTATGCCGCTAAGAAGACAAGGGCTATCAAAATTCAAATCTTGGCAGTGGGGTCAACTATCTGCAATAGTTGAGCCTATATTTGCTGTTATAGGTGCTGCTATTGTAATATCTGTATATCCAATTCTTCCTTATGCACTTTCTTTTGCTGCAGGTGCAATGATTTTTATTGTAATAGAAGAAGTAATCCCAGAGAGTCAGAGAGGAGGCAATGTCGATCTGGCAAGTATTGGCCTAATTCTAGGCTTTATTGTCATGATGATACTAGATGTTTCTTTAGGATAATATCTTTATACAAAAGCCTATATTTGTACTATGAGTGGTAATAGTATAAATATTAAGAATCGTAAAGCGTCTTTCTCATATCAGCTTATAGATAAGTTTGTTGCTGGTATTGTTCTTGTTGGAACAGAAATAAAATCAATTCGTAACAAGCAAGCACATATTTCTGATGCCTACTGCCTTTTTATTGAAAATGAATTATGGGTGAGAAATCTTCATATTGATGAATACTCAAATAATGGCCACCATAACCATGAACCCAAAAGAGCCAGAAAATTACTTTTAAATAGAATTGAATTAAATAAAATTGATTCAAAAATTAAAGAGAAAGGAATGTCTCTAATTCCACTTAGACTTTTCTCAAATGAAAAAGGAAAAATTAAACTAGAAATTTCTCTTGCCAAAGGAAAAAAGACGTTTGACAAAAGAGAAAGCATTAAAGCAAAAGATATTAAAAGAGATATTGATAGACTTAAGAAAATTAAATGAAATACGTTATAATTACCATATTATCATTTTGCATTTTTTTCTCTTGTAGTGAAGAGGATGTGATAAATTCAAATATTACATTACAATTCTCATCAGACACATTAACTTTTGATACTGTTTTTGCAACTGTTGGAAGCATTACAAAAACTCTAACAATCTACAACAATAATAGTTTTGATGTGTCTTCAAACATCAAACTAAAGGGCCTCTCTGCTGCAAATTATAGAATTAATATTGATGGAATCCCGGGAAATACTCAAAATAATATTATAATACCAAAGAAAGATAGTATTTTCATATTTATTGAAGTAACAATAAACCCCTCTTCAAATTCAACACCTTACATATTATCTGACTCTCTAATTTTTGAAACTGGAAATACAACTCAATCTGTGATGCTTGTAGCATGGGGGCAAGATGCTGTTTTTCATACTCCAAATACTTTTGGAGTGATTATTGATGGTCTTGATACTACAAAAATTTATTATCATCAAATTGCATCCAATCAAACATGGACAAATAACAAACCACATGTTATTTATGGTTATGTAATTGTAGAAGCAAATGCACAACTTAATATTGACGCTGGAACAAATATTTATTTCCATCAAAATTCTGGAATATTAGTTGGAAATCCTTTTTCTAATCAAACTGGAGGAACATTGAAAGTTAATGGAACATATGGAAATGAAGTCACTTTTCAGGGAGACAGATTAGATTCTTGGTATACAAACCTACCCGGCCAATGGGATAGAATACGTTTTATTCCTGGAAGTTTTGATAACGAAATTAATTATGCCATAATTAAGAATGGGACTACAGGTATTCACGCCGATACAGTTGCTAATAACAATCCAACAGTAAAGATAAATAATACTATAATCTCAAACATGTCTTCGATTGGAATATTAGGTCAAGGAGCTAAAATTGAAGCTAATAACACTATTGTTAGTGAATGTGGCCAGTATACGGTTGCTTGCTATATAGGTGGAGATTACTCTTTTAGTCATTGTACATTTGTGAATTATTGGAACTACTCTATTAGAAATACCCCTTCAATACTGATCAATAATTATTATATTGATGCCTATGACAATGTTCAAATCCGGGATTTAAATAATTACATTAATTTACATAGAAATCTTTTTCAATGTGTAGTCTCCAATACAGATATTCCTTTTGGACAATCTCAATTTCCTAAATTAACGGATTACGCTGATCAGAAAGATACAATAGAATTTTTGTTGTCAATTTAATCTTCAAATTCAAATGCTCCCATGCTAGGCGGGTTATTTCTTGTTTTTTCTTCAATATCCAAAAGAAGATTATTATCCAAAGTTAATTGATAATTACCT
>JAOHSR010000049.1 GCA_028122735.1 Flavobacteriales bacterium
TATCAATTCTTGATGAACTATTATTAATGGTTAAATCTAATGTTACTGTGCTATCACAACCAATCAAATTAGTTGTTGTGTAAGTATATAAACCACTAGTGTAGTAAGTACCTCCATTCCACACTAGTGAATCACAAGAAGTTGCTGTAACGATACTAGATGAACTATTATTAATTGTTAAATCTAAAACAACCGTACTATCACAACCATTTTGACCAGTGTAAACATTAGTATATAAGCCTGTTGATGTATAAGTAACGCCATCCCAGTCGTAATTATCACAAGCAGTAATGGAAACTGTATTTGTTGAACTATTATTTATTGTTAAATCTAGAGTTACTGTACTATCACAACTATTGTTTCCTGTATAAACATTAGTATACAGTCCTGTTGATGTATATGTAACCCCATCCCAATCATAACTATCACATGAAGTTGCTGTAACAGTATTTGTTGAACTATTAATTATTGTTAAATCAAGAGTTACTGTACTATCACAGCCGTTTACATCAGAATATATATTCGTGTACTGACTAGTAGTTGTGTAACTAACACCATCCCAATCGTAACTATCACATGATGTAATTGAAACTGTATTTGTTGAACTATTATTTATTGTTAAATCTAAAGTTACTGTACTATCACAGCCATTTACTGCTGTATACATATTAATGTATTGTCCTGATGTTGAATAGGTAACTCCGTCCCAATCATAACTATCACATGCAGAAACTGGTACAGTTGTAATAAAAATATTAGTTATTGTAAGATTTAATACTACTGTACTATCACAACCATTCTGATCAATATAGTGATTAGTATATAAGCCAGAAGAATTGTAAGTAACACCATCCCAAGTATAGGAAATACATGAGCTAACTGTATCTATTCTAGTTGTACTATTATTAATAGTCAAATCTAAAGTAACTGTACTATCACAACCAACTGAATTTATAGTAGTATAAGTATAAATACCACTTGTAGTATATGCAGCTCCATTCCATACTAATGAGTCACAAGATGTTACTGTAACGCTGCTAGATGAACTATTATTAATTGTTAGATTTAAAGTAACTGTACTATCACAACCAGATGAATTCGTAGTATTATAAGTATAAACACCACTTGTATTATAAGTATCTCCGTTCCATACTAATGAGTCACAAGATGTTGCTGTAACGCTACTAGATGAACTATTATTAATTGTTAGATTTAAAATATTTATTTCAGGACAATTATTACCTCCAATTATAGTGTCACTATAAATACCAGAAGCTGAATAAGTATTGCCTCTCCATAAATAATTATCGCATGCATTTACTGTATCAGCGTTTAATGAAAAATTATTTAAAGTTAAATCAAGATTTACTGTACTATCACAACCATTCTGATCTGTATAAACATAAGTATATTGACCACTTGTATAATAAGTAACTCCATGCCATACTAAGGAGTCACAAGTATTAATTGTAAAATTAGTAGTTGAAGAATTATTAATAGTTAGGTCAAGAGTTACTGTACTATCACAGCCGTATTCATTTGTTGTTGTAAAAGTATATAAACCACTTGTAGTATAAGTGACTCCATTCCATTCTAATGAATCACAAGATGAAACTGTAACTGTATTTGTTGAGCTATTATTTATTGTTAAATCTAATGTTACTGTACTATCACAGCTATTGTTTCCTGTATAAACATTAGTATACAGTCCTGTTGATGTATATGTAACTCCATCCCAATCGTAACTATCACATGAAGTTGCTGTAACAGTATTTGCTGAACTATTATTAATTGTAAGATCTAATGTTACTGTACTATCACAACCATTAACTCCAGTGTATACATTTGTATACTGACCTGTAGTTGTGTAAGTAACGCCATCCCAATCGTAACTATCACATGAACTAATTGAAACTGTATTTGTTGAACTATTATTTATTGTTAAGTCAAGAGTTACTGTACTATCACAACCATTTTGATCAGAAAAAATGTTAGTGTATTGAGCGGTTGTTGTATATGTTGTTCCATCCCAATCGTAACTATCACATGAGCTAATTGAAACTGTATTTGTTGAGCTGTTATTTATAGTTAAATCCAATCTAACTGTACTATCACAGCCATTCTGATCAGTATAAAAATTAGTATATAAGCCTGTAGATGTATAGTTTACACCATCCCATGCGTAACTATCACATGAAACAGCTGAAAATAAATTTATTGAACTATTATTTATAGTTAAATTTAGAGTAACCGTACTATCACAACCAACTGAATTTGTTGTTGTGTAAGTGTATATGCCACTTGCGTTATAAGTAACCCCATTCCATACTAATGAATCACAAGAAGTTGCAGTTTCGCTACTAGATGAAGGATAATTACACGAACCATCATCAACGTTAGCTAAAGGATCATAATTACAAGCTAGAGGATCAGTACAACCAAGAATAGTAATCTCATAAATACGTACATGACCAGCATCATTACCATTTCCATCATTATAACGTGC
>JAOHSR010000005.1 GCA_028122735.1 Flavobacteriales bacterium
GGCGAGCTATTATCTACAAATATTCTAAGTGCATATTTAAACTTGAATGATTTTAGAAATAATTTACTTGATGCAAGAGATATTTTTAAAACAGATAATCAATATCAATCCGCAAATATAAACTGGGAATTAACTAATAAATGTATTAGAGAAAAGATAGAGAATTTTCCGGTAGTAACTCAAGGTTTTATTGGTTGCACTTCTGAAAATTTCACTACAACCTTAGGTAGAGAAGGGTCGGATTTTACAGCTGCTGTTTTAGCAAATGTTCTAAATGCAGAACAAGTTATCATATGGAAGGATGTGGAGGGGGTTTTAAACGCAGATCCAAGGTTTTTTTCTGAAACTAAATTGATCAAACAACTATCTTTTACAGATGCTATTGAGCTTGCCTATTATGGAGCAAAGGTTATTCATCCAAAAACAATTCAACCTTTAAAAGAAAAAAAAATTCCTTTACACGTAAGATCTTTCAAAGACGTAAATAAATCGGGTACTATTATTAATAGTGAAATTAATAATAAAAAAAAACCATCCTATATTGTTAAGGAAAATCAGGTTCTTATATCCATTTCAGATTTAGATTTGTCATTTATCATAGAAGAGCATTTAAGCTATATATTTATGCTTTTGTCTAAGTTTAACATAACAATAAATTTAATGCAAAATTCTGCAGTTAGTTTTTCAATATGCGTAGATAATCATAGTTATAAGATTCCATTATTAATTGAAGAAATATCAAAAAAATTTAGTGTGTACTACAATATGGATTTGAATTTGTATACTATACGCTATTATGATCATGAATCTATTTCAAAAGTAATAAGTGATAAAAAAATATTTCTTGAGCAAAAGAGCAGAAATACGGTCCAGTTCATCACTTCTTGAATTAAGTTGATATCTTTGCCAAGATAAAAAATAATGAAACAAACTCATACTTTTCATATTCCTGTAATGGGAACCGCTTTCACTGCCGATACTCCACTAAAAGTTGCTCAGTATGGTATAGATTCTGTTGTTTCAATTGTTGATGATGTTTTACTTGAGAGGCTTAGGAAAATATATAGTGAGAAAAATGGCTTTGATTATGTTGAGATAAAAAAATCTATTAAAGATCATAGAGCAAATAGAATAACATCCTATTTAAATTTAATAAACGAGCTTACTCAAAAGAAATATAATGAGTTCACAGAATCTACTAAAGAAAAATTTGACGAAATAAAAAAATATTTTTCATTACTTCCAAATAGTTCTGATATTAAGTCTGAGTTCTACAGCTTAATAGATGACTCAATTGGTTTTGAAGAATTGAAAATATGGTTGAGAGAAAATTTGAAATTAGGTAGTATTGATGTTAATATTATGACAAAAGTTGATAAATCAAATTTTTTCAATAATGAAGAATTATCTGTTGAATATAATGATGCCCATGCTGCATTAAGAGGCTATGCAAAAAGTAATTTAGCTTCTTCAGTTATTTTTTCTGCAGGAATGAATCCTAGATTATATGGGTATATAAGTAATTTTGATGATTTTTACCCTAATGAGAACGGTTACATAAAGAAAAAAATAGTTTTAAAGGTAAGTGATTACAGATCAGCTATTATTCAAGGAAAGTTTTTAGCAAAAAAAGGTTTGTGGGTGTCTGAATATAGGATTGAATCTGGATTAAATTGTGGAGGTCATGCTTTTGCAACTGATGGTCTATTAATGGGGCCAATTTTATCGGAGTTTCGTGACAATAAAGATGAGTTAGTAAAACAAACATATGAGGTGTTATTGTCTGGCTTAGCATCTGCCGAAAGAGTAATTCCAAAAAACAATTTGCCAATAAAGATTACTGCTCAGGGCGGAGTTGGAACTCCTGATGAACAAAGTTTTTTAATTGATCATTATAATTTAGACTCTGTTGGTTGGGGAACTCCATTTTTACTTGTCCCTGAAGTAACTACTGTTGATGAGCAAACTAGAGACAAGTTGTTAAAAGCAAAAGAAAAAGATTTGTACTTAAGTAATGTTTCTCCATTAGGAGTACCATTTAATAATTTGAGAAATAATTCTAAAGATATAGAAAGAAATGAAAAAATTAGTAATGGTAAGCCTGGCAGTTCTTGCCCAAGAAGATTTTTAGCTCTTAGTAAAGCATATGATAAACAAGGGATTTGTTCTGCATCAAGAAAATTTCAAAAAATAAAGATTAAAGAGTCTGACTCAGATGACACAATTAATCTAAATAAAGTTTATGAAAAGACTTGTTTGTGTATGGGTTTAGCTGCACCAGCAGTTTTGAATAATAAAATTGATGTAAAAGAAAGTCAGTCTGTTTCCATTTGTCCAGGTCCTAATCTTGCTTATTTTTCTAAATATATGAGTCTTCAAGAAATGTCTAAACAAATATATGGAATGGCAGAAAGTATTACTAGATTTGATAGGCCACATTTTTTTGTCAAAGAATTAGAATTGTATATTAAATATTTTAGTGATAAAATTGATGAATCAACTAATGATTTTAATAAAAAACAAGAAAAGTATTTTACTAAGTTTTTAAATAATCTTAATGAAGGGATTAATTATTATTCAGATTTATTTAGTGATATTAAATTTAAATTTCATCAAAGTAGTGATGTGATTTTATGTGAAATTGAAGACAAGAAGTCTTCTTTAGATAGTATATCTAAGAAATTAGATGATTTAATAAAGGCTAACTTTTCTGAACAAGATTAATGATTTTTTTAGATAAAGTTACTGCAATCTTATAATTACTTTCAAATGTCCAACCTGCAATATGTGGGGTAAGTATTGTTTTGCTTGATTCAATTAAGTATTTCAAATCTGCATTTTTACTTATTTTTTCAAATGAATTTTTTTCTTGTTCAAATACATCCAAGCAGGCACCTAATATTTTTTTATCATTTAACCCTTTAATTAATGCATTTGTTTCAATACATTGTCCTCTTGAGGTATTAATTATATAAAATGGTTTTTTCGCTTTATCAATAAAACTTTTGTTAACTAAATATTTTGTTTCCTCTGTTAGTGGAATGTGTAAGCTGATTATATCTGAAAATTCTAGTATTTTATCTAAATTAGATTTAAACTTATAATTTTTCTTGTATTTGTCGTATACTAATATTTTGACATTAAAATTTTCAAGAATTTTTGCAAATGAACTTCCTGTATTTCCAAAACCTATTATTCCGATAGTTTTCCCTGACAGTTCAAATCCCCTATTCTTTTCTCTATTCCAAATCCCATTTCTTATTTCTTGGTCAGAAACTCTAATATTATTTAGTAAATTTAAAATCATTGCAACTGCATGTTCAGCAACAGCTTGCCTGTTGCCTTCAGCAGCATTAAAACATTTTATATTTTTTTTATTTGTATAGTGAAGATCTATATTTTCAGTACCTGATCCTGCCCTAGCAATAAATTTCAAGTTTTTGGCTGCATTAATAAAAGTTTGATCAATTTTAAATCGACTCCTAATTACTAGTCCATCGTAATTCTTTATTATTTTAAGGATTTCAGACTTACTCTTATCATACATTTCATCACAAATAAATCCTTCACACTTAAGATCTTCAATTAACTTTGGATGTGTGGTATCAATAAAAATTATTTTCAAGCTATTGAATGTTTGAAGTTATATTTATAAAATCATTCACGCATAAGTTCTCTGCTCTTAGCTTTAGTAGATGTTTGGTTTTATCGTCTTTTTTTAAATTAAAACTTTTTAATGCATTATTGATAGTTTTTCTTCTTTGATTATATGCTGCCTTAATAATCATTTTATAGGATTTTAAATCTACATCAATTTTTTTTCTTTTATTTCTGACAAGTTTTATTACAGCTGATTTAACTTTAGGAGGTGGGGAAAATTGATTTTCATCTACAGTAAAACAATATTCTATATCGTAAAATGTTTGAAGTAGGACACTTAAAATGCCTTTTTTTCTGCCAGAAGGGCTTGCCACTCGTTCAGCAACTTCTTTTTGGAACATGCCCACAACAATATCTACTTTTTCATAGTTTTCATAAACTTTAAAAAGAATTTGTGAAGAAATATTGTAAGGGAAATTTCCAATTATTGAGAGATTTTGACTGTAAACTTCATTTAGATTTATTTTTAAGAAATCTTGTTCAAAAATATTATGTTCTAGTTCGGGGATTTTATTTTTTAAGTACAAAACAGATTCTCTGTCAATTTCTACTAATTTAAGATTAATATCTTTTTCGTGTAGGTACTTTGTTAGGACTCCCATCCCAGGTCCTATTTCTAAAACATTTTTATTATTGTTATTTAAAATTAAATCTGTGATTCTACTTGCAATTTCCTCATTAATTAAAAAATGTTGTCCTAAAAATTTCTTAGCTCTAACAGCTTTCATTTATATGTTCTTTAGTCTTTTAAATAATTTAGATGCAAATACAAAATTATTTAGTTGCTCATTATTACTTTGTAGTAATTCTTCTTTGTTTCCTGTCCAACTTATTTGACCATTATTAATATAGGCGATAGAGTCACCTATTTCCATTACAGAATTCATATCATGAGTGTTGACAATTGTAGTAATGTCATCCTCAACGGAAATTTCTTTAATCAAATTGTCAATAATAATTGCAGTTTTAGGATCAAGACCAGAATTTGGCTCATCACACAATAAATATTTTGGCTTCAAAACAATTGCTCTGGCAATAGATACTCTTTTTATCATTCCGCCACTTAGCTCACTGATTTTAAGTGTATTATTATTTTGAAGATTTACTCTTTCAAGACAATTGTTTACTCTTTCTATTTTTTCTTCATAAGATTGATTTGTAAACATTGTTAATGGAAACATAATATTTTCTTCCACATTCATAAAATCATATAATGCTCCTTTTTGAAATAAAACTCCTATTTCTTGTCTTAATTTTCTTTTTTCTTTTGAGTTTAATTGATTAAAATCTCTTCCGTCGTATAAAACTTCTCCTTTATCAATTTTGTGTAAACCTATTAATATCCTTAGAAGTGTTGTTTTACCAGAGCCGCTCTCTCCAATTATTAAATTGGTTTTTCCTTTTTCAAATTTGAACGAAATATTTTTTAGAACATGATTGTCTCCAAAAGATTTATGTATGTTGTTTATTTCAATCATGCTAATAGTAAATCTGTTAAAAGAAAATTAAAAATCAGAACAATAATACTGCTATATACTACTGCTTTTGTACTTGACCTTCCTACATCTAACGCCCCACCATTTGTATAATATCCAAAATAAGAAGATACAGAGGAAATGATAAATGCAAAAACAGTTATTTTAATTAAACAATAAGTAACATAAAATGCATTAAATTCATATTTAATTCCATACAAAAAACTTGCTGTTGTAATTCCAGCAGTTTGGCATCCAACCCATCCACCAATTAATCCAATAGTTATGCTAAGGATAATTAAAATTGGGAAGAAAAGTACTGTTGCAAAAATTTTTGGGAGTATTAAAAATGATGCAGAGTTTACACCCATAATTTCTAATGCATCAATTTGCTCTGTAACTCTCATTGAGCCTATTTCAGATGCAATGTTGGATCCCACTTTGCCAGCTAATATTAATGCTAGCATTGTTGGGCAAAATTCTAAAATCAAAGATTCTCTTGTTGCGTATCCAATTAAATACTTAGGGTATATTGGACTTTCAAAGTTAAATGCAGTTTGAATACTAACAACTGCTCCAATAAAAAATGAGATTATAGTAACAATCCCAAGTGAGTTAAGACCTATTTTTTCTAATTCAAGATTGAATTGTTTAAAGAAAACACTTTTCTTTTCAGGAAAGCTAAATGTTTTGTTTAACATTAAAAAATATTGCCCGATTTGTATTAAGATTGATTTCATTAAGTTTAAAAGTAAGTATTTTATTTAAATTTGTAATCGCTCATGAAACTACAAAGATATTATATTATTCTTCTAATTTTAATAATTTTTATATGCTCCTCATGCAATATTATTAAAAAGAGCAATTGTGATTGCCCTAATTTTTCTGCTCAAAACTCCAAAAATTAAGTATTAATTTACTTTAGATTTAATCTAAATAAATATATTTGCAGGTGAAAAATTTAGCAAGTATATGCATCAATTACACTACATTGTTTCTAATAAATTCTTTTCAAATAAATTATGTGATGCTGATATTTTAACTTAAATTACAATGAAAGTATAAATATGGAATTTAATTTTAGTTCATTTTTTTTAGATAATCTTGAAGCTGCAGGTGCAATAGGTGGTTATGTGTCTCTGTCAATCATTGGTTTTGCTTTAATCAGTTTTGCAATAAAAAAAAGAAATAATAATGTTTCTGTTCAGATTGGACCTAAATGGACACATCCTATTATTGGATCTTTTTTGGGAGCAATTCCTGGATGTGGGGCTACAATTGTAGTTGCGTCATTATATAAAAATAAAAATATTTCATTCGGCGGTTTATTAGCTACTTTCATTAGTACCTTAGGAGAGGGTTCTTTTGTTTTGTTAGGAGCTTCTAATGAGGCTTCTGTAGTTGGTAATCTAAAAGCTTACGTAATTATTACCATCTTTGGAATAGTTGCAGGAGTATTTTTTGGATATTTTTTTGATATTATTGGTTTTAGAGCTGAATCTGAAAATATTCAACAACAAAACAATGAGGATTTAAATCTTAGTAAAACAAAAAACACCTCAGTTAGTATATTTTTTCAAAAACTTGGCTTTTATTCTATTTTAACAATGGCTATGTTTTTAGCTCCCGGTTCTATTATGGCATTATGGGGAGGAGGGATTGAAGCAATTTCAAGTCTAACTTACTGGATTTCGATAGCGCTTACTGTTACATGTATAATTTTTTATTATGTAAATAAATTAACTTTTAAAGATCACGACTGCTATTCTTCATACAGTAATGTTAAATCAACGATATTACATGCGGTTTTAGATATTGCTATGGTTGTAACGTATGTTTTTATTGGATTATTTGTTGCTAACTATGTTATTGATATACTTGTTGGTGCTGATACATTTGATGCGTGGATGACATCCTCTGTTCATCTTGTTATATTCTTAGCAGCTTTAATAGGGGTGACACCGGGTTGTGGAGGAGTAATTGCAGTTGCCGTCGCTTTTATAACTATTCCTAATTTCCCTATGGCAGCATTAATCGCAGCTGCTATTTCCACTAGTGGAGATGGAATCTTTCCTTTACTTGCCGAGAATAAAAAAGATGGATTTATTATATCTTTACTCGGGCTAGTAATTGCTTTGCTTGTAGGTTACTTAGCATTAGTTATAGGTTTCTAATAATTATTAAATTTAACATTGGATTTTCAAAATTATATTCCACTCCGGGCTTCTCCCTACATTGCAAAATGGATTAGTGAATTAGATATTGATATTAGATTTGTTAACGCCAGAAAAACTAAATTAGGAGATTATCGATTTAGAAATAATCAGCATTTTATTACGGTTAACAATAATTTAAATAAATATGCTTCATTAATTACATTGACTCATGAAATTGCCCATGCTTTTACTTTTGCTGAATTTGGAAAAAATATAAAACCTCATGCAATGCAATGGAAAGAAAATTTTAAAAAATTGATGCTGAATTTTTTTGATTATAATATTTTTCCTGATGATATTTTACCTGCACTTTCTAGGTACTTAATTAATCCATCTGCTAGTACAACTAATGATGAGTTTTTATCTTTAATTTTAAGAAAATATGATAGTGAAATTTTTTTAACAATTTCAGAAATTAATGATGGAGATAATTTTACATACTCAGGTGAAAAGTATATGAAATGTCAAAAAATGAGAAAAAGAATAAAATGTCTAAATTTAACTAATAATAGATATTACCTTTTTAATCCAATAGCAAAGATTGAAATAAATTGATGTGAAAATATAGTTTAAATTTGCAAAAAAAAATATTTTGAATAAAAACAACTATGCTGTAATAATGGCCGGAGGTATTGGGTCTAGATTCTGGCCACTTAGTAAAAAAGAGATGCCAAAACAATTCTTAGATATTTTAGGCATTGGAGAAACTCTTATACAGCAAACATTTAGAAGGCTTGCTTTAATATGTCCTAAGGAAAATATCTTTATTGCTACTAACAATGAATATGTTAATTTATGTAAGGAGCAAATAAACCAAATTTCAGAGGATAATATACTATGTGAACCAGTAATGCGAAATACAGCACCTTGCATTGCTTATGCATCATTTAAAATTCATTCAATTAATTCTGAAGCTAAAATGATTGTTGCTCCATCAGATCACCTTATTACAAATGATGCTGAGTATGTCAGAATTGTAAATGAAATATTTGACATACTTCCTAAAGAAGAAATAATAGTAACTCTAGGAATTCAACCGTCTCGCCCAGATATAGGTTATGGATACATACAATATGAAGACACAAACTCTGTTGATTCTAATCTTAATATTAAAAAGGTAAGAACTTTCACTGAGAAACCTAATAGAGATTTGGCATTACAATTTTTGGATAGCGGAGATTTTTTATGGAATGCTGGTATATTTCTATTTACTTCTAAAGTTATTATTGACTCATATAGAAAAGATTTAAGAGATATATATGATATTTTTAAAAGTGGTGAGGGAATTTATGGTACCTCTAATGAAAAAGATTTTATTAGCAGAAAATTTGCATCTTGTAAAAATATTTCTATTGATTATGGAATTTTAGAAAAATCTGATATTGTGTATGTGTATCCATCTATTTTTGGTTGGAGTGATTTAGGTACTTGGGGATCAATAGATACTCATTTACCTAAAGATGATGAGAATAATACTGTCAGAGGAGGGGATATTCAATTGTATAATTCAAAAGACAATATTGTTATTCTTGATAGTGGTAAAGAATGTATTATTAATGGTTTAACAGGATACATTGTTGTTGAAAGTGATAATTCTTTATTAATCTGCAACAAAGCAGATGAGCAAGAGATAAAAAAATTCACATCAGGATTAAAAAGTAATAAATAATTTATTTATTACACATCAAAATGGGGTTTACCCATTTGTCAAATTCTTCTTCAGAAAGATATTTAAGTTTTAGCGCTTCTTCTTTTAGAGTTGTTCCATTATTGTAAGCGTTTTTTGCAATTTCTGATGCCTTGTCATATCCTATTTTGGTGTTTAGAGCAGTAACTAACATCAATGAGTTTTTTAGATTCTTTTGAATATTGCCAAGATTTGGTTGTATTCCTGAAATACAATTCTTTTCAAATGATTTACAAGCACCAGCTATTAGTTCTGCTGATTGTAAAAAATTTGCTGCAATTACAGGCTTAAAAACATTAAGCTGTAAGTGTCCTTGCATACCAGCAACTGAAATTGTTGTGTCATTTCCAATTACTTGTGCACATACCATGGTTAAGGCTTCTACTTGAGTTGGATTTACTTTTCCAGGCATTATCGACGACCCTGGCTCATTGGAAGGTATCAATACTTCACCAATTCCGCATCTTGGTCCTGAAGATAATATGCGAATATCATTAGCTATTTTATTTAAAGAAATCGCAAGTTGTTTTAAAGCGCCATGCGATTCTACTATGGCATCATTAGCTGAGAGTGCTTCAAATTTGTTGCTAGCACTTAAGAAATTAATCTCAGAAAATTCAGATATTTTTTTTGCTACTAAATCAGCATATCCTTTAGGTGTGTTTAGTCCAGTACCTACGGCAGTTCCCCCAATAGCCAACTCAGATAAGTGAGGTAAAGTATTTTTTAAAGCTTTAATTCCAAAATCTAATTGAGCTACAAAAGCTGAAAATTCTTGACCTAATGTTAATGGAGTAGCATCCATCAAATGAGTTCTTCCAATTTTAACTATCTCTTCAAAGGCTTTAGATTTTTTTTCTAATGAATTTCTTAAGCTTTCAAGACAAGGAATTGTTTTATTTAAAATTAGTTTCATTGCTGCAATATGAATAGCAGTAGGAAACGTATCGTTAGAGCTTTGAGATTTATTTACATCATCATTAGGATGTACTAATTTTTTTGTGTCATCTATTTTACCTCCATCATTCATATGAGCTAAGTTAGCTATTACCTCATTTATATTCATATTTGATTGAGTGCCACTGCCAGTCTGCCAAATTACTAATGGAAATTGATCATCATGCTTTTGATCTAATATTTCATCACAAACCTTTGAAATTGCTTCTTTTTTTTCATTTGATAAAATACCAAGTTCATAGTTTGCATGAGCTGCAGATTTTTTTAAAATCGCAAAGCCATAAATAATTTCTAATGGCATACTAGATTGAGGTCCTATTTTGAAGTTGTTTCTACTTCTTTCAGTTTGAGCTCCCCAAAATTTGTTAAAAGGAACCTTAACTTCCCCCATAGTATCTTTTTCTATTCTATATTTCATCTTAAAATATTTTGTTTGTTTAATAAGTTGTTGTTTCTTTGTTTTTAAATAATAACTATGAAATTTATAGGTTTTTTAGCTTTCCTTTTTGTTTTTTTAATGGCATTTTGGTGTCTTTTTTTTCTGGCTAGTGTTATTCCTTATTTTATATATGTTTGGTTAAGAGAAGGTCGACTTGAAGAACATCAGATCCCCGATTAGCCTAACAAATCTACTATTATTTTTTTTATCCAAATTCTATTAAGTAAGCCTTGATAAATTCGTTAATATCTCCATCCAAAATATTTTTCGGATTAGTAGATTCATAGTTTGTTCTTAAGTCCTTGACTAGTTTGTAGGGATGAAGCACATAATTTCTAATTTGAGATCCCCATTCAATTTTTTTCTTCTCTCCTTCTATTTTTTCTTTTTCTTTTTGTTGTTTTTCAATTTCAATTTTATAGAGTTGAGATTTTAATAGTTTAATTGCCTTTTCTTTGTTTTCTAGCTGTGATCTAGTCTCAGAATTTTCTATAATTATACCAGATGGATTATGTTTTAATCTGACTGCTGTTTCTACCTTATTTACCCCTTGGCCTCCAGCACCTCCAGCACGAAAAGTATCCCAGCTTATCTCTGATGGATTAATTTTGATATCAATGCTTTCATCTACTAATGGATATACAAATACAGAAGCAAAAGTTGTATGTCTTTTTGCATTTGAGTCAAATGGAGATATTCTCACTAATCTGTGTACTCCGTTTTCACTTTTTAAATTTCCAAATGCATAATTTCCATCGAACTCTAGTGTGACTGATTTTATTCCTACAGGATCAGCATTTTGTAAATCTAGCTGCTTAACTTTATATCCATTTTTCTCTCCCCACATAAGATACATTCTCATTAAAATTTGAGCCCAATCTTGGCCTTCTGTTCCTCCTGCACCGGGATTAATAGTCATTATTCCATTTAATTTATCTTCTTTAGAATTTAACATTTTTTTAAATTCTAATTCTTCAAGAAATTTTACAGTTTTTTGCAGTTGTTTAGAAAGTTCCTCTTCCTCTGCTTGTAATTCAATCAATATATTTAATTCTTCAATATTATTTTCAATTTTTAAGTAGAGATTTATCCATTGCTCGACATCTTTTTTATCTTTTAATATTTTTTCTGCTTCTTTAGGATTGTTCCAAAAATTATTTTGCATCATTTTTGAATCTAATAAAGCAAGTTTTTCTTTTTTAGATTTAATATCTAAAAATTTAGCGAGCTGATTCCTTCTTTCTAAAATATTTGTTAATTCCTCTTGGCTAATCATAATCTTCAGAAATAATTTTGATTTTTTTCCATATTAAATCTGACTCATAACCTTTTTGGTAAAGGAATTTGGCGATTTTAGAATTCTTATTAAAAATATTGTTTTCACTTATTTGATTTGATTTGTAATTTATTAGGTCAGTTAATGATTTGTTATATTTTTCGTCAGAAATTTGCGTAATTGCATTTTGAATATCCTCATTTTTTATACCTTTTTGTAAAAGGTGGTTTGATATCTTTATTTTCCCCCATCTTCTACTATTAAACTTCCCCATACAATACAATAACGCATATCTTTCTTCATTAATATAATTATGATCTATTAAATGATTCATTATTTCATCCTGATTATGAAAAACTTTCCATTCATATAATTTTTTAATTATATCAGATTTACATTTTTCTGAGTAAGAACAATATTTTTCTAACTTATTAATAGTAATTTTTAAATTCAATATTTTGTTTTTTGACAAAAATCAAATGTACGTATTATGCTTAATAATCTTAAATTTGCGTGAATGAAAAATAAGCAGGCAATAACTCTTCTTTTCTTGTCAAATATTATTTCTGGACTAGCTCAAGGGATTAGTATGATTGCTATACCATGGTATTTTATTGAAATTATAGATAAACCACAATTTTTTGCGCTTTCTTATATTGTAATTACAACTTCTACATTGATCTGGGGGATTTATGCTGGTTCATTGATTGATCGATATTCTAGAAAAAAAATTTTTATTATAACAAATATTGTATGTGGTTTGTTTATTGGAGGTGTTGCTTTTTTTGGTTCTTACAATGGTTTTTTATCAGAGTATTTAGTTGTTTCTGTATTCGCTATAACTATATTTAATTACAATATTCATTATCCTAATTTATATGCTTTCGGTCAAGAAATTACTGAAAAAAGTAAATATGGTAAATTAAACTCCTATATAGAAGTGCAAGGACAAACAACTAGTGTGCTTGCTGGCGCTTTTGCAGCTATTTTACTAACAGGGACAGAAAATAAAAATTTAAATATTGCTGGATTTAATTTTTCACTTCCTTTTGATGTAGAGCCTTGGCCAATTTATGATATTTTCTTAATGGATGCTGTTACATATTTAGCAGTAATTGTAATATTTTCATTAATAAAATATACACCTATTGTTAATGAAAAAATTCATACTGGAAATCTTTTTGATAGATTGAAGATTGGATTTAATTATCTCAAGCATAATCCAGAGATCTTTATTTTTGGAATTACTTCATATATGTTATTTGCATTTACCTTAGTTGAGTTGCATGTAATATTACCATCTTATGTGCATGACTTTCTTTTGGCTTCTGGAAATGTGTATGCTTCAGCAGAAATTTATTATTCTGTTGGAGCAATTTTTTCAGGTGTGCTTATTTTAAGATTGTTAAAGAATTTAGATACATATATAAGCGTTATCTTATTAATGTTGATGGTTTCAATGGCGTTTTTTGCCATGACCTTTTATAATTCCTTAATTGTCTTTTTTGTTGGTAGTTTAATTTTAGGTATAACAAATGCTGGGGTAAGGATTTTAAGAACAACTTATTTATTTAACCATATTCCAAATAATTTAATTGGCAGAGCAACTTCTGTATTTAGCTCATTAAATATTATTGTAAGAATTTCTCTTATATCTTTATTGTCATTAACCTTTTTTGATTTAGGTGATAATATAAGATGGGGTTATTTAATTGGTGTTGCTATGATGCTAATTTCAATCTCTATTTTAATAGCAATGTATTTTAGAAAAAAATAACTATTTATTTACAATGCTGTATTGTAATAAATGTAGCCTGTCATCTCCGACAACTTTTATAGTTTTCTTAAACTTATTTTCCCATTTGTGTCTAATTGAAGAAAAGAACCATCCTTTATTAATATAGCTTGCTACAAAAGGATGTGTTGCTATTTGAATTTTGTTTGATTTAATAACTGTTAGATTAGCAATTTTATTTTCAATTTGATCAATTAGTAATAAGCTGGAGTCTATTTTTCCTCCACCATCACACATTGGACATTTTTCTAAAGTATCAATTGTAAGAGCAGGTCTAACTCTTTGTCTAGTTATTTGTATTAATCCAAATTTTGTTGGAGGTAAGATGTTGTGTTTAGCCTTATCAGTACTCATGGCTTTTTTCAGGCTTTCGAAAAGAAGTTTTCTGTTTTTTTCAAATTTCTGATCAATAAAATCAACAACAATAATCCCCCCCATATCTCTTAATCTTAATTGGCGAGCAATTTCTTTAGCTGCTTCAATGTTAACTTCTAAAGCATTTTCTTCTTGATTTTTTTTAGCATCAACTTTTTTTCCGCTATTAACGTCTATAACATGCAACGCTTCTGTATGTTCTATAACAAGATATGTTCCGTTTTTAATTGTTACGTTTTTACCAAATGCACCTTTTATCTGCTTGGTAATATTATATTTTTGAAAAATTGGTGTTTCTCCTTTGTGGATTTTCACGATTTTTTCTTGTTCTGGTGATATTCTTGCTAGGTAGTCTTTTAATTCTTGAGCAATTTCAGTGTTATTGACAATAATGTTATTGAATTTTGCATCTAGCAAATCTCTAAGAATTGTAGAAGATCTATTAAGTTCTCCTAATATTTTTACAGGGGCTTTTGATCCTTTTAGTTTTTTGCTAATAACTTGCCATTTTTTATAAAGATTCTTCAGATCTTGATCTAATTCAGCTACTTTTTTACCTGTAGCTACAGTTCTAATAATAACACCAAAACCAGGCGGCTTTATACTTCTTATAAGTTTTTTAAGACGTGCCTTTTCCTCAGATTTAGCAATCTTTTGTGAAACAGAGACTTTGTCAGAAAATGGTGTTAGAACCATATATCGTCCAGCTAGTGATAATTCTGTTGTAAGTCTAGGTCCTTTAGTTGAAATTGGTTCCTTCGAAATTTGAAGTAAAAGATGATCGCCAGATTTTATTGTGTCAACAATCTTTCCATCTTTGTCAATGTTCTTTTCGCTTTTGAAGTTTTTTAGTGAGGCAGTATTGAGTTTGTTTTGAATTGCTTTTTCAGTAAACTTTTTAAGAGAATTTACTTGGCTTCCTAAATCTAAGTAGTGAAGAAACCCATCACGTTCATATCCAACATTTACGAATGCCGCATTTAAACCTGGGACAACTTTTTTTATTTTCCCTAAATATATATCGCCTACTGAAAAGTTATTATCGTGTTTTTGTTTATGTAACTCAATTAACTGCCCATCACATAACAATGCAATTACTACTTCAGAAGACCTTGAATCGATTATGAGGTCGAATTTCATGGTTTATTTTACTGATTAAAAAATAGGTTAACGAAACAAATTATTTGTTTTTGTGTCTATTTTTTCTAGAGCGCTTTTTGCGCTTGTGTGTAGCAATTTTTAATCTTTTCTTTTTCTTCGCTCCTGACATCTTAAATATTTTTTAAAGTTTTATTTTACTTTATTTTTTACGTCCTGCACAAAAATCTTCGCAGGTTTGAATGAAGGGATATGGTGCTCTGGAATAATAATAGTCGTATTTTTCTTTATGTTACGACCAGTTTTTTTAGCTCTTTTTTTTGCCTTGAATGTTCCAAATCCTCTTAAAAATACAGCTTCGTTTTCAGAAACAGCACTCATAATTTCACTCATAAATGACTCTACTACAGCAAGTGTTGTTACTTTTTCTACTCCTGTTTTTGATGATATCTTACTAACAACTTCTGCCTTTGTCATGAATATATTTTACTAAATTTGAATGCAAATATATCAAATTTTATCTATCCCTTTAAATCATATTTTATAAATACTTTTCTTTTTAAATGAATTTTTCTAATCAATTAATTACTTGGTATAATATTAACAGTAGGGACCTTCCTTGGAGACAAACTAATGATCCATATAAGATTTGGTTGTCTGAAATAATATTGCAACAAACTAAAGTACAGCAAGGATTACCATACTTTAATAATTTTATATGCGAATTTCCTACGATCTTTGATTTGGCTAACTCTAGTGAAGATAAAGTTTTAAAGCTTTGGCAGGGATTGGGTTACTATTCTAGAGCTCGAAATCTACATTACACCGCTAAATACATTTGCTTTAGCTGTAACGGAAATTTCCCCCAGAATTATAAGGATATTTTAAACCTAAAAGGCGTAGGAGAGTATACTGCATCAGCAATTTCTTCTTTTGCCTTTAATAAAAATTATGCTGTTTTAGATGGTAATGTTATTAGAGTTTTAAGTAGAGTTTTTGGTATATACAATTATTTTGATACCTCCTCAGGTAAAAAGCAATTCAAAAAACTTGCTGATTTTAATTTGCCATTAAAAGATAGTTATACTTATAACCAAGCCATAATGGAATTTGGAGCTTTAGTTTGTACACCAAAAACACCCAAATGTATTAACTGTA
The DNA here is from genome assembly GCA_028122735.1 of Flavobacteriales bacterium. Classification (GTDB taxonomy): domain Bacteria; phylum Bacteroidota; class Bacteroidia; order Flavobacteriales; family BACL11. Next base: position 16,137 of record JAOHSR010000005.1, read on the forward strand.
TTTTTCAAGACGAATGTTATGCGTTTAACAATTCAAAAGTTCAAATTTTACCTAAAAAACAAAATAAAATTAAAGTTAAGAATAGATATTTAAATTTTTTAATTGTCTCAATTGGAGATCATGTTCTTCTAAAGAAAAAAAATAAAGGTATTTGGTCTGGTTTATATGAATTTCCGTCATTAGAATTTAAAAAAGATATTTCAAAAAATAATGTTGTTGAAAGTAGTCAGTGGACTAATTTTTTTTATAGAAATAATTTTCAAATTAATAATATTTCTCCCATTATTGTACATAAATTATCTCATCAGAAATTACATATTAGGTTTATTCATATTAAGAGTGATAAAGTAAAGCCTAATACATACCAACTCTTTAAAAAAGATCAATTATTACAACTTCCAGTATCTAAGGCTATTGAGAACTATCTTAGTCAATCATTTATTTGATAGTTTTTTTTAAATTTGTTTAATAAAATTAAAAAAAAGTTAATGTCTGGTGTAAATAAAGTTATTCTTATAGGTAATCTAGGTAAAGACCCAGAAGTTAGATATTTGGATAATGGTGTAGCTGTGGCGAATATGTCAATCGCCACTACTGAAAACTATAAAAACAAAGAGGGAGATCGTGTTAGTCAAACTGAATGGCATGATGTAGTTCTTTGGCGAGGTTTAGCTGAAATTGCAGAAAAGTATTTGAAAAAAGGTTCTAGTGTATATATTGAGGGGAAAATTAGAACAAATAAATGGATTGATAAAGACGAAAATACCAGATATAAAACAGAGATTCTAGCTGACAAGTTAAATATGCTAGCAAGATCTGTAAATTCAGAAGATAATAATACACCATCTACTGAAGATGACTTGCCCTTTTAATTAATATTTATCCTTTGAAAGAAGATCCTTTACCCATTATTTTAAATATACTTTCTCAAGTTGATATTAATTTTTTTCAAATTGAAAATATTTTAATATTCTTTTTGATAATTGTGCTACTAACTTTTTCTGCTTTTATTTCTGGAGCTGAAATCTCATATTTTTCTCTTAGTATGTCTGATTTAGAAAAATTAAGAGATGATAATCCCAAAAATAATTTGATTTTTAAATTATTAAAATCACCAAATCATTTATTAGCAACAATATTAATTGCTAATAATTTTATTAATGTAGCTATTGTTATAATATCTGCATATTTAACAACTATTTCTTTTACTTTTCCAGAAGAGTCAATACTAGAGTTTGTTTTTCAAGTAATTATAATTACTTCTCTCTTAGTCCTTTTTGGAGAGATAACTCCAAAGGTATATGCCAATCAGAATGCAGTAAAATTTAGTTTGTTGATGGCAAAGCCACTTACATTTTTAAATAAATTATTTTATCCATTTAGTTTTTTGTTGGTTTCATCAACATCTATAATTGAAGATAAATTGATTAAAAAAGAATCAAATGTTAATATTGATGAACTTTCAAAAGCATTGGAACTTACCGATCAAGAAAATGATGGAAAAGAAGGGAAGATTTTAAGAAGTATTGTAGAGTTTGGCAATACAGATGTTAAAGAAATCATGAAGTCAAGAGTTGATGTTATAGCCGTGGACAAAAAAACTAAATACTCTGACCTTCTAAAGATCATTACATCATCAGGATATTCAAGAATCCCAGTTTATGACGAGCAATTTGATAATATTTTAGGCATATTATATATAAAAGACTTAATTCCTTATCTATCTAAGGATAACAATTTTAACTGGATAGATTTGTGCAGACTTCCTTTTTTTGTTCCAGAGAATAAAATGATTAACGATTTGCTTAAGGAGTTTCAAGCTAAGAAAAATCATATTGCTATTGTTGTAGATGAATATGGAGGCACCTCTGGAATAGTTACTTTGGAAGATGTGTTAGAGGAAATTGTTGGTGAGATAAATGACGAGTTTGATGATGATGATCACAATTATTCAAAATTAAATGATAAAAATTATGTTTTTGAAGGAAAAATCTTATTAATTGATTTTTTAAAAATTGTCAAAGTTGATTTAGATTTTTTTGATGATTTAAAAGGGGAGTCAGATTCTTTAGCTGGATTGATTTTAGAACATAAAGGTATAATTCCAAAGATTGGAGATATTATAAAAATTAAGGGATTTATTTTTCAAATAGAATCTGTTGATTTAAGAAGAATTAAGCGAGTAAAAGTATCACTAGATGAGGTATAGTTTGTTGTTTTTATTTTTATTTGCATGTGGAAGTGACTACACTCCAAAGCCAAGAGCATTTTTTAAGATTAAATTTCCAAAAAAAGAATATCAAACTTTTAGCGATTATAGATTAGCATTTACATTTTTATATCCAAAATATTCTAGTGTTGAAATTGAAAAGAATATTAATTTTTTAAATATAAATTTCCCCAAATTTTCTGGCAAATTATACCTCACTTATGTTAATTTAAATGATGATTTGAATGAGCATGTTGAGCAATCAAGATCATTAGCATATAAACATAATGAACAGGCAGATATGATTAGTGAGCAAGTGTATATAAATGAAGAAAATAATATTTTTGGAATGCTTTATGATTATCAAGGTATTACAGCAACTTCTTCTCAGTTTTATTTAACAGATAGTCTTAATCATTTTTTTAGAGGTTCTTTTTACTTTAACACACAAATAAATGATTCTATTGCTCCAGTTAATAATTTTATTAAAGAGGATATTAAAGTTTTAATTGAATCTTTAAGATGGGATTAGAGTTTTGAATGTATTTTCAATCAGATATTTTTATCTAATTATCTTATCATTAATATGGGGAAGCTCTTTTATATTAATGAAAAAGGGTTTAGAGGTTTTTTCATATGAACAAGTTGCAGCTTTAAGATTATTTATTACTTTTCTTGTTTTAACACCTTTTGTTTTTTCTGCATTAAAAAAAATAAAAAGGAAACATTATGTCCCAATTCTAGTTGCTGCACTTTTTGGAAGCGGTATACCTGCCTTTTTATTTACACTTGCTCAAACTTACTTAGATAGTTCTTTTGTAGGAATTTTAAATTCCTTAACTCCTTTATTTACTTTTTGTATTGGTATTATAATATTTAATCATAAATATCATAAAATTAATTTGCTAGGAGTTTTTATTGGTCTGATTGGGGCTGTTTTCCTTTCATTAAATACTCTTAATCAAAGTATTAGTGTTAATATTTACGTCTATCTCGTTGTATTGGCCTCTTTACTATATGCAATTAGCGCAAATGTTATTAAAAGATACCTTTATAATTTAGATTCAACCGATATAACTACCATTGTTTTTTTAATAGTAGGTCCTCTTTCTGGAGTTTATGTTTTTAGTACAGATTTTATAGTTTTATTAGATAATAATAAGGCATATGAATCTCTTTTTTATATATCTATATTAGCGATTATATGTACTGCATTTGCAGGAATAATATTTTATAAACTAATTAAAATTTCATCCCCAACCTTTGCAACTTCTGTTACCTACTTAATTCCTATTGTTGCTTTATTTTGGGGTTTTATTGATGGAGAAGAATTAATAGATCAATATTTTATTGGTGTCGCTTTAATTTTTTCAGGAATATACTTGGTTAATAAAAATTCTATAAATATTTGATTTACAAATATTTAGTATATTTATAATATCAAATCACTACTTATAATATTAATTATTGAATTTTTTTTTAATCTTTTTTTCTTCATTACAAATGGGAATATATTGGACACTAGATTAAAATCACATAAATATGTTAAAGAAGATTACAAAGAAATATTTTATTTAAAAAATAAAGACTCAATCAAAACATTTTGTGTGAAGCATGAAGAGTTTGAAAATGTTAAGAAAATAAGACAATATGTTGCTGGTGGAGGCCAAGAAACACACTATAATGTTACATCTTTTATAGACTAGATTCTTTAACTTATTTTAGAATAATTTTTTTCTCAACTGTATTATCATCATAGATGTAAAGATATATCGCCTGAGAATTAGAAGAGTTTTCTCTACCTAAAATATCAATTACTTTAATTAATTTTCTGCTATTTGTTGGCAATTCATTAAAGCTTGTAATATTATTACATAAATTATGACTTAGAAAATCTGATCGGTATAAATTAATTGCAGAAATCATTCTTGCTTTTTGGCCTTGTGTGAATAAGTTCATACATCCATCATTTGTGTAGTCCATATAATTCATAAACATATCTCCGCTAGAATTAGAAGTGCCACAGCTATTTGCATTGTGTGGAAAAGCAGGACAGTTATAATTTTCTTCTTCTTGCGTAGGAGTGTCATTTACATTGTCGTTACCACAATTGCCACCATTTCCCCATAAATGATCTAAATTTAGCCAATGTCCAACTTCATGAGTACAAGTTCGCCCTTTGTTATATGGTGCTTGTACACTTCCAGTAGTGCCGAAATATCTGTAACCAATTACTACACCATCATCTGGATTATTAAAACTAGATGGAGGAGTAGCATATCCCAATATACCACCTGATAAATCACAAACCCAAATATTGAGATATTTATCTTTATCCCAGGAATCAATACCTCCAGAGGCATTAGATTTCATATTGTCCGTTTGAATCGAGAACGATGTTTGACTAGTTTGTGTTCTTGTTATACCAGTTGTAGGTGCGCCATTAGGATCTACTGTAGCTAGACAGAAATCAATTTCTGTGTCAGCAACAATTCCTTGCCAGACATTAGGAGTCATTATTGCATCTATATTAGTTCTTCTAAAATCAGCATTTAAAACATCTATTTGAGAGATAACTTGTTGGTCTGTAATGTTTTCTGCACTTGTATTCCAAACAACATGAACTACTACAGGAATTGTAATAATAGATTTTGAATTTGAGATATAATGATTTTCTATCCAATTTTTTGATTCAAAGTTTACCTTTTCTCTCTGTTGTTTATATTGAGGGTGTTTATGATTTAAAATTTCAATATGCTCGATTGTTGAACATCTTTCTTGAGCAAAAGATGTGAATGATACTGTAAATATGAATGATAGAAAGAAATTAAATCTCATGTAATTGTCTTTTTTGCAAATATAAAACTAAATTTTTTTATTTGTTTTGCTTACTTAAGGGTGCAAATCATCTTTTTTATAATAAAAAAAACAAAAATATTGCTGATTTCTTCTTGTTTTGTTACTTTTGCAGACCATTTTTAAAAACAAAATTAAAATGTACGCAATAGTTGAAATAGCAGGACAACAGTTTAAGGTTGAGAAAGACCAACAAATATTTGTACATCGTTTAGATGCAAAGCAAGGAACAAAAGTGTCTTTTGATAAGGTGTTACTTACGGATGATAAAGGCAATGTAAATATTGGTTCTCCTTTAGTAAAAGGAATGTCTGTAACAGCAAAAGTAATGGAGCACTTAAAGGGAGATAAAGTAATTGTTTTTAAAAAGAAAAGAAGAAAAGGATATAAAGTTAAAAATGGACATAGACAATATTTAACTAAGCTTGAAATAGAAAAAATTGGCTCATCTACTTCAAAAAAGAAAGTAGTTGAAGATAAGATAGAAAAAGAAGAAGTAGCTAAAAAGCCAGCAGCTAAAAAGCCAGCAGCTAAAAAGCCAGCAGCTAAAAAGCCAGCAGCGAAGAAATAATTATAACAGAAAAAACTTTATAAAATGGCACATAAAAAAGGAGCAGGTAGTACTAAAAACGGAAGAGACTCAAGAAGTAATAGGCTTGGTGTAAAAATATTTGGTAATCAATCAGTCATTGCTGGTAATATTATTGTGAGACAAAGAGGAACGGTACATAATCCTGGTGATAATGTGGGTATGGGTAAAGATCATACTTTGTTTGCTTTAACTGATGGGACTGTAAAGTTTACTAAAAAAAGAAATAACAAATCCTATGTTTCAGTACAAGCCTAATAATAAACAGATTGTATAAAAGGGAAACTCTTGAGCAATCAAGGGTTTTTTTTTTAATTTTGTTTTAAACACTTTATAGATGTTAAATATTTCCAATTTAAGAGAACAGAAAAATAAGATTGTTGCATTATTAAAAATTAAAAATTTTGATGCTTTAGATTTAATTGATTTAGTTATTAAAAAAGACAATTCCAGAAAATTAAATCAACAGAAGTCTGATGATGTTTTGTCTAAGCTAAATCAAATTGCAAAAGAAATCGGTTTTTTATATAAGCAAGGTGATTTAGATAAAGCTAATGCATTTAAAAAATCTTCAGCAGAACTAAAAGAAGAGTCTAAAAGATTATCTGCTATTCAAAAAGAAACTCAAGAGGAAATCAAAGAAATTTTATTGCAAATTCCTAACATTCCACATGAAAGTGTTCCAGCTGGTAATTCTGAAATTGATAATGAAATTATTAAAGAGGTTGGTGAAATTCCCAAGCTTCATGAGAACTCTCAGCCTCATTGGGAGCTTACAGAATTATATGATTTAATTGATTTTAATCTCGGTAATAAAATTACTGGAGCTGGTTTTCCTGTTTTTAAAGGAAAAGGAGCGAAATTACAAAGAGCACTGATTTCCTTTTTTTTAGATCAAAATATTAATGCAGGATATGAAGAATACCTCCCACCATCTGTTGCAAACTCTGATTCGATGTTTGGAACAGGTGCTCTTCCTGATAAGGAAGGTCAAATGTATCATGTTACAGAAGATGATTTATATTTAATACCTACAGCAGAAGTTCCAGTAACAAATTTCTTTAGAGATACTATTATAAAAGACTTTCCAATTAAATGTACAGCTTATACTCCATGCTTTAGAAGAGAAGCTGGCTCTTATGGTAAAGATGTTAGAGGATTAAATAGATTACATCAATTTGATAAAGTTGAAATTGTTCAAATTGAACATCCAGATCATTCATATTCTACTTTAGACAAAATGGTTAAACATGTAGCTTCTATTTTAGATAAACTTGAATTACCTTATAGAATTTTAAGATTATGTGGGGGAGACTTAAGCTTTACATCTTCTTTAACCTATGATTTTGAAGTTTATTCAGCTGGACAAAAAAGATGGTTAGAAGTAAGTTCTGTTTCAAATTTTGAATCTTTTCAGGCAAATAGATTAAAATTAAGATTTAAGAACAAAGAAGGTAAATCTCAACTATGTCATACCTTGAACGGTAGTGCATTAGCATTGCCAAGAATTTTTGCTGCACTTGTTGAAAATAATCAAACAACTGATGGTATTAAGATTCCAAAAGTTTTACAAGCCTATACAAGATTTGATAGTATTTAATTCATGAGAGTTTTAATATTATTATTATTTACATTTTCCTCATTTGCTCAAAATAATAATCAAAAAATAGCTTACCAATATTTTATTAACGGAGACTATGATAAGGCCATTGTTATATATGAAGAGTTAAATAAAAGTAATATCTCTGTAAATACATATAGTCCATATTTTATATCACTAATAAATACCAATAATTTTTTCACTGCTGAAAAGTTAGCTAAGAAATTATATTCTAAAAACCCTCAAAGATTAAATTATTTAGTTGACATAATTATTTCTTTAAAAAAGCAAGAAAAATCAAATAAGTTTACTTTTAATCTAAAAAAATTATTCCGAAAATTAAATGGAAAAAATTCTCAAGCTATACAATTGGCAAATCGTTTTTTGTCATTTGAAATGTATGATATTTCGCTAGAGATATATGAAAGATCTTCTAAGATTAATGATTCTTTTTCATACGATCTTCAAAAAGCTCAGATATACGCTTTATTAGGCGAGGATGAAATGATGGTTAATCAATATTTAGATTTTTTATTAAAAAATCCAAATCAAAAAAAGATTGTTTTTTCTAATATTCAAAGATTTTTAGACAATAATGGAATAAAAGATTCTGACAATACTAATCTAGTTAAAAGGTCTCTTCTAAGTATTATTAAAAAGTATCCTAATCGTTATGATTTTAATGAAATGCTCGTTTGGCTTTTTATGCAAAATCAACAATATAAACTTGCACTTCAGCAAGTAATTTCACTAGACAGAAGAAATCAAAACTCCTTAGCTAAGATATTTGATATTACAGAAAAGTTACTAGACTTAGAAAAATTTAAACTTGCTATTGAAGGGTTAGATTACATCATTTCTAAGGGGTTTAATTCTGAACTATATATAACCTCATATATTAATAAACTTTTTGCAGAAACTAAAATTGTAAAAAATAAGAATGAAGACTTAGAACCAATTAATGAGAAATATAATTCAGTAATTAATGAAGTTGGTAAAAATAGTTATAGTATTTTATTACTTTCAAATTATGCCCATTTTAAAGCATTCTACATGAAAAATTTAGAGGAAGCTAAAGTTATTCTTGAAGATGCAATGAAAATAGTAAATGCTGATCCTATAGACATAGCTGAGTGTAAAATACAATATGCTGATATTATGTTGTTATCGGGCAATATTTGGGACGCTCTCTTATTTTACTCTCAAGTGGAAAAAGATTTTAAAGAAAATCCTATTGGCCACACGGCAAAGTTTAAGAGAGCAAAAATAGCATACTATAAGGGAGAATTTACTTGGGCACAAGCACAATTAGATGTTTTGAAGGCATCTACTTCTAAATTAATTTCTAATGATGCAATGGATTTATCTTTGTTAATTACTGATAATTATAATCTTGATACAATTGATCAGCCAATGATGCAGTTTGCTAGAGCAGATTTATTGTTCTTTCAACAAAAATATGATGAAGCTATTCTATCTTATGATTCTATTTTAACAATTTTTAAGGGTCACGACTTGTCTGACGAGATTTATTTTAGAAAATATAAAATTTATTTAGAAAAGAATGATACCGAATTATCTGTTAAGATGTTAGAGAAAATTATTAATGATTTTTCTTTCGAGATTTTAATAGATGATGCATTATACAATATTGCTAAAATTTATGAGAATGAATATAATAATAGCACCAAGGCCAAAGATTATTATCAAAAAATCATCTTAGATCATGAAGGTAGTATTTATGCGTCAGAAGCGCGAAGTAGATTTCGCTTTTTAAGAGGTGATGAAATCAATGAAGAGAAATGATTATATATAATATTACAGCAAATGTTGATTTAGAAATAGTTGAAGACTGGCTTTTATGGATGAAAGAAGAACATATTCCAAAGGTTTTAGAAACAAAGCTATTTGTTTCAGCTACAATTAATAGAATTATTTCAAATTCAGACTCAGGTTCTTCTTATGCAATAGCATATAAATCAAAATCCTTAGCTGATCTTCAGAAGTATGAAACTTTATTTGCAACTGATTTAAGAAATGAGTATAATTTAAAATACTCAAATAGTGCTCCAACTTTTAGAACAATTATGGAAATTGAAAAGGAATTTTAATTTATGATAAAAAAGGATTATTTTTTTTCTCTTCCCCAATGGTTGTGCTCGGCCCGTGTCCACAGTGAACAATAGTTTCATTATCCAGTGTTAGTAGTTTGTTCTTAATACTTTTAATTAAGACATTGAAATCTCCGCCTGGTAGATCAGTTCTACCAATACTATTTTTAAATAAAACATCACCAGATAAAATAAAATTATATTTTTTTGAATATAAACTAATGTGTCCGGGAGAATGACCTGGAGTGAATAAAGTATTAAGTTCTGAGTTTCCAAATTTAATAATATCGCCTTCATTCAAAAATTTTTTTGGAAGAGGTGATGACTCAAAATTAAAAAAACCATACATTTTTGCAATCTCTTGTGAATTATTAAGAAGATCTAAATCTTTTTTGTTTGTCATAAGATCTAAACCCCATCTTTTAGAAACAAAATTATTTCCTAAAATATGATCAATATGACAATGAGTATTAATTAAATAGATAGGTTTTAATTTATTCTCTATGATATAGTTTTCTAATTCATTTTTTTCTTCTTGTTGGTAACAACCAGGATCAATAATGATACAATCGCTTGTATTGTCAGAAATAATAAAAGTGTTTTCTTGAAATTGATTAAATGTAAATATTTTGATCTTCATAATTATAATATTTTACAAAGATATAAGTTCTTTATATTTGTGTGAAATTACTTCTATGAGTTTTATTACAATTCTTTTTCTTCTTTTAATTGGTCTTTTGGCTGGTGTGCTTAGTGGAGTTGTTGGTGTTGGAGGAGCAATAGTTATTATTCCTTTATTATTACTTTTAGGTTTTTCGCAACAAGAAGCTCAAGGAACTTCTATTGCAGTGATGCTGCCTCCAATAGGAATATTAGCAGCTATAAATTATTATAAATCAGGCTTTGTAAAGTGGGAATACGCAATTGTAATAGCATTTGCTTTTCTTATTGGGGGATATGTAGGCTCAAAATTTGCAATTTCAATGAATCCACAAATTTTAAAAAGATTTTTTGGTATAGTGTTATTAGTTTTTGCGATTAAATTTATTCTAGGCAAATGATTAATAAGATAAAAGATTTAAGTGAGAATTATTTTGATGAGATCTTGACTATTAGACGTCATTTACATATGTATCCTGAACTTTCATTTCAAGAATTTGAAACTTCAAAATATATAAAAGACAGATTGAATCTGTGGGGTATAAATTTTATTGATGGTTATGTTGAAACAGGTATTTTAGTTGTTCTAGAGGGAAAAAATCCTAACTCAAAAAGTTTAGCTTTGAGAGCAGATTTTGATGCCTTGCCAATTAATGAAAAAAATAGCGTTGAGTATTGTTCAAAAAATGAAGGTGTTATGCATGCTTGTGGTCATGATGCTCATACGGCATGTCTTTTAGGTGCCTTGAAAATACTACACTCTTCCAGAGAACTATGGAATGGTACAATTAAGTTTATTTTTCAACCAGCTGAGGAAAGGCTGCCAGGTGGTGCAAAACAAATGATAGAAGAAGGAGTTTTAGAAAATCCAAATGTTACCAATGTAATGGCTCAGCATGTTCTTCCAGATTTAGAAGTAGGAAAAGTTGGGTTTAGAGCTGGTATCTATATGGCTTCTACAGATGAACTTTATTTTAAAATAAAAGGTGTTGGCGGTCATGCTGCAATTCCTTCCCAATATAATAATCCAATATTAGCATCATCTAAACTAATCTTAAAGTTAACAGATTTTTTTGCAAGTCATAAGGATTCTATTTTTGCTGTTGGTTATTTTCAAGCAGATGGATCTACAAATGTTATTCCTGATCAGGTGAAATTAATGGGGACATTTAGAGCTCTTTCTGAAGAATATAGAAAACAATCACATATAGATATGAAAAGTATTGTGAGTGATGTTGAAAAAAAATATAATGTTAGGATTGAACTAGATATAAGACATGGCTATCCAGCGTTATATAATGATGAAGAATTTACTAAAAAACAAATATCTTTTGCTAAAGAATATCTTGGAAAAGAAAATGTAATAGACCTGCCCATTAGAATGACAGCTGAAGATTTTTCATACTTTGCTAATGCTGTTCCATCTTGTTTTTATCGGCTCGGCACCGGAAATAAGAAAAAAGGTATTGTTCATGGTTTGCATACCTCAAGATTTGATATTGATGAAAAATCTTTAAAAATTGGAATGGGTATGCTTGCTTATTTAGCTATTAGTTCATAAGCTTTTTCCCAATGCTTGTGAATTCATCACAAAATAGTATCATCCAATCTTTTACTGCTTTTGATTTTAAAGCATTATTATTAAAATCTTTAGAGGAGGCATAGACTATTCTTGGTAGTTGTATCATTTTCCATTCGTTCATACAAATTTGAGTAAGATGCATTGTTGAGAGATAGCTTTTGTCTCCTCCGGCAGCGCAAAGAATTCCAAAAAACTTTCCTTCTACCTTTTTAAAACAATTGTCTAATATTATTTTTAAGGAGTCGTTTATTGAATAATTATGCACTCCCATTGCAATGATTAAGTTATCTGCCTCAGAAATTTTATTTTCTAAATTTACTAATTCCTTAGATTGGATTGAATGATATGCTTTAAGCTGAAAATTTCTGGCATCAATTATTTCACTTTTCACATTTAATTTTTGAAGTCTCTTGTGTACTTCTTTACAAAGAATAAATGATTTAGAGCTTTTTGCAAGCGAGCTAGATATAATTACTGTATTCATTAGTTACCTACTTTTGAGATAAAATCAATTCTTAATATTCTAATTTCATCGTCATTAAATTCATCTTCATCAAATTCTTGTCTTGCTTCGTCAAAAGAAAAGTTTTCAGTAGTTTTAAAGAAATCATGTATTTCATTTAGCTCTTCTTCATCCATCATTTCATCAATAATATGTGAGAGATTGATTTTTGTTCCTGATTCAACAATGTTTTCAATCTCTGATAAAAGTTCATCAATAGTAAGCGTTTTTCCTCTAGCAATATCATCAAGATTCATTTTTTTATCTAAAGATTGAATGATATATATTTTATTGTTTTTCTTGTTTGCAACAGTTCTAACTACAATATCCACTGCTCTTTCTATTTCATTTTCCTCAACATATTCTTTTATTACATCAATAAATTCTTGGCCATATTTTTTTGCTTTACTTACTCCAACCCCTTGTATTTGAGCTAATTCCTCAAATGTGATTGGATACTGATTAGCCATATCTATCAATGAGGGTTCCATAAATAAAATAGATGGAGGCAAGCCAATTGTTTTAGCTTGCTGTTTTCTAAGATCTTTTAAAATAGCATATAGTTTGTTGTCTAATGCATGTCCTTTTTGATTTGTTATTATCTTTTGATCATTTAGTTCATTATAATCATGATCTTCAGTAATCATAAAACTTTTAGGGCTTTTTATAAAATCAATTCCATTATCAGTTATTTTTAAAATGCCATATGACTCAATTTCTTTAGTGATTAATTGTTTTACATATACTTGTCTTATAATAGAGTGCCAAAACTGAATGCTTTTTTCTTTCCCAGATCCAAATACATGACTTATCTGAGACATGTGTTGTTTGATTAGACTGTTGCTTTCACCAATCATAATCTTTGCAATTTCCTTAGGTTTAAACCTTTGTTTACATTCAATAATTACCTCTAATAATTTTTTCACTTCTACTTTTCCTTCTAAAGTCGGTTTGGGATTTTTACAATTATCACACATTTGATTACAATCGGAGGAGGCAAATTCCTCTCCAAAGTAATGAAGAATATATTTTCTTCTACACATAGATGTTTCTGAAAAGGCTATTGTTTCCATAATTAACAGCCTACCAATTTCTTGCTCAGCAATTGGCTTTCCTTGAAGAAACTTTTCAAGTTTTTCAATGTCCTTATAATCATAAAATGTAATAAGATCTCCTTTTCCTCCATCTCTGCCTGCTCTGCCAGTTTCTTGATAATATCCTTCTAGGCTTTTTGGGATATCGTGATGTATTACGAATCTAATATCTGGCTTATCAATACCCATTCCAAAAGCAATTGTTGCTACAATAACATCACAATCTTCCATTAAGAACGCATCTTGATGTGCTACACGTTTTTTTGTTTCTAAGCCAGCATGATATGGAAGAGCTTTAATACCATTGATTTGTAAAACTTCAGCAATTTCCTCTACTTTTTTTCGGCTAAGGCAATAAACAATCCCTGATTCTCCTTTTCTCTGGTTGACATATGTTATAAGCTGCTTGGCGATATCTTGTTTTGGACGTATTTCATAAAACAAATTTTTCCTATTAAAAGAATCTAAATATAGTTTTGCATCTTCAATTCTTAAATTTTTCATAATATCTAATCTAACTTTTGGTGTAGCTGTAGCTGTTAGAGCAATAACAGGAGCAGTAGCGATATTATTTATTATTTGTCTTAACTTTCTATATTCTGGACGAAAGTCATGTCCCCATTCAGAAATGCAATGCGCTTCATCAATAGCAAAAAATGAGATTTTATTTTTATTGAAAAAGGCAATATTTTCCTCTTTAATAAGTGATTCTGGAGCTACATAAAGTAATTTAGTTTTCCCATTAGTTATGTCTTCTTTTACTTGTGTAGCTTGAGTTTTTGATAATGAAGAATTTAGAACATGGGCAATACTGTCATTATCACTAAATCCTCTTAAAGCATCTACTTGATTTTTCATTAAGGCAATTAATGGAGAAATAACAATTGCAAGACCTTCTGAAAGTAAGGCTGGTAGCTGATAGCACATAGACTTTCCTCCTCCAGTTGGCATAATTACCATGGAATCATTTCCTGCTAGAAGGTTTAAGATGATTTCTTCTTGTTTTCCTCGAAAATTGTTGAATCCAAAAACTTTCTTTAGATTTTCATGTAAGATGTCTGTATTAATTCTCTTACTTGTTTTAATATCCATCTAAAAGTAATACTTTTGTTTATGTTGCGTTGTTTACTAAACGAATATACTATTAATTTACCATGAAATCATCAATTGAAATTAAAAAAATTGCTGAAAATGTAATAAATATTGAATATAAATCTATTCAAAATTTAATTTATAGTATTAACGATCATTTTGTTCAGGCAGTTAAATTAATTTCAGAATCAAATGGGAGGCTAATTGTAGCTGGAGTTGGAAAGAGTGCCAATATTTCTAGTAAACTTGTTGCAACCTTTAATTCTACAGGGCAACCATCTGTTTTCCTTCATGCAGCTGATGCAATACATGGAGATTTGGGTAATGTTCAAAAAAATGATATTGTAATATGTCTTTCAAAGAGCGGTAATACTGAAGAAATTAGATTACTAACTTCAAATCTAAAAATTTTAGGAAATAAGATTATATCAATATGTGGTAATCCATCATCTTTTCTTGTAAAGAATAGTGATATTAATATTAACGCCTTTGTTAGTGAAGAGGCTTGTCCACATGATTTAGCTCCAACTTCTTCAACTACTGCCCAGCTTGTTTTAGGAGACGCATTAGCTATTTGTCTTTTAGAATACAGAGGTTTTACTAAGGAAGACTTTGCCCGCTTTCATCCAGGAGGAATATTAGGTAAAAAACTATCTCTGAAAGTTGATAGTGTTATAAATGATAGGGCACCTCTTGTTTTTGAAGATGATGTGTTAAAAGATATTGTTATAGAAATATCAGAAAATAGACTTGGTGCTACAGCAGTTTGTGATGACAAAAAGAATATTGTAGGAATGATAACTGATGGTGACTTAAGAAGGTGTTTTGAAAACAACACTGAGCTTTCAGATTTAAAAGCAAAAGAGATAATGACAAAAAACCCTAAAAAAATAAATAGTCAATCTCTTGTTTATGATGCTTTTAAAATAATGAAATCTCATAACATTACGCAATTGATTGTTGTTGAAAATGGTTTGTATAAAGGAATTATTCATTTACATGATATTATAAAAGAAGGAATAGTTCAATGAGTAAAAAAGATTTAGACATGTCTTTTCTTGATCATCTTGAAGTGTTGAGATGGCATTTGATTCGTTCAGGTATTGCTATTATTTCTCTATCAATTTTAGCATTTATTTGTAAAGACTTTATTTTTGATACTGTTTTATTAGCTCCTAAAGATCCTAACTTTTTTACCTATAAATTTCTGTGTAATATCTCACAATCTTTAGGTATGGGTGATGCTTTATGTATTAAAGAATCGCCATTTTCGTTAATGAACATCACTATGTCTGGCCAATTTTCTACTCACTTAATGACTTCATTATATGCAGGTTTTATTTTAGCTTTTCCATATGTTTTTTGGGAGATATGGAGGTTTGTAATACCTGCTTTGAAAGATAGTGAAACTAAAGTTACAAGAGGTGTTGTTTTTTTTAGTTCATTTTTGTTTTTGGTAGGAGTTTTATTTGGATATTATATAATTGCTCCATTATCTATAAATTTCTTAGGTTCTTATCAAGTTAGTCAAACAGTTGCAAATCAAATTAGTTTAACATCATTTGTGACAACAGTAACTACTGTTAGTTTGGCTAACGGTATAATTTTTGAACTTCCTATTTTAGTATATTTCTTAACAAAAATCGGTTTTTTAACACCTGAATTTATGAGAACTTACAGAAAACATGCTATGGTTCTTACATTAATTTTATCTGCTATAATAACACCCCCAGATATTACTTCTCAAATATTGGTTTCTTTCCCCTTAATAATATTATATGAGATTAGCATTAGAATTTCTAGAGCAGTAATTAAACGAAATAATTTATGATTTTAAGAACGGATAAAATTTATAAATACTACAATAAAAAAGCTGTTGTTAATGGTGTTTCAATTGAATTAAGGCAAGGTGAAATTGTAGGTTTACTTGGTCCTAATGGTGCAGGAAAGACAACAACATTTTATTCAATTGTAGGATTAATTAAGTCAAATAAAGGAGCTGTTTTTTTAAATGATATAGATATTACATCACAACCAATGTATAAGCGTGCTCAAATGGGAATTGGATATTTACCTCAAGAAGCATCAGTGTTTAGAAGTATGAGTGTTGAGGATAATATAAAATCAGTTCTTGAGATGACCAAATTAACTAAAAAGAAGCAAGATGAAAAATGTGAGCAGCTTATAAAAGAATTTGGTTTAACTAAGGTTAGAAAAAATATAGGAAATTTACTATCTGGAGGAGAAAGAAGAAGAACAGAAATTGCTAGGGCCTTAGCAACCGAACCAAAGTTTATTTTGTTAGACGAACCATTTGCTGGAGTTGATCCAATTGCAGTGGAGGATATTCAAAATATTGTAAGAAAATTAGTACAAAAAAATATTGGAGTTTTAATTACCGATCATAATGTACACGAAACCTTATCTATTACAGATAGAGCTTATTTGCTTTTTGAAGGAGCTGTACTAAAGCAAGGATCTTCTGAAGATTTAGCTTCAGATGAAAAAGTTAGAAAATTATATTTGGGAAAAAATTTTGAGTTAAGAAGGTAGTTCTAAACTTTAGATAACTCAAATGTGTAAGATTCCATAATTTGATTGCAAAGCATTTTTTGACAAGCAGTTTCAACTTTTTGGCTAGCTAAATCTGCGTTTTCAGCATCGATTTCTAAAGTAATATGCTTACCAATTCTAACATTGGTAATCTCTGAAAGCTCTACGTTTTTCATACTAGCGCTTACTGCTTTACCTTGAGGATCAAGAAGTGATTTTAGTGGCATTATGTCAATTTCTGCTTTAAATCTCATAATAGATTATTTATGATTGATAATATTACATACAAAATTACAATAAAAGGTATTGCAGCCAAATTAAAAAAGAACAATAATATTAATGAAGATATCAACATAAATAGTCTGATTATATTTAATTGACTGGAAATGTTTTCTTGAAAATTTACTTTTATTGAAAATAAGTTTAATTTACTTATCATTAATATTGAAAGAACAACTGAGATAATACATAAAGAATATGTATTGTTATAAATAGAGTGGAAAATCTCAGATTTAATAAGTGGAATTGAGGCGATAAAGATTGCCGTCATAGGTGTTGGAAGTCCAATAAACGAATCCTTTTGGTTTTTATCAATATTAAAATTTGCTAATCTAAGTGCAGCAAATATTGGTATTAAAAAAGCGATTAAAGAGATGTTTAAGAATGGAGTTTCATAAGAAAAATCACCAAATAATTGAGTTACATTGCTAGCGCTTAAAAGTTTAAATAAGATAAATGAAGGAGCAAGTCCTGATGTTACTAAATCAGCTAAACTGTCTAGTTGTAATCCAAATTCATTTTCAATTTTTAAGAGTCTTGCAAAGAATCCGTCAAAAAAATCCATAAAAATTCCTAGAAAAATAAAAAGTGCAGCAAGGCTTAATTGGTTATTAAATGTTAAGATAATTGAAAGTATTCCGCAACATAGATTAGCGATAGTTATGTAATTTGGGATATTTCTAATTATTGCATTCATATAAGCAAAAATATGATAATATTTGTAATCGCTATGAAAAACTATTTGCTCGCTATTTTATCTGGATTACTATTAAGCTTTGCATGGCCAGTAGATGGTTTTACCTATTTAATTTTTTTTTCATTTGTTCCATTGTTTTTTGTTCAAAAAGATTTGAAGGAATCAAATAAAAAGTCGCGATTGAGGTTTTTCTTTTTTTCTTATTTAGCTTTCTTTCTTTTTAATATAACCACTACTTATTGGGTGTATTTTGCAAGTCCATTTGGATCAATTGCAGCATTTATTTTGAATTCCCTATTTATGGCTTTGATAATGTTACTTTTTTATGCTTCAAAGGAAAAATTAGGCTCAAGAATTGGATATCTATCACTAATAGTTTTTTGGATTTCTTTTGAGTATCTACATTTAAACTGGGATCTTTCTTGGCCTTGGTTAACTCTTGGTAATTGTTTTTCTGAGACTTTGTTTCTTGTTAATTGGTATGAATATACTGGAGTTCTTGGAGGTACATTTTGGATTCTTTTTGTAAATATTTTGTTTTATGAGTTGTTGAATTCTTTAAATAAAATTAAAAGTTCTTTGTACTTTTTACTGGCTCTAGTATTGCCAATATTATTATCACTAAATATTTCGAAAAATAAATCTATTGATATAAAAGATAATCTTTATGTTGTTGTTGTTCAGCCAAATATTGATCCCTATTACGAAAAGTTTCAGCTTAGTTATAAAGATCAGTTGTCTGAATTCATAAAGCTTGCTCGTACAAAGATTGATTCTAATACTGAGCTTTTAGTTGGTCCTGAAACTGCCTTGCAAGAGAGTATTTGGGAATCCAAAGTTGATTATACAGAGAGTATTGAGGTATTTAAAAATCTACAAGAAGAATTTCCTAAATTAAACATTCTTGTTGGAGCAACTACATTTAAATTATTTAAGGATGGTGAGGAGAAAACATCAACTGCTCGCCAATTTCGAAAAGAAGAATTATGGTATGATGTATATAATTCAGCAATTTTTATTTCACATAAGCAAAAGGTTTCTATATACCATAAAACTAAGCTTGTTCCGGGTGCAGAGAAAATACCTTTCCCGTATTTATTAAATAATTTTTCAGCTCTATCTGTTGATCTTGGTGGAGTAAGTGGCTCTTTAGGTAGTGAAAATAGTATAGAGAAATTTGAAGTAATGGATAAAAAAATTCTTCCACTAATATGCTATGAATCTATATATGGTGATATGAATACTGGAAAAAATGTTGATGTTATTAGTATAATCACTAATGATGGTTGGTGGGGAAATACAGCAGGTCATAAGCAGCATTTTAGCTATGCAAAATTACGAGCTATTGAACAAAAAAGAACTATAGTTAGAAGCGCTAATACAGGTATTTCTGGTTTTATAAGTCCATTGGGAGAGGTTGGAGAGATTGCGAAATGGGATGAGAAGAAGGTAATAAAGTCACAGGTTGCAATATGCAACACTGTAACTTTTTATAATCAATTTGGAGATTACTTAGGAAGGATATCCTCCTTTATAAGTATCATTTTTATTTTAATGATTTTTGTTAAATCAAAAATTCAATAATTTATTCGTCAGAATTATCTTCATCAGCGATTATAATAATTTTCTGTTCACTATCGTCAAAAACAACTTCAAAAGCATTGGTGTCAGCGATCATAATAATATTCTCTTCACCCTCATCAAATATAACTTTTCCTCCAAATGCTTCAGCCATTGCAGCAATACCCATATTTGGATCTTTTATGTTAAATGATGATTCGTTTTGAGTTTGATGGTCATGATTTATATTAAAGCCATCATTTGCATCTGAATTTACATTACTAATATTAAAGTCTGTTGATGTTGTGTTTAGCGAGCTAAGTACAATTAGTACAATAGCTAAAACTCCTAATCCCCACGTTAGAGGTGTTTCAATATTTTTCATAGATTATGTTTTTTGTTTGGTTATCGCTAATTTAATGAAATATTCTTTGATAATTATTTACTATTAAAAAAGGCCTATTAAATCTTACGTGCTCAAACTAGCTTCTTAGTTTTTTAGGGATTTTACAGACTGGAATAGGAATCATCTTGTGTTTGTTTGATAGATTAAATTTTTTGAAAATAGTCATTATTTTTTCTTCTTTTTGAGAAAGCTCTTGTTTGTTGATGTTTTTCATAGCCCACTCTAACTCGTCATAAGTTGCGCCAATCTGCTCTTCATCAGTTTGGTTGTTATCCCAAAGTCCATCAGTAGGAGGGGCTGTTAGAATTTCATTTATTATTCCAAGCTCTTTTCCAAGATGAAAAACTTCAGATTTTAATAGGTCTGCTATAGGACTTATGTCAACACCACCATCGCCATATTTTGTATAAAAGCCTATACCAAAGTCTTCTACTTTATTACCAGTACCAGCGACCAGATAATTATTTATCTGAGCATTATAATATAGGGTTGTCATTCTTAATCTTGATCGGGTATTAGCCAAAGCAAGATTTGTGTCTTGATTTTCAGTATTTGAAATTTTTTTAAAACTTTCAAACAGATCTGTTAAATCAATTTCTAAAGAGCTTACATTTTCATGCTTTTTTTCTAGCCATTTTATATGTTTTTTACCTCTTGAAACTTGCCTTAAGTTTTGATGAATTGGCATCTCAAGACAAAGTAATGGTAGCTTAGTTTGGGCTAGTATAGTTGAAGTTACTGCAGAGTCAATCCCGCCAGATATTCCAATAATAAATCCTTCAGTTTTTGAAGTTTTAGAATATGAACTCAGCCAGTTCTTGATATGATCAACAGTTTCTTTTGTTTTCATAAGCTTGTTGCAAATGTACGAGATTATTATCTTTGTTTATATGAGATATTTCATTACAATACTTGTTTTACTTCTTTTTGCATGTAGTTTAAATAAAAACGATATAAATACTGTTGATGTTTTTCGCTTTGAAAATCAGATTTTTCAAACTAACGGTTCAAATATTGTTTCTGACAGGTTAGAGTGGGAAGGTGAGGTTGGCTCTTTTGCTTTATCTTATTATAATTTTCTTTTCAATACTAATAATGACACTATAATTAATAATCAAATTTTATCATTTATTAATAATAATGATATGAGAGAGGTTTATGATACTATCAATTTAATTTTTTCTTCTTTAGAAGATTTAAGTAAAGAATTAGGGGTTTCATTTCAGAATTTTAGTGTTTTATTTCCAGAATATCATTCTCCTAAAATAATATCAATGTTTAGTGGTTTCAATTATGGAGTTATTGTTCAAGACTCCTTAATTGCAATTGGTTTAGATTTTTACCTTGGCAAGAATAGTGTTTTTTATCAGAGATTAGGAGATCCAGAATATTTGTGTTTGCAAAAGCAAGCAAAATTTATTACTCCAAATGTTGTGGAAGCTTGGTATGATAGTTTTTTTAGCTCTAGTAATAAGCAAACTAATTTTCTATCAGAATTAATATATAAAGGAAAAATAATGTACTTAATGTCTAGAACGCTTGAGAATATTTCTTTTGGAGATCAATTAAGATTTAGCAAAACTGACTTGCAGTGGTGTGATAAAAATGAATCATCTATTTGGACCTTTTTAATAGAAAATGATGTGTTGTTTTCAAGCAGAGAAAAAGAATATAGATCGTACATTAATCATGCTCCTTTTTCAAAAGGAATGACACAAGATTCTCCTTCAAGGATAGCTTACTATATTGGATATAAGATTGTTGAGAAATACATGAAAAATAATAATGAAGTTTCTATTAAGGAGCTTATGTTTGAGGAAGATTTTATGCAAATACTAACTAAATCAAAATATAAACCATAGAATGAAAAAAATATTAAAATTTGAAGTAACACTTGATGAAAATAACCTTCCTGAAGGAATTGATATGTTGGGAGACGAGGTTGATGATATTAGTATTAATTTAAAAGCTCTTATGATTGCGGCCTGGGATTCTAAAAAGAAAGAAACATTAAGAGTAGATATATGGACAAAGGATATGCCTGTTAATGATATGTTTATTTTGTATCATCAAAATATGATGGGTATGGCTACATCTTTAGAAAAATCTACCGGTGAGGGCAAATTAGCAGAAGGTTTAAGAGATTACTGTGCCTTTTTTGCTGAGAAAACTAAGATTCTTGGTTAGTTTTAAAATCCTTATTTAACGCTGATATATAATCTAATAATTCTTTTAATCCGGTTCTTTTTATTGAAGATGTCATAAAATACTTTGGAAGGCTTTCCCAATCATTTAGCATTGTAGCTTTGAATTTATTGAAATTCTTTGCAAGCGTGCTTCTTCCTTGTTTATCAGTTTTAGTAAATACTATTGTAAATGGGATATTATTCTCAGCTAAAAACTGCATGAATTCATTGTCAACTGCCTGTAAGTCATGTCTGGAATCAATTAATACAAATAAGCAAATTAAATTTTTTCTATTAAGAAGATAGTCGTTTATCATTTTATGAAATTTTGCTCTCAAGACCTTTGAGGTTTTTGCATAGCCATAGCCAGGAAGATCGACCATAAACCAATCCTCATTTATTAAAAAATGATTTATTAACTGTGTTTTGCCAGGTTTGCCAGAGATTTTAGCAAGAGATTTATTATTTGTGAGAGCATTTATTAGGCTTGATTTTCCAACATTTGATCTGCCAATAAATGCATATTCAGCTTTATTATCATTTGGGCAGAGTTTGTAATTAGTATTACTAATTACAAAAGAAGCCTTTTTAATGATCATGCTAAATGTTATTCTTTAGCCATTTTGAAACTATTTCGCTAAATTCCTTTGGGTGTTCCCACATTGGTGCATGTCCACATTTGTCTACCCAGAATAAAGATGAATTTGGTAATAGTTTGTTGAATTCTTCAGCAACATGAGGAGGAGTTACTTTGTCATACTTTCCCCATATTAGGCAGGCGGGAGGATTCATTTTAGGCAAATCCTTTGCCATATTATGCCGTATTGCTGATTTAGCAAATGCTAAAAGCCTTATTGTAGAATCTCTTTTATTTGCAATCTCAAATACTCTGTCTACTAAGTCTTTTGTCGCTACTTTAGGATCATAAAAAACTTCTTCTGTCTTTACTTTTATGTAATCATAATCTCCTCTTCTTGGAAATGAATTGCCAAAGGCACTTTCGTATAAGCCAGAGCTACCAGTTAAAATTAATGAGTCTACTTTTTCAGGGTACATTTTTGTGAAAATAAGTCCTATATGCCCACCCATTGAATTGCCCAAAAGCGAAGCTTTTTCAATTCCTAAATGATTCATAAATTTTAGAAGATATTCAGCTTTATTTTTTACTGAACATTTTAAATATGGAGTTTCAAATAATTTTAGATCTAAACCATAAACTTTATAATCATTTGAAATAAAATCTACCATCTCCCCAAAATTTTCAACACCCCCCATTAGACCGTGTAATAAAATAATTGGCTTTCCATTACCTTTTTCTAAATATGTAAATCCGCCCGAAGAATTAACCATAGTATTTTTTTGGATTATACAAAGTAACAAAAATTATAATTAAAGACTATCCAAAGCATTCATTGTTTGATTTATAAATGTGTGGTAAAAGTTATCAACAAAGTGGGGTAAAGTGGTAAATAGTGGGGTTATTTATTATATTTACAGTTATGATTAACATTTTAGGAACATATGAGTGCAAAGCAGATTCTAAGGGGAGAATTATGTTACCAGCTCCACTTAAAAAACAAATTTCTACTGTTATTTCTGATGGTTTTGTTGTGAAGCGTAGTGTTTTTAATAAATGTTTAGAGATACACCCTATGTCTGAGTGGAATAAAATTGTTAATCAGGTCAATCAATTAAATCGTTTTGTTAAGAAGAATAATGATTTTATAAGATCATATATGTCAGGTTTAAAAATTGTAAATCTTGATAGTTCTTCAAGAATCTTAATTCCAAAGGATTTAATTGTATTTGCTGCACTAGAAAAGCAAATTGTATTATCTTCTTCAGTAAATATAATTGAAGTTTGGGATAAAAAAGAATATGAAATTTCAGTATCGAAATCTCTTAAGGGTTTTGGTGATTTAGCTGAAGAAGTTATGGGTGATAATAGTTATCTGTCTGCTGATGACATACCATAATCCTGTATTACTATCTGAAAGTATTAATGGTTTAAATATAAAACCAAATGGAGTTTATGTTGATGTAACATTTGGTGGTGGAGGGCATTCAAAAGAAATAATTAAAAATATAAAAGATGGTTTTCTTTTTTCTTTTGATCAAGATGAAGATGCATTAAAAAATAAGCTGCCAAATCTTAATTTTAAGCTAATAAGATCCAACTTTAAATATATTAAGAATTTCCTAAAATTAGAAGGGATTACAAAAATAGATGGGTTGATAGCTGATCTTGGGATTTCATCACATCAAATTGATATACCTAAAAGGGGTTTTGCCTATAAATTTGATTCTTCTTTAGATATGAGAATGAACACTGATAGTAGTCTTACTGCAATTAATGTTGTTAATGAATATACAGAGAAAGAATTGTCAGATATTTTTTTTTATTACGGAGATTTTAAAGATTCTAAAAAAATTGCAAAGCAAATTTTTAATAAAAGAAATGAAAAGAAAATTATATCGACCTATGATCTTATTGATGCGTTAGATGGACTATTCTCTGAAAAAAATAAAAATAAATATCTCGCTAGAATTTTTCAAGCAATTAGAATAGAGGTAAATGATGAAATTAACTCTCTTAAAAAATTACTAAATGATGCAACTGAATTATTAAAAAGCAAAGGAAGGCTCGTTGTTATTTCCTATCATTCTTTAGAAGATAGACTAGTTAAGAATCTGATAAATAAGGGGAGTATTGATGGTGAAAGTAATCAGGATTTTTTTGGAAGAGTTTCAAAGATATATTCCCCAATTAATAAAAAAGTTATTATTCCTAATGATGATGAAGGTAAAAAAAATAAACGCTCAAGAAGCGCCAAATTACGAATAGCTGAAAAAATATAATGAGTAGTAAAAAAAATAAAACATCGATTTTGTCAATTTTAAAAGGGGATTTCTTTTCAAAAACTCAAAATAGAAAGTATGTTCCTTTTTTATTTCTCATTGTTTCTCTGCTCTTAATAAATATTAGAATGACATTTCATGCTGAAAGTTTACAACGAAAATCTGTCAATCTTGAACATGAGGTTGCTGATCTTAGATTACGGTACATAACAACAAAATCTCAACTAATGAGTATTTATAAGAGGTCTGCTATTGAAGAAATGGTCTCAAATCAAGGCTTACAAACTTCCTTAACTCCAGTTTATATTATTGATGTCAATGAAGAATAAAGTTAATTATAGAGTTATTTCACTTTACGTCTTTATGTGCGTAATTGCTATTGTTGTTGTGTCAAAAATCTTAGTAATACAAAGATTAAATCAAGAAATAAGTAGTGTAAACCTTCCAAAATTATTTAAGATACAAGCTTCTAGAGGAAACATTTTTTCTGATGATGGTTCATTATTAGCAATATCAATGCCATTGTACAATGTTTTTTTAGATCTAAGTGTGATAGATGAGCAATTATTTAACAATGAGGTAAATAGTTTGTCACAATCATTATCACTACTTTTTAAAGATAAATCTACTGAGCAATATGAACAGTATTTACGCGATTCCAGATCTAAAAAAAATAATAAATATGTAAGGCTCCGAAACAAGGTTTCTCATAATGAACTTATAATGTTAAAGAGTTTTTCAATTTTAAAACTTGGTAAAAATAGAGGGGGTTTAATTGCCGAAGAACGCCCAAATAGAGAAAATCCTTTTGGATTATTAGCAAGAAGAACAATAGGAGTTTTAAGAGAGTCAAATCCAATAGGCTTAGAGCGAGCTTATAATAAAACTTTATCTGGAACCGATGGATTACAATTAAAACAAAGAGTTGGTAAAAGTTTTTGGAGAAACGAAGAGTCAGAGCTAAATTCATTACCAAAATCTGGAAATGATATTGTAACCACCATTAATATTGATATGCAAGATGTAACTGAAAAGGCTCTTAAAAGTGCATTAAGTTTTCATGATGCAGATTGGGGAACTGCTATAATAATGGAAGTAGAATCTGGGCATATAAAAGCAATTGCAAATTTAAAATATGAAGATGGTGATTTTGATGAACATTATAATCATGCAATTGCAGAACATTCAGAGCCTGGATCCACTTTCAAGCTAGCTTCGATTCTAGCTGGATTAGAAGATGGTTTTTATTCTCTTTTAGACTCAGTTGATACAGAAGACGGAACTCATCAATTTTATGACAAAACAATGAGAGATTCCAAAAAAGGAGGTTATGGAAAAATATCAATTGGAGATGCATTTGTACAATCATCCAACGTAGGTATTTCTAAAGTAATTAATAGGTCTTATAAAGATAAGCCTCAAGACTTTATAGATAGAATATATAAAATGGGATTATGTACTCCATTGGATCTTGAATTACCATATCCAAATAGTTTATTGATTAAACAACCAGGAAGTCCTGGATGGTCTGGAGTTACATTGCCTTGGATGTCTATTGGCTATTCTTTGCGATTAACTCCTTTACATATTTTAACTTTTTATAATGCTATCGCTAATAATGGGGTTATGGTTTCTCCACTGTTTACAACACAGATTTTAAAGGACGGTAAAAAAGTATCTGAATACTCAAAAAAAATTATAAATCCGGCAATATGTTCAAAATCATCAATTGTTCAAATTATGCCATACCTAATTGATGTAGTTGAAAAAGGAACAGCGAAATCTATTAGAACTAGAAAATATAAGATTGCTGGAAAAACAGGTACCACTTTATTAGCATATGGAGAAAAATCAGAGGATAATATAAAACAATATCAAACTTCATTTGTCGGTTTTTTTCCAGCTGAAAACCCAAAATATTCTTGTATGGTTGTTGTAAATAACCCAAAAGAAAACGGATTTTACGGAGGTAATGTTTCAGCTCCGGTTTTTAAAGAAATTTCAGATAAAGTTTTTGCTGCAGATATTTCTATTCATAATTCAATTTTAATTGTAGAACAAATAAAGGATACTCCCAACTTAACTCAAGGAAAAACTGAGGATATGAGTAAATTATTAGATAATTTATCTCTTGAATATGAAAAAACAAAATCTAATTGGATGGTTCCATCATACTCTAGTAAGAAGATAAGTTTGGAAAGAAGAAGTATTGAGAAAGATTTTGAAGAAGGATTAATGCCAAATTTATTTGGCATGAATTTATTAGACGCTGTTTATCTTTTAGAAAATGCTGGATTAAAAGTTGAGATTAAAGGTAAAGGTCATATTGTTAATCAATCTATAAAAAAAGGAGATCGGTTTTTGGCTGATCAAAAAATAAGTTTAATCGCATCAATATGAAACTCGATCTATTACTACATAAAGTAGATGTGTTAGATATTATTGGAGAGACTAATATTACGATTAGTAATATTCAATTAGATTCTCGAAAAATATCTAATGGTGAGATGTTTATTGCATTAGCTGGTACACAGAAGAGTGGAGATGAATTTATCACGAGTGCTATTAAGAATGGAGCCAAGGCAATTGTGTGCCATAACATTCCTTCAAATTATTCTGAAAACGTTACATACATTTTAGTGAATGATTCCAACGATGCTCTTTCTATAATTTCCAATAATTTTTATGATTTTCCATCTAAAAAGCTAGAAATTGTTGGTGTTACTGGAACAAATGGAAAAACATCAATTGTAAGTCTTCTGCATCAGTTATTTTCAATTCGAGGTTATAAATGTGGATTAATCTCAACAATTGAAAATATAATTGATCAGGAAAAACATATTAGTACACATACAACTCCTGATATTTTACAAATCAATTTTCTGATAAGTAAAATGGTAGAACTGGGTTGTTCTTATTGTTTTATGGAAGTAAGTTCTCATGCTTTAGATCAAAATAGGATAAAGGGGCTTACTTTTAAGATTGCAGTTTTTACAAATATTACACACGATCATTTAGATTATCATAAAAGTTTTAAGAACTATTTAAATGTAAAGAAATCTTTTTTTGACAATCTAGAAAAAAAATCCATAGCTCTCATTAACAGCGATGATAAAAATGCAGATGTTATGATGCAAAATTCATTAGCTAAAAAATATACTTATTCTCTACAGTCTATTTCTGATTTTAAGTGCAAAATTATTGAATCAGATTTTGATGGCATGTTATTACAAATAGATAGTTATAAAATTTGGGTCAAGCTAGTAGGTAAATTTAATGCATATAATTTACTTGCTGTATATTCTGTATCTAAACTGTTAAAAGGAAAAACTGACGATATTTTAAAAGCATTAAGTATGATATCTTCTGCTGAAGGAAGATTTCAAACTCTAAAATCAGATAATAATATTGTTTTTATTGTCGATTATGCTCACACTGAAGATGCTCTTCAAAATGTTCTATCTACAATAAATTCTATTAGAAAAAAAAATCAAAATTTAATTACAGTATTCGGTTGTGGAGGTGATAGAGATAAGTTAAAGAGACCACTAATGACAAATGTGGCTTGCGAATTAAGTTCTCAAGTTATTATTACTTCTGATAACCCTAGAAATGAAAATATGAGTGATATTGTTTCTGATATGCTAGCTGGTATTAGTCAACAAAATATAGAAAAGACAATTGTGATTGATGATAGAAGACAAGCAATAAAAACAGCTTTTAGATTAGCAAAAAGTAATGATATCATATTAGTTGCTGGAAAAGGACATGAGAAGTTTCAGCAAATATCAGAAGTTAAAACACCTTTTGATGATAAACAAGAAATATTAAAATTAATCAACCAAAATATTAACTGATGCTATATTACTTATTCGAATTCTTAGAAAATAATTATGATTTACCAGGTGCTGGTGTTTTTCAATATATTTCATTTAGATCTGCTCTTGCTATAATTACCTCTCTTTTAGTTTCTTTAGTTTTTGGTGGTCGTATTATTAATTTGATTCGTAATAAACAAATTGGAGAGCAGGTAAGAAAATTAGGTTTAGAGGGTGAGCAAGCTAAATCCGGAACCCCAACAATGGGTGGATTAATAATATTATCAGCAGTATTGGTTCCTACTCTTCTTTTTGCACGCTTAGATAACATCTATATTCAGGTAATGTTAATATCTACGATTTGGTTGGGTGTTATAGGTTTTGTAGATGATTATATTAAAGTTTTTAGAAAAGATAAAGAAGGTCTTGCTGGAAAGTTTAAAATATTAGGTCAAGTTGGAATTGGAGTAATTGTTGGGCTTGTAATGGTTTTTCATCCTGATATAGTTGTTAAAGAAAAAAATATTCCAACAGAAATAGAAGGAATTTATGATTTTTCAGAAAATGCTGAGAAATCATCAATTACAACTATTCCATTTCTAAAAAATAATGAGTTTGATTATCAAGATTTAACATCATGGATTGGTGATGGAATGAATAAGTATTCATGGTTGTTATTTATTTTTGTAGTGATCTTTGTTATTACGGCTGTTTCTAACGGGGCAAATATGACCGATGGATTAGATGGTCTTGCTACAGGAACTTCTGCTATAATTGGCTCAACATTAGTTTTGTTTACTTATGTGTCTGGTAATATAATAGCTGCTGATTATTTAAATATAATGTATATTCCTAATAGTGGCGAGCTAGTAATATATATGTCAGCATTTGTTGGGTCATGTGTTGGTTTTATGTGGTATAACTCTTACCCAGCTCAAGTTTTTATGGGTGATACTGGTAGTTTATCTTTAGGCGGTATTATTGCTGTTGTTGCAATTTTAATTAGAAAAGAACTATTAATTCCAATTTTATGTGGTGTATTCTTAATTGAGAATCTTTCAGTAATACTACAAGTAGGATATTTTAAATACACTCGAAAAAAATATGGAGAAGGTAAAAGAATCTTCAGAATGGCGCCTCTTCATCACCACTTTCAAAAGTTAGGAATTCACGAAAGTAAAATTGTTACAAGATTTTGGATAGTCGGAATCTTTTTAGCAATACTAACAATAGTAACATTAAAACTAAGATAAGTGAGTAATAATATTGCAATATTAGGTGCTGGAGTTAGTGGTATTGGAGCAGCAATTTTAGCTTCAAATAAAAATTATAATGTTTTTATTTCTGATAGTAGTTTAATTAATAAAAAAAATAAAAAAATACTAGATAACCATAATATCACTTGGGAAGAAAATGGTCATGATTTAGCTAAAATATTAACCTCTGATTTAGTTATTAAAAGTCCCGGAATACCCAACCATATTAATCTAATTCAAAAAATAATTGAAAAAGAAATAAGTATAATCTCTGAAATTGAATTCGCTTCAAGATTTACAAAAGCAAAAATAGTTGCAATTACAGGAACTAATGGTAAAACTACTACTGCTTTGCTTGTATATAAAATTCTTAATGATTTCGGATTTGATGTTTTACTTGCTGGAAATATAGGTTTAAGTTTTGCTGCTGAAATTTGTAAGAAAGATTATGATTTTGTTGTCTTAGAAGTAAGTAGTTTTCAACTTGATAATATAGTTGAGTTTAGACCTTCAATTTCAATAATTCTAAATATAAGTGCAGACCATTTAGATAGATATAATAATAATTTTTCAAATTATGTCTACTCTAAATTGCAGATTACAAAAAATCAGACAAAGAAAGATTTTTTGATCTATAACTATGATGATAATTCATTATCTGATTTAAAAACAGAGGCAAAGAAAATACCCATTTCACTGAAATATAAATTATATGGTGATAGTGGCTTATATACTAATAACAAAATGAATATTAATTTAAATAACAAAACAATGACAATAGAAAAGTTAGCTTTAAAAGGTACTCATAATATTTTTAATTCGATGGCTGCTGCTATGGCAGCAAGAGTTTTTGAAGTTTCAGATGATAAAATAAGAAAATCATTAATTGATTTTGAAAATATTGAGCATAGACTGGAGTATGTTCTTACAGTGCATGGTATAGATTTTATTAATGATTCCAAAGCAACAAATGTAAATGCTGCCTGGTATGCAGTTGAAAGTATGAATAAGCCATTTGTATGGATCCTTGGAGGTATTGATAAGGGTAATGACTATTCGGCATTAATTAAAGTAGCTAAAGAAAAAAATATTAAGGCAATTATTTGTTTAGGAGATAATAATGAGAAAATAATAAATGCTTTTAAAAATGATGTAGATATAATTCAGCAAGCAGCCGATATGCAAGAAGCTGTAAAGCAATCATATAATTTAGCTGAAGGTGGTGATGCGGTTTTACTTTCTCCAGCGTGTGCTAGTTTTGATCTTTATGAAAATTTTGAACATAGAGGTGGTGAATTTAAAAAGATGGTGAGAGCTTTGTAAAATGGTAGATTTTTTAAAAAATATAAACCTTAAAGGTGATAAAGTAATATGGGGTGTTATTATCTCTTTATCTCTTTTTTCTGTGCTATTAGTTTACAGTACTGCAGGATGGGAATATTTGTTTAGTCATTTAATAAAATTATCTGTGGGTTTATTTTTTTTATATCAAGTTCATAAAATCAAGTTTAAATATTTTGCAAAAATTGGTGTGTTAGGTTTTGTTATTAGTATAATCTTATTGCTCTTAGTTTTTGTTATTGGAGTAACTGTTAATGGCGCATCAAGATGGCTATCTATAGCAGGAGTGCAATTTCAACCATCTGATATTGCTAAACTTTCTATCTTATTATTCATGGCTAGACAATTGAGTAAATACAGACATGAAATCAAAGATTTCAAATTTCTTTTTTTGTATATTTTGGCTCCTTTAATAGTAATATGTTCTTTGATTCTGCCAAATAACTTTTCAACTTCAGCATTAATTTTTCTGAACGGTTTAGTTTTGATGTTTGTAGCAAAAGTTAATATAAAATATATTGCTTCAATAATTGGTTTCGGTATTTTTGGTGCTTTTTTTATTTATGGTATTGCTAAAATATCACCTGAATTATCAAATAAGATAATGCCAAGATCTGCTACTTGGGTAAGTAGGGTTGATAGTTATTTTAACACAAAAGAAGTAAAAAAATTAGATCAAGATTATCAACAACATCAGGCATTAGTAGCTATATATAACGGAGGTTTTTCTGGAGTTGGTCCTGGGAAAAGCACTCAAAGAAATATATTACCGTACTCTTCTTCAGATTTTATATTTGCTATAATGGTTGAAGAATATGGTTTATTAATAGGAGCTATATTCCCCATGCTACTTTATCTGATTTTATTTTATAGAGCATTACGTATTGCTACTAAAATAGCTAGTGTTTTTGGAGGGTTAATTTGTGTTGGTTTAATGTTTAGCCTAGTATTTCAAGCATTTATAAATATGCTTGTTTCTGTTGGAGTATTACCAGTTACAGGCCAAACACTTCCCCTTATAAGTATGGGTGGAACATCAATCTTATTTACTTGTATTACACTTGGAATAATTTTAAGTGTTAGTAATGACACATCAGATAGAGAATATGAAACAGCCTAAAATAATAATAAGTGGTGGCGGTTCAGGTGGGCATATCTTTCCTGCTATTGCTATTGCAAAATCTTTATTCGAAATAGATAAGAATATTGATTTTTTATTTGTGGGTGCAAGTGATAAAATGGAAATGGAAAAAATTCCAGCAGCAGGATTTAAAATAATTGGTTTGTGGATAAGTGGTTTTCATAGAAAAAATGTTTTAAGAAACTTGTTATTTCCTTTGAAGTTGCTCTTCAGTATTATAAAATCTTTTTTTATAATTCTAAAATTTCGACCTGATTTAGTGATAGGTACTGGTGGCTTTGCAAGTGGCCCAGTACTTTTTGTTGCTTCATTATGTAAAATACCCACACTAATTCAAGAGCAAAATTCATATGCTGGTATTACTAATAAATTACTTGCAAAGTATGCAGATAAAATTTGTGTTGCATATGATGATATGCATCGATTTTTTCCACAGCATAAAATAATAAAAACGGGTAATCCAATCAGGAAAAATATTATTGAAAATACTATAATTTTAGAAAAAGCAAAAAAAGATTTTAAAATTGAAAATAATAATCTTACAGTTTTAGTAGTTGGTGGGAGTTTAGGAGCAAGAACAATTAACACTTCAATTTTAAATTCTCTAAACTTATTTAAGAAAGAAAAATTAAATCTTATTTGGCAAACTGGTCAACATTTTAGTGCAATTGCAATTAATGCAGTGAAAGAGTTAGGCAAAGATGGGATTAGTACTTTTTCATTTATTAAAAATATAGAAACTGCGTACAAAGCAGCTGATATTATTATTTCTCGAGCTGGGGCGATTGCCATATCAGAATTATGTGTAATTGGAAAGCCAGTCATTTTAATTCCATCACCAAATGTAGCGGAAAATCATCAGTTTAAAAATGCACAATCACTAGTTAATAAAAATGCAGCACTTCTGGTTAAAGACTCACAAGCAAATGATAAACTTGTATTAAAGATCATTTCATTAAAAAATGATAGTCAATTGATGAAAGAATTAAGTGTAAATATTAAAACTATGGAAGCTAAAGATGCTTCTTCAATTATTGCATCTCATGCAATTAGCTTAATAAAATGAATATAAAGACATATAAAAATATTTATCTAGTTGGTATCGGGGGGATTGGGATGAGTGCCTTAGCAAATTATTTTTATTCGCAAAATAAAAATGTTTACGGTTATGATAGAGTCAAGTCTAAATTAACGGAAAATTTAGAAAAAAAAGGTATAGAAATAAGTTATGAAGATAATATCAATTCTATTCCTTCAGTTTTTGATAGTTCATCTAAGGATCAATTGGTAATATATAGTTCAGCTATTTCAAATAATAATATTCTTTCATACTTCTGTGATAATAGTTACGATGTCTGTAAAAGATCAAAGGCATTAGGATTAATAAGTGAACATTATTATACGATTGCAGTTGCTGGTACTCATGGAAAAACAACTACTTCAATTATGCTTTCTCATATATTGAAACAATCTAATGTTAATTGTACAGCATTTTTAGGCGGTATTAGTAAAAATTATGACACTAATTTTCTATTGTCAGATAAAAGTAAATATATGGTTGTTGAAGCGGATGAATTTGATAGATCATTTTTGTCATTAAATCCTGACATAGCTATTATTACTTCTCTAGATTCTGATCACTTAGATATTTATGGTAGTTACAAAGAATTTATAGATACATTTCAGAAATTTGCTTCTCAAGTAAAAAAGAATGGGTATTTAATAATAGAAGAAAGTATTGTAAATAAATTTGAAACCCCTAAACATGTTAATTTATTTACGTATTCACATTCATCAATTTCAGATTTCTATGCATCTTCTTTAAATTATCAATCTGATAAGATTAACTTTTTGTATAATGAAAAAGGAAAAAAGTTTAATCATAATAATAATGTTGAATTATCAATGCCAGGATATCATAATGTTAGTAATGCAATAGCTGCAATTTCAGCATGTTCATTATTAGATATATCAAATAAATTTATCTCTCAAGCTCTTAATTCATTTGAGGGAATAAAAAGAAGATTTGATTTACATATAAATAATTCAGAAAAAGTATTTATTGATGATTATGCTCATCATCCTACTGAAATTATTGAAACTATAAAAACAGTTAAAAAGATGTTTGCGGGAAGACATCTTACAGTATTGTTTCAGCCTCATTTATTTTCTAGAACAGATGATTTTAAACATGAATTTGCCCAATCTTTGTCTCTAGCCGATTCACTTATATTATTAGATATATACCCAGCTAGAGAAAAGCCAATAAAGGGAGTTGATTCTAAGATGTTGCTAGATTTATGCGTGAATAGTTCTAAGAAACTTATTTCTAAAAATTTAGTGATTAAAAATTTAGAAAATCAAAAAATAGATATTCTATTAACATTAGGTGCGGGTGATATAGCTGATTTGGTTGTGCCAATAAAAAAAATCATTAGCTCATGAAGTTGTTTTTATATATAATGAGATTAGTTTGTGTTTGTACATTATTCTTTTTTTTATTGTCGTTTACAATAAAAAGCGAAGAACAACTCACGAAAAATATAAATCAAATTAATATTGACCATCAGAACAAATTTATTGAAAAGTCAAAAATTTTTGAAATTTATGATAGTAATATTAATAATCAGAAAAATATTAATTTTTTAGAAAACCAAATTAACAATCATCCTCAAATAAAAGATGCGCAAGTATATATTCAGCATAACGGTGATATAGATATTAATCTTTCAGAACGAATTCCATTAGTTAGAGTCTTTGATAAAAATACAAGCTATTATCTTGACACAGATTGTAAGCCAATGCAACTTTCATCACATTACACATCTAGCAATCTTATTGTTAATGGTGATATAGTTTTTTTTAATGAGAATGAAATATGTAACTTGTATCATCATATAAAATCTAATCCTTTTTTAGAATCTTTAGTAGCTCAGATTTATTTGCAAAAACAAAATATTATTTTAATTACCCGATTTAAAGATTTAGAAATTAATATTGGCAATTTAGATAATCTAGAAATAAAGCTAGATGGTTTACTCGCTTTTTACGAAAAGATTATAAAATTTAAAGGATGGAATTATTACACATCTGTTAATCTAAAATATGATGATCAAATTATATGTACAAAAAAATAAATGATGGAAATAAATAATTCAGAAATAATTGTTGGTTTAGATATAGGTACAACTAAAGTTTCTATAATAATTGGAAGAAGAAATCAATATAATAAAATTGAAATACTAGGAAATGGAAAATCGGTTTCTAGCGGAGTTTCAAGAGGAATTGTTTCAAATATTGACAAAACTGTTGAGTCTATAAAGCAAGCACTTGATGAAGTTGAAAAAAAGAATAACCTCTCTATTAAGGAAGTATTTGTTGGAATAGCTGGACAACATATTAAGAGTTTACAACACAGGGGGGAAATAGTTAGAGACAATATTAATGTTGAGATTGGTCAGCAGGATATTGATAAGCTAAAAGAAAATATGTTTAAGCTTATAACTATTCCAGGAGAAGAAGTTATACACGTTATTCCGCAGGAATATACTGTTGATGGTGAAGATGGAATACAGGATCCTAAAGGAATGGCAGGTGTTAAGCTAGAAGCAAATTTTCATGTAATTACTGCTCAGGTTGGAGCTGTTAGAAATATTATGAGATGTGTTGAAAAGGCTGGTCTTGTTCCAAGAGAACTTATTTTAGAACCCTTTGCATCTGCAATTGCTACTCTTGATGAAGATGAGCTAAGGGAAGGAGTAGCTTTAGTTGATATTGGTGGAGGAACAACTGATGTTGCTATTTTTTTAGATAATATTATTAGACATACTGCTGTGATTCCTTTTGGAGGTAATATTGTAACAAAAGATATTAAAACAGGTCTTTCTATTTTAGATAAGCAAGCAGAACTTTTAAAAATAAAATTTGGAGCAGCAATGTATACGGACGATCAAGAAAATATCATGGTTTCTATTCCTGGTCTTCGTGGAAGAGAGCCAAAAGAAATTGCAGTAAAAAATCTATCTGAAATTATTGGTGCTAGAATGAAAGAAATAATTGATTTAGTATATCATGAAATAAAAGTTTCAGGATATGAAAATAAATTAATGATGGGGATAGTAATTACTGGAGGTGGTTCCCAATTAAAGAATTTACAACAATTAGTTTCATTTATTACTGCTAAAGAAACAAGAATAGGGTATCCAAATGAACATCTCTCTAGCGATTCAAAAGATATGGTTAAGAGTCCAATGTATTCAACTGGTGTCGGATTGGTACTAAAAGGTTTTGAAAATAAAATAAAAAGTAATTTAAATCAAATTAATAATGATGAAACTGAAGAAGATTCTACAAAAGAAAAATCAAAAAGTTTAATTGCATTATTTACTGACTTTTTTGAAGATAATATAGATTAAAGAAAACAAATAAATAAAAACAAATAAAAACAACAAATATGAGCTTAATAGATACAGATTTTGAATTTCAATTACCAAAAAATCAATCTTCACAAATTAAAGTGATGGGAGTTGGAGGCGGCGGAAGCAATGCCGTAAATTATATGTTTGAACATGGGATAAAGGGAGTAGATTTTGTTATTTGTAATACAGATCTCCAAGCTCTTGAAGCTAGTGTAATACCAACAAAAATTCAATTAGGAAAGAATCTTACAGAAGGTTTAGGTGCTGGATCTGATCCTGATGTTGGAATGAAAGCAGCACAAGAAAGCTCAGATAGAATTAGTGAATTATTAGATGCAAATACTAAAATGTTATTTATAACTGCAGGAATGGGTGGCGGGACTGGCACTGGTGCTGCTCCAGTCATTGCTGAAATTGCAAGGGATAAAGGAATTTTAACAATAGCTGTTGTAACTCATCCATTTGCTAATGAAGGGGGTTATAGAAAGCAGTATGCTAAGGATGGATTAGAAGAATTAAAAAAGTATGTTGATACATTATTAGTTATTAATAATGATAAATTAATTGAAATTTATGGCGATTTAACATTCACTCAAGCCTTTGGCAAAGCAAATGAAGTTTTAAATACAGCTACAAAAGGAATCGCAGAGGTAATCTCTCAGCATTTAAGAGTTAATATTGATTTAAATGATGCTAGAAAAGTATTAGAAAATAGTGGAACTGCTGTTATGGGTCAAGCTATAGCTAGCGGAGAGAATCGAGCAATAGAGGCTGTAACGGAGGCATTAGATTCTCCACTTTTAAATGATAATGACATTACAGGTGCTGAACAAGTATTATTAAAAATAGTTTCTGGTGAAGGAACTGATGAGATTACAATTAAAGAATTAGGAATTATAAAGGATCAGATTCAAAAAGCTGCTGGAAGAGATGTAAATATTATTGAAGGTATTGGTAATGATGCTTCATTAGCAGGTGAAGTTAGTATTACTGTAATAGCAACTGGATTTGAAACTAAAAAAGTAAATGAACCAGTTACTATTAAACTTGAAGATACAGATGATATTGTTGATAATGCTTCTGATCATTTAGGAACAATAAATGATAATGTTCAACAGACACTATACCTTGAAGATGAGGATGAGTCATTTGATTCTGAACACTTTAAATCAGAAGTGGTAGAGGTTCAAAAAATTGTTGAAACAGATAAAAAAGTTATAAGTTTAGAAGACGATGAACATTTTGTTGCTGAGCCAGAAGAATTAATTTCTGATATT
The DNA here is from genome assembly GCA_028122735.1 of Flavobacteriales bacterium. GTDB lineage: Bacteria > Bacteroidota > Bacteroidia > Flavobacteriales > BACL11. The sequence continues at coordinate 54,223 of JAOHSR010000005.1, forward strand.
TTAGAATTAAATAACGAAGATTCTAATTTAGAAAAAAAAGTTTTAGTAAATAAAGATATAACTAATGAGGAAAGTTTAGAATTTCATCAGCCAAGTATTGAAGAAGGTGAGAAATTGAATTCTGAAGAAGATATTCAATTAGTAGATAATAAATCTATGCGAATTGAAGCTAGAGAAAGAGAGGTGCGATTAAGAGAAATCTCAATAAAATTAAGAACTCCTTCTGGATTAACTAAGCTTGAAGATGAGCCAGCATATAAAAGAAACAATATTGATTTAGAAGAAACTGCTCATTCTTCTGAAGATGAGATCTCTCATTTTTCATTAACTTCAGATAATGAAGAAAAGATAATTCTTAAAGATAAAAATTCTTTTTTACACGATAATGTGGATTAAAAAAACCGTCTGTTAAGACGGTTTTAGTATTACATCATTCCAGGCATTCCTCCTCCGCCCATTGGAGGCATTGGTGGTCCGGAATTTTCTTCTTTAATATTAGAAATAACGCATTCTGTAGTTAGAAGCATACCAGCAACTGATGATGCATTCTCTAATGCAACTCTAACAACCTTTGCAGGGTCAATTACACCAGCTTTATACAAGCTTTCAAATGTTTCTGTTTTAGCATTAAATCCAAAGTCAGCTTTTCCATCCTTTACTTTTGCAACTATTACAGATCCTTCTAAGCCAGCATTTTCTACAATTTGTCTTAGTGGTTCCTCAACAGCTCTATAAATGATATTAATTCCAGTTTGTTCGTCATCATTTTCAGCCTTTAGTTTATCCAAGCTTTGTGAA
>JAOHSR010000050.1 GCA_028122735.1 Flavobacteriales bacterium
CAATTGTATTTATTGAAGAAAGAGTAGATCCATTTAAAAAACCAGCCGATTCAACGTATATTGAATCCATTACCAATGTTACTAAAGAGTGTCTTATATCAGGGTGATTTGATATAAAATGAATTTCATTAGAAATATCTGAATCTCCCCCAGCTGGAAACCAACCCGAATTTGTACCACCTAAAGTATCGGTACAATAAACTTGAATTGTATAGCTATAATCTTGTTCTACTGCAACCCTTAGAGCATCATAACTATTTCCATCAGGCATTGTTGCTGTTCCCCAAGCATCTGCATTAAAAGTATTGGTTATTACAGCAGAAACTAATGCAGAATCAATTGTGTGACAAGTTCCAAAAGATAATACTGGAGCTAAAGTGTCTGGAAAATACCAGTCTAATTGCCATCCAAAATAAATTTCATCATTAGCAGAGATAGGACCGTCAACATGAGCATCTCCATAATTTAATGGAAATGGTATAAACATAGATGGTGAAGGTAAAACGACATCTTCTTCTCCTAAAACATAAAGACCTGAATTATCTTTAGTCATGTAAGTATGATTTGTTGTAGAACCACTCCAACCATCTTCTGTCTCAACCATACATAGATCAGCATTTGGATAAGAACTAGCAAAAGGAGTTACAGCTGGTGAAACAATACTAATTGTATCTTGATCAATAGCGTTTAGAAGTTTAGATCTCAATCATGGAGATGAAGTATTAACTACAAATCATGAATATGGAGCCCTAGATAGGGCATGGGGTTTTATCTCTAAAAAGAGAGGCTCCAAATACGTTAAAATAGATATTGATATTCCCTATGTGGATAAACAAAAATTTATTGACTGCTTTAAAAAAGCGATTAATAAGCACACAAAAATTATATTTTTAAGTCATATTACTAGCGCTACAGCGCTTATTTTTCCAGTTAAAGAAATTATAGAACTTGCTAAAAAAAATAATATCCTTACTATTATCGATGGAGCACATGTACCTGCACATATTTATTTAGACATTAGAAAATTAGATCCAGATTTTTATTGTGGAGCTTGTCATAAATGGATGTGTTCACCAAAGGGAGTAGCATTTTTATATGTTAAGGAAGAATTTCAGAAAATGATGGAACCCCTTGTGGTTAGCTGGGGTTATGAGGCAGAGAATGCTAGTCATTCCCAGTTTTTAGATTATATGCAGTGGCAAGGGACAAATGATGTCTCAGCATATCTTACAGTTCCTGATACTATTCAGTTTTTAGAAAAACATGATTGGAAAGAAAAAGCAACTAAGTGTAAAGAGTTGAATTTATGGGCTAAAAATGAAATATCTAGTCAGTTAAATATTAATGCTCTTGGCAGAGATGAGTTCTTAGGTCAGATGACTACTTTTTCTTTCCCACTAGATGATACAATAGAGCAGCAAATGGAGTTTTATAAAAAATATAAGATACAGATTCCTTTTATTAAGTGGAATGAGCAAACCTTTTTTAGAATATCTTCTCAGGTTTATAACTCAAAAGAAGATTTTATCTATTTGATAGAAAGTCTTAGAGAGTTTAAGAGTATTTAATTTTTATGAGAATCTTTTTTATCATTTTTTTATCTTTTTTTCTTATGAATACCCAAGCCCAAAATAATTTAAATAGAGGCTATAAAATAAAGGTTGGCGACCAGGCTCCAAAAATTGATTTAAAATTATTAGATGGTCAGCTAATAAATAATGAAAATATAAAAGGCAAGGTAGTAGTATTTCAATTTACCGCTTCATGGTGTAGTGTATGTATAAAAGAAATGCCTCACTTGGAAAAAGAAGTTTGGCAACGTTTTAAGGATGATGATTTTATTTTAATAGGAGTTGATTTAATGGAAGATTTAGAAGTAGTTAAAGAATTTATCATAAATACTGAAGTTACATACCCATTCACTATTGACAAAGAAGGTGCTTTTTTTGAATCGTTCACACTGCCAAAAGCAGGTGTTACTAGAAACATTGTTATAGATCAAAATGGAAAGATCTCTTTTTTAACTAGATTGTATGATGAAAAAGAATTTGCTCAAATGATTGAGCATATTGATCAGTTATTAAAATAAATTATCTGATTGTTACTCCAAAAGAAAGACCACCAATTGACATACTTCCAACATTCTCTTCTTTTTCTTCAATTAGATTGTATTTCATAGTAATTCCTAATGAATTAGTTAGTTGAAGATTGATTCCAAAGTTCATTCCAAAATCAATGTCAGAAGGCTCATTGCCATCAAGACCGAGCGTAACCCATCTGTCATCATTAATGAAATAAGACCCGATACCGTAATGCAAAGAAAAGTTATCTGATAATTTTAATGCTAGATCTGCAGTAGCAAAGTTATAGCTAAAGCCTTCGGTCATACCTACAGATCCTCTCAAGTCAAAGTTTTTTGATAATGAAAGATTAGATGTAAGCCCCATAATGTAAGTAGAAATATTTTTACTTCTTAATTCT
>JAOHSR010000051.1 GCA_028122735.1 Flavobacteriales bacterium
AAGATAAACAACAACTTGAAAACTATAACATCCCAGAATTTGATTTAGTTATTGTAGATCTCTATCCATTTGAGGAAACTGTAAAAAACAATTTATCTCATTCAGAAATAATAGAAAAAATAGATATTGGAGGAATTTCTCTAATTCGTGCAGCTGCAAAAAACTTTAATGATGTAATTGTAATTTCACAGAAAAAACAATATAAAAAATTACTTGAACATCTTAAAAAAGAAGGTCCATACACATCTTCAGAAATGAGAAGAGATTATGCCGCTTCTGCATTTAACATTTCTTCACACTACGATACAATGATTTATCGATATTTAAATAATGAAGAGAATAACTTTTTCAAAGAAAGCATTTTAGAATCCAATGAGCTTAGATATGGAGAGAACCCTCATCAAAAAGGTTTATTTCATGGCAATATTAATGAGATGTTTGAACAATTAAATGGAAAAGAACTTTCCTACAACAATTTACTTGACATTGATTCAGCTGTAAATCTAATGTCTGAATTTCAAGAACCAACATTTGCGATATTAAAACACAACAATGCTTGTGGATTAGCAAGCAGAAAAACACTTAAAAATGCTTTTATAGACGCACTTGCTGCAGATCCTGTTTCTGCATTTGGTGGCGTATTAATAACTAATCAAGTTTTAGATCTTGAAACTGCTGAAGAAATCCATAAACTTTTTTACGAAGTGCTAATTGCTCCTGATTTTTCTCAAGAGGCTCTTGAACTTTTAAAAACTAAATCAAAAAGAGTATTATTAAAACAAAAAAAATTAAATTTACCAAAGACGCAATATAGAACAATTTTAAATGGTGTTTTATCTCAAGACAAAGACCTGATAACAGATGATATTTCAATTATGAAAACAGTTACTAATACTTCTCCAAATGAAAATGAATTAAAAGATTTAGTTTTTGCTTCAAAAATCTGCAAACACACAAAATCTAATACCATTGTTTTTGCTAAAGACCAACAATTGGTTGCAAGCGGAGTAGGTCAAACTTCAAGAGTAGACGCTTTAAAACAAGCAGTTGAAAAAGCAACTAATTTTAACTTAAATTTAGTTGGCTCGGTGATGGCTTCTGATGCTTTCTTCCCATTTCCTGATTGTGTTGAATTAGCAAAAAAATCTGGGATAACATCTGTAATTCAGCCTGGAGGCTCAATAAAAGATAATCTTTCAATAGAATTTTGTGACAATAATGATATGAGTATGGTAATGACTGGAACTAGACATTTTAAACATTAAAAATTAGATAAATATGGGGTTTTTTGACTTTATGCAGGAATCAATTGCTATTGACTTAGGAACTGCTAATACTTTAATAATTCACAATGACAAAGTAGTAGTTGATGAACCCTCAATAGTTGCAAAGAATGTTCGTACTGGAGAAGTAATTGCAATAGGTAAAAGAGCTCAACAAATGCATGGTAAAGCCCATAAAGATATTGAAACCATGCGACCTTTGAAAGACGGTGTAATTGCAGATTTTCAATCTTCTGAGCAAATGATAAGAGGCTTCATTAAGATGATTCCAAGAAAAAGATCTTTGTTTTCTCCAGCCTTAAAAATGGTTGTTTGTATACCTTCTGGCGTTACAGAAGTTGAAAAAAGAGCAGTTGTTGATTCAGCTGAACATGCAGGAGCAAAAGATGTATGGTTAATTATGGAGCCAATGGCTGCCGCGATTGGTATTGGAATTGATGTTTTAGAGCCAAAAGGAAACATGGTAATTGATATAGGTGGAGGTACTACAGAAATTGCTGTTATTTCTCTTGGAGGAATTGTATGCGACAAGTCAATAAGAGTGGCTGGTGATGAGTTTACTGACAATATTCAAACTTATATGAAAACTAGACATAATATTGCTGTTGGAGATATAATGGCTGAACAGATTAAAATTAACGTTGGCTCTGCCTTAACTGAACTTGACGATCCACCTCCAAATTATGCTGTACATGGAAGAGATTTAATGAGTGGTATTCCAAAAGAAATTATTGTTACCTATAAAGAAATTGCAGGTGCTCTAAATAATTCTATTGAACAAATAGAAGAAGCGGTTATGGGTGCTTTATTTCAAACTCCTCCTGCCCTATCTGCAGATATTTATAATGAAGGATTATACCTTACTGGTGGAGGCTCAATGTTAAGGGGGTTAGACAAAAGAATCTCAAAAAAAACTAAGCTACCCGTATATGTAGCTGAAGATCCTTTAAGAGCTGTTGCTAGGGGGACAGGAATAGCTCTAAAAAATACCGAAAGCTATACTTTCTTAATAAGATAGACTAATATGCAGAACCTTATTCGATTTTTTAGAATGTATAATGTTCTAATTATT
>JAOHSR010000052.1 GCA_028122735.1 Flavobacteriales bacterium
CAATTAACATTTAAAAGCACAAAAGAAGAAATAAAAAAAACTAGATCTGAATTTACAAAGTTATATCCCGAAATCCCTACTTATCTAACATATGAAACGCCATATTACAGAATATGTGTTGGTAACTTTAGAACAAAAAATGAAGCGCTTAAATTAAATAATTTTATTAGAAAAAATTATATAGAAGCCTATCCAGTAAAAAAAATTATAAAAATTTCTGAGTTAAGAAATTAACTTAATTCACGTTTTACCTCTACATTATCATACCCCTCTATTATATCTCCAACTTTGATATCATTAAAGTTTTCAATCGACATTCCACATTCAAAACCTTTTTTTACTTCATTAACATCCTCTTTAAATCTTTTCAAAGAAGAAAGTTTACCTGTATAAACAACGACACCATCCCTTATAAGTCTTACTTTACTTTTACGACTTAATTTCCCATCTTGCACCATACAACCAGCTATAGTCCCAATCTTTGAAATTTTAAAAATCTCACGTACTTCAATATTACATATAATCTTCTCCTCAACATCTGGACTTAACATACCTTCCATTGCTAATTTCAAATCTTCTATAGCTTTATAAATAATAGAATAAAGCCTTATATCAATACTCTCCGTTTCAGCAAGTTTTCTAGCTTGTAAAGATGGTCTAACTTGAAAACCTATTATTATAGCATCTGAAGCAGCTGCTAACATCACATCAGATTCAGATATTTGCCCAACTGCCTTTTGAATAATATTTACTTTAATCTCCTCATTAGACAATCCTTCTAAAGAGTCTGACAATGCTTCAATGGATCCATCAACATCTCCTTTTACAATTATGTTAACCTCTTGAAATTCTCCCAATGCAATTCTCCGTCCTATTTCATCTAAAGTTAGATGTTTTTGTGTCCTTACGCTCTGTTCTCTTTGTAATTGTTCTCTTTTTGAAGCAATTTTCTTAGCTTCTTGTTCACTATTCATAACAAAAAATTCATCTCCAGCTGTTGGAGCTCCATCGAGCCCTAGTAAAACAACGGGTGTTGATGGACCAGCAGATTCTTTTTTGTTTCCTCTTTCATCTAAAAGAGCCTTTACTTTACCAGAACATCTACCAGCTAACACATAATCTCCTACTTTAAGAGTACCTTTTTGAACAAGTATTGTAGATAAATATCCTTTACCTTTATCTAGTGATGCTTCAACAACAGTTCCTTGTGCATTTCTATTTGGATTAGCTTTTAAATCGAGCATTTCAGATTCTAACAAAACCTTTTCTAATAATTGACTTACGCCTGTTCCTTTGAGTGCCGAAATATCGTTTGATTGATATTTCCCACCCCAATCTTCAACCAACATATTCATCTCTGCTAATTCGCCTTTAATTTTTTCAGGATCTGCAGTTGGAACATCAATTTTATTTATTGCAAAAATTATTGGCACGCCAGCTGCTTGTGCGTGACTGATTGCTTCTTTTGTCTGAGGCATTACTCTATCATCAGCAGCAACAACAACAATTACAATATCAGTAACTTTAGCACCTCGTGCCCTCATTGCTGTAAATGCAGCATGACCAGGAGTATCTAAAAATGAAATTTTTTGACCATCATCTAAAGTGACTTCATATGCTCCTATGTGCTGCGTAATGCCTCCAGATTCTCCAGCAATAACATTACTTTTTCTTATATAGTCCATCAAGGATGTCTTTCCATGATCAACATGCCCCATGATTGTAACAATAGGCGCTCTTGCAATTAAGTCTTTATCTTCATCAACAATTTCTTCTATATCTTCTTTAGTATCTGCAGTAATAAACTCAACTTTTAGTCCAAAGTCTTCAACTAACATTTCGATAGTCTCTGCATCTAATCTTTGGTTCATACTAACCATAATACCTAAACTCATACAGGATGTAATAATATCTGTTACGCTTACATCCATTAAAGATGCCAATTCGTTAGGAGTTGCAAACTCAGCTACTTTAATATTTTTTTGTGATTGGACTTGATCTTGTATTTCTTGATCTTGAATTGCTTTATGAGCCTCTCTCTTATCCTTTCTATTTTTAACTGAAGATTTTTTTCCAGAACCTTGAAGTTTAGCTAGTGTTTCACGTACTCTTTTCTGAGCTTCTTCAGGAGAAATCTCAACAGTTTTTGTTGGAGATTTCTTGAACTTATTAAAACTTCTAGGATCAATTTTCTTTTTTATAATTCTCGTACGTTTTCTTTTAGCATCTTCTGTATTAGAATCTTTTTTAACGGCTGGTTTGTCAAATTTTGACAAATCTATCTTTTCTCCCGTAGTTTTTAACCCTTTAAGTTTAATTGATTTTGCTTTGAT
>JAOHSR010000053.1 GCA_028122735.1 Flavobacteriales bacterium
AAACGCATATATTTGTTTAAACAAAATGAAAAACGTAGCTATAATAACTGGTGGTGATTCTAAAGAATTTGATATTTCTTTAAAAAGTGCTGAAACTGTTTATAAAAATATTGACAGAGAAAAATACAACCCCTTTTTAATTTTGATAAGAAATAATAAATGGGAAATTAAAGTTGATAACAAATTACATGAAATTAACAGTTCTTTGAAAACTAAAGTAAATGGAAAAGAATTAAACTTTAAAGATGTTTTCATGGTACTTCATGGACCTCCAGCAGAAAATGGAGAGCTGCAGAAGTCTTTGGAAAAAAATAAAATCAAATATACATGTTGCGACTCAAAAACATCTAAGTTAACTTTTGACAAATTCAGATGTAATCAATTACTTTTTACAAAAGATTATTTTATTGCTAACTCTATTTTAATCTCACAGGATCATATGATTAGCACTGAAGAAATAAAGACAAATTTTAATCTTCCTTTAATTATCAAACCAAATCAAGCTGGATCTAGCAATGGTATTAGCTTAGTAAAAAACTATGAAGAAATTCCAGATGCAATAAAACTTGCATCTGTTCATGATAATGAAATCATTATTGAAGAGTATATTAAAGGCACCGAAGTGAGTTGTGGTATTTTTAAAATTAAAGATCAAATAAATTTACTACCAATAACAGAAATTGTTAGCGAAAATGATTTCTTTGACTATGATGCAAAATATAACAACAAATCGGAAGAAATTACTCCAGCAAGAATAACAAAGACTGAAACAAAATTAATACATCAAACAACAGAGAAAATTTATAAGGAATTAGGCCTTAAAGGAATATGTAGAATTGATTTTATTATAAAAAACAGTAAGCCTTTTGTAATAGAAATAAATACCATTCCTGGATTATCTGAAAAAAGTATTATTCCAAAACAATTAAAAGTAGCTGGCTATAATTTAAAAGAAGTTTTTTCTATCTGCTTAGAAAATTAAGTCAATTAATAATTATATTAGCAAAAAATTTGTCATGAGTAAATCCAATAACGAAGAAAGAAGAGACATTGTCAACAAAAGATTATCTGAAATTAATGACAAAATAGTTAATCCGAATAAAAAAACTATTTCTGAAGCTCCTTCTGAAAATATTCAAAAACAAATTAATGATACTCCTAAGAATTCAAATAAATTAAAAAAATACTTACTTAGAATAGCAATAGTTGTAATTTTATTTTTTGTGTTGAAAAGTATAAATTTCGGCGATTTAATTTCATCATCATTTAACAAAACTAGTTCTAATGATGAAACTAAAATTGAAGTAAAAGTTGATATACCTGCAAATAAATCTAATGAGAAAGTTAATTTAAAATACAATTTTAATTTTGAAGGTGGTAAAAGCATCATCGTATTTGGTAATTATCAAACTGAAGCTCTTGCAATTGAAGCAAAAGAAAAATTTGCTCAAAATTTTGTTGAATTCTCTCTGACCTATTTTTTCCTTCCAAACAAATCAAATTCATCAGAAGAAATATATCAACTATACCTTGGCCCAATTGATGGGGAATCTAAGGCTAAACAATGGTCTAAATTAATTGGTGAAAAAAATCAAGTAATTAATTTTTAGAAACCTTTAAAGGAGATCTTTGAATCCACTTTTTTGGTTTTATTTTTTTTAAAAACCCCCTAAACAACAAAGAATACAATCTATTATTTATATTAATGTAGATATAAGATTTTTTAGGAATTGCCCCAAAATTACTTTTGAATTCATTTGCTGTTCTTCCTAAAATCAATCTATTATTTTTATTCTCTATTGCATGAATTATATTTTCACATAAAATTCTTTCATACAATGAAAACTTTTTATTTAAATCATAATTAAAACCAACAAAATAAGAATATAGATTGTTATCTACAGTAAACTCAGATGAAAATGCAATTAAATTATCATTGTCGAAGTAACCGTAAACTTTAAATTCCTTATGTATTAAGCACAAATCCTTTAGTGTAATAACATTAAAAGTAGGTCCTGTAAATTTTGCATGACTTGTAACATTATTAAATAAATCTTGCAATTGAACTTCGTATTTATCAAATTCATCATTGGACAATATTTTAATCTTTACATTTTTACTTTTTTGAAAAACATCATTTACTCTTTTCCTGTATTTTGTTTTAAGATGATTTTTGTAGCATTCAAAATCAATCCATTCTCTTAATATGTCTATGTACATCTCCTCTTCTATTTCAACTTTAGTAAAAGGAGTATTTACAT
>JAOHSR010000054.1 GCA_028122735.1 Flavobacteriales bacterium
TAAGGATTTTAATTTTTCTGTAATAGTTTTGGCAAATATTTCATTATTTATTCTTCTAACAGCCAGATTTATTACTGGTTTAAATGGTGCTAATGAAATTACATATTTTAATTATGCTTTCGTTTTACTTAATATTGTACTAACAGCTTTTGTTTTTAATATTAACTCTATATTACTAAGAAAAATTTCACTTAATCGTAATACAAAATTTCTAATTTACTCTTTATTAGTTTCTATTCCTTTAGCTTTAATGCTCTATTTTATTATCTCTAATTATAATATTCAAATTGTTGAGTTTATATATAAAAGAGGGATGTTTAATTCTAATGATGTAATAGAGACTTCATTTTTCCTCCAGTCTTTATTGCCATCTTATATAATGTTAATTTTTACAAGTATTTTATTTCAGCCTTTTTTTTCAATGGGAATAGATAAAATTTCAAAATACAGTTTTAATTTTTTAATTATTTTATTTTCAATTTTATTAATTCTAACATTATATATTTTCAATAATGATTTGTCTTCAACTGATGCCTCTTTATTATTTGTTAATGTAATGTCATTTTCTGCACTTATGCTTGCGCTTACATCATTCATAATATTTCAAAAAGATGAAGTTTAAAAATCTTACCACATTATTATTTCTATTTTCAGCAAGTGCAGAACTAGCAATAGGTAGATTATTCGATGAGAGATTATCGATTTTTGGAATTAATGTTTCAGTTGTTTTAAGTTTAATTTTTGTTATTACATCAATTCTTTTTATTGCATCAATAAAAAAAGTTGTAATGAGTAAGTCTAAAAAATTACTCTTTTTCTTTTATGCATTAATAGTAATTGTAACTCCGATTTTATGGTCAATTTTTGGTTTTAATGAATTCGGTTTTTTAAAATTTATAAATTTTATTGTAATTACTATACCTATCTCTTTAATAGTTTTAGAATGTCTTTCATTTCATGAAATAAAAAATCTATTTATAATATTGCTGGCACTAGTTTTTGTACTTTGTTTTTTTGCAATTACTGGTATTTTTGAAACCCCACGTCCTGATGGAAGAATAAGTATTCTTGGAGGAGGGCCAATAACTTTTGCAAGGTGGATGGGCTATGGTGTTATTTCTCTCTATTTCTTGCCCTTTAAAAAATCTTATTTTTTGCGTTTTTCTTTTATTATTTTATTTCTAATTTATTGTTTAGTTAGTGGAAGTAGAGGGCCATTTACAATTTTGTTGTTGATATTTATGCTTTACTTTTTTCTTAATTTTAGAAAGATCTTCTTAAGATTTTCATTTTTATTTTCAATTATTATTGCTGTCTTTTTATTTTCAAATATTTCAAAAGATATTTCAGAACTTGGAAGGACTGATAGGGTTTTCCTAAATGTTGCTAAAAAAGGTGGAAGTAATCAATCTACTCAGACGCGATATGAATTAGCTCAGAGATCCTTAAATTTAATCAAATCTTATCCTTTTGGGATAGGGGCAGGAAATTGGCAGGAAATTGCAAATCGATATGATTCAACTCATTTAATGGCACATGAATATCCCCATAATTTAATTTTTGAAATTATGAATGAATATGGTGTTTTTGTAGGTATTTTATTTTTATTATTTGTTTTACATGTTTCTTATTCTGCCTATGCAAAAATGAAAAATAATACACATGTGAATTCATTATACCCATTTTTATTTTACTTATGGATTTTCCTATTGCTAAATGCAATGCTGAGTGGAAGTTTGGATGATTCAAGATTATTATTTATAACATCGTGCTCTATTTTAGTTAATTCACCCCTAACTCTTAAAAAAGATGAATAATATATGGCGATCATATCAGGGAGCTTTAATACCTTGGACTCCTCCTCATTTGGGAGTAAATATTTTACATGATGAGATATATGCTGATATTATTAAGTCTAAATCATATTTTGCAAGATGGACAAAAAATTTTGACACGAAGACACAGTCTCCTTTTTGGTATATAATTAATGATAAAAAAGTAGACTTAGAAAATTATAGTGTTAATACAAGAAGTAAGATTAATAGAGGTTTTAAAAAGTTAGCTGTAAAAAAAGTTTCAAAGAATGAGTTGATAAATGAAGGCTATAATGTTTATTTAAATGCAATTAAGAGATATAATGTAGTATTAAATAAAATAAGTAAAAAAGATTTTTTAGATGAAATTAATAATTTAAATA
>JAOHSR010000006.1 GCA_028122735.1 Flavobacteriales bacterium
GTAACTATTTGCAATTTGAAATTTGTATAGTTCAGAATTACTAATTATAATTTTAATTTTTGATTTTATATTTTTTGAATCATACAATTTAATTAACTCTTCTTTTTCAAGGAAGTTTATTATGATAAATGTTTGCTTTATATCAAGATTATATCTAGTGCAAAAGCTAGAAATATTAAATTGAAAATCTTCATCTGGTAATTCATGAATTCCTATTTGAAGATAGTCACATATTTTTTGATAAATATTTTGAATACTTTTAATGCTTGGATACCAGATATTAAGATTATTTATATTCTTTTTAAAATCTAACCTATCATATAAAATAAATGAATAAGCAGTTTTCCCATCTCTTCCTGCTCTTCCTGCTTCTTGGTAGTAGGATTCCATATTCATAGGTATTTGTATATGAATAATTAAACGAACATCTTCTTTGTTTATGCCTAAACCAAATGCATTTGTGGCTACAATTACTCTTGTTAAATTATTGGTCCATTCTTCTTGAATTTTAATTCTTTTTTTAAAGTCAATTCCTGCGTGATATGCAGTGGAAGAGATGTTATTATCTTTTAAAAATAATGCAATCTCATTTGATTCTTTTCTACTACTAACATAGATAATAACAGAACTTTTAAATTTATTTAAAAGAGTTAAAAGTGTTTTTTTTTTATTGTTGCAATCAACAGCAACGTAGGATAGGTTTTTTCTTAGAAAAGTTGATTTAATAAGATTTTTTTCTTTAAAATTTAAATTATTTTGGATATCATTAACTACCACTTTGTTTGCGGTTGCAGTTAATGCTAGAACTGGAATATTTTCATTTGTGTCTCTAATTTCTGAAATTAATCTATAAGAGGGCCTGAAATTATGTCCCCAATCCGATATGCAATGCGCTTCGTCTACAGCAATTAAATTAAGATTCATTTGATTGATTTTCTCTTTTATTGTTTGGTCTCTGAGTTTTTCAGGGGATAGATAAAGGAATTTTATTCCACCGTATATACAATTTGTTAAAGCAGTTTGAATATCCCTATTGTTCATAGATGATGAGATAGAAACAGATTTAATTCCTTTTGATTTCAAATATTTAATTTGATCTTCCATTAATGAAATTAAAGGTGAAATCACTAGACATATTCCTTCTTTCATTAATGCTGGAACTTGAAAGCAAATAGATTTTCCACCTGCTGTAGGTAGCAATGCTAAAGTGTCTTTAGATTTTAGGATAGAATTTATTACTTCTTCTTGCTTTAGTCTGAACGTATTATATCCCCAATACTTTTTTAATATATCAAGTGCTTTCATATCACACGAATATAAGGATAATATTGTGGCCTATAAAAACTTGAAATTGATTCTTATTCTTGAGAGGCTAAAAATCTCTCTGCATCAAGTGCTGCCATACATCCTGTACCAGCAGAAGTTACTGCTTGACGGTAAACATGATCTGCAACATCTCCAGCGGCAAATACACCAGGTATTTTAGTTTTTGATGTTCCTGCTTCAATGATTAGATATCCATTTTCATCCATATCTAATTGGTCTTTAAAAAGACTTGTATTTGGAGTATGACCAATTGCTACAAAGAATCCTTTTGCAGGAATTACTGTTTCCTCTCCAGTAATATTATTTATAGCAGTAACACTTTCTACACCAATTTCTCCCGGCTCACCATTAATACTTTTAGTTTCGTGATTGAATAGTACTTCAAGATTATTTGTATTGAATACTCTTTTCTGCATTGCTTTGGAAGCTCTCATTTCATCTCTTCTTACAATTAAAGTAACCTTTGTACACAATTTAGCCAAATATGTAGCTTCCTCTGCTGCTGTATCACCTCCGCCAACAACAACAACATCTAATCCTTTATAGAAAAAACCATCGCATGTTGCACATGCTGATACTCCATATCCATTTAATCTTTTTTCATCATCAATACCAAGCCATTTTGCTGATGCTCCTGTTGAAATAATAATGGTCTCAGCTAATACATTAGTTTTTTCATCTATTTCAACTTTGAATGGTCTTTCACTTAAATCTACTTTAGTTACCATTCCCCAGCGAGTATCTGTGTCAAATCTCTCGGCTTGAGCTTTGAAATCTTCCATCATTTTAGTTCCATCAACTCCGTTTGGATATCCAGGATAATTATCTACTTCAGTTGTAGTTGTTAATTGACCACCAGGTTGTAGGCCTTGAATTACTACAGGTTTTAGATCAGCTCTAGCGGCATAGATTGCTGCAGAGTATCCTGCTGGACCAGATCCAATAATTAATGTTTCTATTTTTTCTATTTCTTCAGCCATTTTTTGAGAATTATTTGGCTAAATTATTAAAAAACATCTGTTATTTCAATGGAATCTGTAGGTAATGGTGAATTTGTTGAAAAGCCATCAATTATTGGAATTGTATAATAGACACTTCCATAGCCTGTCCAGCCTCCATATCCTCCATTTATATTACTAACTATATTAAGAGGTTCTTGAAAAGGATTTCCGTTTGAACCAAATTGTCTTACAATACTTCTCCAAAATCTTAAAGCTGGCTCATCAATTTGACAAAACTTAATAATTACTTTGTCATTAGGAACAAATACACTGTCTTCAATTCCATTATTTTCATAAGTTTCATATCTATTGGTATTATATGGGAAAGCAGGGAAGTTACCATCTCCTTTTTGAGGAAAATATGTTTCAAATCTAGTACCGTTAATTAAAATGTCTGTTCCAGCATCAATTAATTCCATCAAAGCATCACTTTCATCTTTTAATTGCCCAGTTAAAGAATCTACTCCCCAATGTATTGGTTTACGATATTTAATAAGGATATTATTTTGTGTTTCACCTGGGTCATTATAAATAGCTCTAATATCAAATTCATAATCTAAATCTGTAAATTCATTTTTCTCAACCCAAAGACAATCAAGGGGTGTAATTGAAGGAATAGTAGTTTGACTTGTAATTTTTTTATTATTCCATCTTACTATGAGATTATATGTTTTATTTTCTTGGCTAAAATTAAATCCATTATTTAAATATTGATTATTTGCATATGGAGGATTACTTAAAGAAGCTAAATAGTTTATGTCTGTATAAATTGGAATAGAATCAAATGGTGGTGGTAGTGGTTGTAAAAAAATAGAATCTGCTGTTCCATCTTCTTTAGTTGTCCAGACTACAACTTCAGCATCCTTTATAAATAAATTTTGGTAAGTATTGCTGTTAATTTCATCAAAGTATCCTTGATTTTTTGATAAAATCACATAGGGTGGCATATTAGCTTCAATTCCTCCTTCAACAACAATTTGTTGTGCGCCAACAGGAAAATCCAACGAAATTTCCTCTTGACATGATATAAAGCACAAAAAGATTAAAATATATTTTTTCATAATTAAAAGTTAAAATTCCATGTTACAGATGGTAAAATTGGAAATATTGAAACTTGATATGCTTTTGGCTCAACATTACCATTTTGAATATTTTGATTTTCGCCATCTTCTTCCAATCCTTCAAGAGCAAAATAAATGAAATACGGGTTTTTTCTTGAATAAACATTATATATAGAAAAGTTCCAAGTAGATTCAAACTTTTTATTTTTCCTCTTTTTATTTTTTCTTTTTGATGGGGTATAAGTAGCTCCAATATCCATTCTGTGGTAAGGAGTTGTTCTGTAACCATTTCTAGCTGTAAATTGAGTGTAGACATCACCTCCAATTACATATCTTTCTGTAGGAAGTGTTATTGAATTTCCTGTAGCATAAACAAAAACACCACTCAATACCCAAGAATTAGATAGCTGATGAGTAGCAGTTATTGATAAATCATGTCTTCTATCATATTTTGCAGGAAATTCTAATCCATTATTTACTTCATCAAAATATCTAGTTGTTTTTGATAATGTATATCCAATCCATCCAGTCGTCTTTCCTCGATTCTTTTTTAATAATACCTCAACACCATAGGAATCACCATCTCCGAATGTAAAGGAATTATCACTACTTGAATTGGTATTGTCTTCTGGAAGATAACCCTCTCTGTATTCAATAAGATTTGTCATTTCTTTATAGTATCCTTCTAAAGATGTTTCAAACATGTTATCATTAAAGTTTTTAAAATATCCTAATGCATATTGTTTAGCAAATTTTGGTTTAATTCCAGTGGAACTTGGCACCCATAGATCTGTTGGAAGACTTACAGATGAAGTAGAGGCTAAATGAATATATTGATAATTTTCACTGTATGAACCTTTTATTGAACTTGTTGTATTTAGTTTGTAACGAAGTGATAATCTAGGTTCAATATTTCTATAATTATCATTGCTTAAGGTTAAATCATTTTTTAAGTATGTAAATAAATTTATATCTCCTCTGTGTTGAAATGATGAATATCTTAATCCTGCATTAACTTTTAAATCATCTGACAATTCAAAATCATCAGAAAAATATAAAGCACCTTCATTTGAATATTGTCTAAATATTTCATCTGGAGCAAATTCAACATCACCAGCTCTTCCAGTTGCGTTTCCTGGTGTGAAAATATGATATGTGTAATTAGCACCAAACTTTATAGTGTGACGTTGATTTGGCTGATAGAGAAAATCAACTTTAGTATTCCAATCATTAATACCAGAGAAAATTTTAAATTCAAAATCACTTTGGGCTAAGTTGAACTCAAATCTATAATCACTGAAAATAATAGAGGTATTCATAAATAATTTATCACTAAAAAGGTGATTCCATCTTAATGAACCAGTCGCATTTCCCCAAGGAATTTCTATTGCAAAACCATTGTCACTATTGGCAAAGCTAAAAACGTCTCTACCAAAATAACCACTTAAGTAAAGTCTGTCTTTATCAGAAACTCTGTAGTTAATTTTAGATGTAAGATCATAAAAATAATAACCTGATCCAGCAAACGCATTAGGCTCTCCAGTTTCAGGATCAACTCTGTCTAAAAATGGTTGAGATAATACATCAATGTAAGTTCTTCTTCCAGAAAGAATAAATGAGCTTTTTTCTTTTTGAATAGGACCTTGTAGAGTTAATCTTGATGATAGAAGGCCAATTCCTCCATCAGCCTGATATTTTTTATTATTTCCATCTTTCATCGAAATATCTAAAACTGAAGATAATCGACCACCATACTCTGCAGGCATACCACCTTTAATAATATTTATATCTTTTATTGCATCAGCATTAAAAACTGAAAAGAAACCAAAAAGGTGAGAAGCATTATAAACAACGGCTTCATCTAATAAAATAAGGTTTTGGTCAGGCCCACCACCTCTAACGTAAAGTCCCGAACTTCCTTCGCCGTTTGAAGTGATACCTGGTAATAACTGAGCTGATTTTAAAACATCAACTTCACCAAGAATTACAGGAAGTTGTTTGATATTGCTAACCTCAATTTTTACTTGACTCATATTTGAGCTGCTTACATTTTGGTCTGATTTTTCACCAGTTACTATTACTTCATCGGTAAGAATTGTATTACTTTTTAATGAAATATTTAATCTAACATCATTGTTTAGTTCAACTGATTTATTTTGAGATTCTAGTCCGATAAATGAATATGTAATATCATATTTTCCTTTAAGTAGAGTTAATGAGTAAAAACCATATTGATTTGTTACGGTTCCTTTTAGAGAAAGCTTGTCATATATAGATACTCCAATCAAATTTTCACCCGATTCATCATCTTGAACATAGCCACTGATAGTGAAACTATTTTGTGAAAATGCATTGAAACATAATATATTAGCAAATAAAATTATTAAAATTCTAAATTTCATTATATCATATAATTATACAAATATATAGCTTTTTTATAATTTAATTATACAAAAATTTTATATAAATTATACAATATTTAATTTATTTTTAATTTCAATTTCAATCTTCTGCGGATTGGGTAACATTCTCTCTTCAAGAATCGAATTTAAAGGAATTGCTGGTAAATTTTCAGAACCAACTACAGATACAGGACTGTCTAAGTGATTAAAGCAATTTTGACTGATTTTTGATGCTAACGATTGTGCAAATGAGTTATTGGATGGTTCTTCGCTAACTAAAATACAGTTACTATGTATTTTAACTTTTTCATATATGTATTTTTCATCTAAAGGATAAAGTGTTCTTAAATCAATAATTTCTATTTGGTTATTGAATTTTTCTGCAGCTAATTTTGACCAATATACTCCCATCCCATACGTGATAATACAAAGGGAATTTCCTGTGTTTATTTTTTTTTCATCTGCTACTAAAACAGATTTAGCAATTCCAAATGGTAAAATATAGTTTTCATCAGGCTCTAATGTTTTAGTTTTTTCTGTGCCTTTCATTTTTCCCCAATATAAACCCTTATGCTCAAGAATTACAACAGGATTTGGATCATAATATGCTGCTTTTAAAAGACCTTTAAGATCAGCAGCATTTGATGGATATGCTATTTTAATTCCATGTATATTAGTTAGAATAGATTCTACAGATGATGAATGATAGGGGCCGCCACTTCCATACGCTCCTGTAGGAACTCTAATTATACAGCTTATAGGCCATTTTCCATTAGAAAGATAGTAAGATCTACTAACCTCAGTAAATAATTGATTAAGTCCAGGCCATATATAGTCAGCAAATTGTATTTCAACAATGGGTTTTAAGCCTAATGCTGACATACCTACAGTACTACCAATTATAAATGCTTCTTGTATTGGAGTATTAAATACTCTCTTATCTCCAAATTTTTCACCAAGAGTTGCCGCCTCTCTAAAAACTCCGCCTAATCTTTTTCCAACATCTTGACCGTATAGTAGACATTCTTTGTGTTTTGTCATTAATTCTTTTATTGCACAAATACCAGCATCAACCATATAAATAGGTTCGCTATTATCTTTATTTACAAGCTCTGTTTCTTTAAGATTTTCTGTTGGTGCAAATTTATGATCAAATAAATCATCGGCTTTAGGATCATCAGCTGCTAATGCCTTTTTGTATTCTTTTTGAATTTCTTCTTTTATTTTTTTTTCTATTGTTATTAATTCTGCTTCATTAAAATTTTGACTCACTAATAACTTTTTAATTTTTGGAAATGGATCTTGTTTTTCTGCCTTTTCTAAATCATCTCTATACCACTCCATTCTAACTCCAGAAGTATGATGATTTAAAAGAGGAACTTTTGCATGTACTAAAACTGGAATTTTTTTATCTCTAATTTCAGAAATAGCTTTAGAAATAGTATTGTATGAAGCTTCAAAATCACTTCCATCTATTGAATAGCTTTTTATTCCAAAACCTTTGGCGTATGTTGCAGCATCAACAGCTCTTGTTTCAGACGCATGTGCTGATATATCCCATTCATTATCTTGTACTAAATAAAGAATAGGAAGTTGTTTGAGTGATGCCATTTGAAATGCTTCGGCAACCTCACCTTCGGTGATTGATGCATCTCCAAAAGAACACACAACAACTGGTTTTTTGTTTAGGTAAGTATCCTTAAAATTATTATCATATTTATATTTCAGTCCAAGTGCAATTCCTGTAGTTGGAATTGCTTGCATACCAGTAGCTGACGATTGATGAATAATCTTAGGCATATCATCTCTTTTAAGTGATGGATGAGAATAATATGTTCTTCCTCCAGAGAATGGGTCCTCTTTTTTGCACATTAATTGAAGCATTAGCTCGTATGGAGTTATCCCAATACCAAGAAGAATTGAATCATCTCTGTAATATGGAGAAACCCAATCATATTCTTTTAATTGTAACGCTAATGCTAATTGAATTGCTTCATGCCCTTTTGATGTAGCATGTACATATTTGGATGTTATTTCTTTGTTTTTTTCATAAATATCACTTAATGCTCTAGCACTGCACATTAGTGAATATGCTTTTTTTAGTATCTCTTTAGGTAATTTTTTTGACACTTATTTGCTTTTGAATCTTGCAATAGCATTTTTTGTAAAATCAGACAATACAAGTTGTCCACTGTATTCAGCTCTTTTTTCTAATAATTCATCCCAATGATTTGTGTTTGACCAGATAGCTTCTTTAAGCTTTTTCATTGCTTCAGGATTTGAATTTGTTAAATTATCGGCAAGTTTATTGATTTCTTGATCCATTTCTTCATTGGTGTCATATACTTCTGAGTATATGCCTTTTTCTCTAGCCCAAGAGGCAGTAAACCACTTGGTTGCATTAATTGATAATGTCGAATATGCTGAAACACTAGATTTTTTTTCTACGGCTGGTCCAACTACAAATGGTCCAATACCAACTGCTAATTCACTTAGTTTAACAGATGCATATTTTGTAGCAAAACAATAATCTCCGGCACACGCCATACCTACACCACCACCTACAGCTTTACCTTGAACTCTACATATTATTAATTTAGGACATTTTCTACATGCATTAATTACATTAGCAAATCCCATGAAAAATTTCTTTCCAACTCTAAAATTATCAATACTTGATAGTTCATCAAAAGATGCACCAGCACAAAAAGCTCTGTCACCTTTGCTTTTAATAATAACAACTTTTATTTCATCGTTAGTACCGGCTTGAGAAATTGTGCTAGCAAGTTTATTTAGTATTTCTGATGGAAGAGAATTACTTTGAGGATGAAAGAATTCAATAGTTCCAATATTATTTTTTATTTCTAATGTAACTGACCCTTGCATTTATTTGATAATGTATTTCTTTTCTACTAAACCATTTTCATATCTTATAATATTTAAGTCTTTTGAGTTTACTTTTTTCTTTTTTCCTAAAATATCAAATGTTCCAATAATTTTTAAATTTAGATTATTTGTATTGTTCTCAATTCCTACTGGCGGAGGACACGGAGGTGAAACTGCAGAATCAACCTGAACATCTTTGGCAATAGTATCTACACAGACTTGACCATTATAATCTTCTGAAACAATAAAAGTGACAGGATTTATACCAGCATAATTAAAAGTTGCAGTACAATTAGGATTTACTGCATTTGGTGGGTTTGCATCTCCAAAAATATAAAACCAACTACCATTATTTAATGGAGGTGTTCCATCTCCAGGCGAAGACACATCTACGAAATTTGTAGGATCGCCTATACAAACTATATCAAAGAAAAAATCTGCAACTGGAGGACAGTAAATTTCAATATTAATTGTTGTGTCATCTGAGATACCATCCACATCAGTAACGGTTAAAGTAATATCATATGTTCCACATTGACTAAATATATAATCTCCATTTTGCTGAGTTGAATAAGTATTTCCATTATACTGCCAGTCCCAAGATGCTATTGAAGAATTTGTATTTGGGTCTGGAGTTGAAAAATCTGAAGGTGTAAATATACTTCCTAAACAAACTGGATTAAAGATAAAGCTAGCTGTTGGTCCGCTTTGAGACCATAGTAAACACGGTGTCAAAAATAATATTAGTAGTATTTTTTTCATAATTATTTGTTTTTTATCATTGTTAAAATAGTAGCTAGCATAACTGTTTCATTTTCATCATCATAAACATCTACTAAGAATTTTACTATTCCTTTTGCCACATCCTCTTCATTTTTCTTTTCTTGACTGATTTTTTCCTTTGCTGTAAATTTAACTCCAATGGTCATTCCTGGATATACCGGTTTTATGAATCTACATTCATCAATTCCATAATTTAATAATACTGGACCCTTTGAGGGATCAACAAATAAACCAGCTGCTTTTGAAAGAATAAAATACCCATGAGCAACTCTTTCTGTAAAGATAGTCCCTTCTAATGAATTTTCATCCATATGAGCATAAAACTTATCTCCACTTAAATCAGCAAAATTTTCAATATCATCAAGAGTAACTGTATGTAAATCAGTTATTACAGTGTCACCTATCTCAATTTCTTCAAAATGTTTTCTAAAGACATGAGGACCATCTGTATTTTGAGATGCTCCTACTTGATATTGTTTTGTAATTGCAGTAATAGCAGTTGGATGACCTTGGATAGCAGTTCTCTGCAAATAATGTTTTATTCCTCTTATTCCGCCCATTTCTTCACCTCCTCCGGCTCTTCCTGGTCCTCCATGAGTAAGTAATGGCATTGGTGAGCCGTGTCCGGTACTTTCTTTTGCACATGATTCATTTAGAACTAATATTCTCCCATGCATGTTAGCAGCTCCTAAGACAAAAAGATTAGCGGTATTCATATCATTTGTAACTATTGAAGAAACTAAAGATCCTTTTCCCATTCTACTCAATTCAATTGCTTCATCAAGAGTTTTATATGGCATTATTGTTGATACTGGACCGAAAGCTTCTACATCATGACAATCTGTATTTGTAAAAGGATTTTTATTAACGAATAGGGTAGGAGAAATAAAGGCTCCTTTGCCTTTTTCAGCACCAATTAAATCAATTTCATTATTACCAAATACTATTTCTTGAGAGTTGCTGAGTAAATTAATTTTTTCTGAAACTTCTTTTAATTGCTCTAATCCAGCTAAACTTCCCATTCTCACTCCATCTACTTGAGGATCTCCAATAGTTGTTTTTAATAATCTATTACATATTGCTTTATTTACATCTTCTAATAATTCTTCAGGAACAATTATTCTTCTAATTGCAGTACATTTTTGACCAGCTTTAACAGTCATTTCTTTTTGAACTTCTTTAACAAATAGATCAAATTCTACAGTTCCAGGAACGGCATCTTTTGCAAGAACTGAGCAGTTTAATGAATCAGCTTCCATATTAAATGATACAGCTTCATCAACTATCTTTGGATGCGATTTTAATTTTTTACCTGTTGAAGCACTTCCTGTAAAAGTAACTACATCTTCAGATGATATATTATCAAGTATTCCCCTTGCACTTCCACAAATTAACTGTATGCAACCTTCAGGTAATATCTTAGAATCAATTATCTCTTTAAACATTACTTGAGTAAGATATGAAGTTATTGTGGCTGGTTTAACAATTGCAGGCATCCCTGCCATAAGATTTACAGCAATTTTTTCTAACATTCCCCAAATTGGAAAATTAAAAGCATTTATATGAACTGCTACTCCATGCTTTGGAACCATAATATGATGTCCAATAAAAGTTCCGTTTTTTGATAAGTTTGCAGCATTTCCTTCAACATGATAAGGAAGATCTGGAAATTGCCTTCTTAGTGAAGCATTGGCAAATAGATTTCCAATACCTCCTTCAATATCTATCCAAGAATCAATTTTTGTTGCACCACTAAGATAACTTATTGGGTAGAATTGTTTTTTTTTAGCATGTAGATGTAGGGCAAGTTTTTTTAACATTAACCCTCTTTCTTGGAAAGTCATTTTTCTTAGAACTTCGCTTCCAGTTCCTCTAGCATAATTCATCATTTTCGAAAAATCTAAACCATCCGAAGAGACTACACCAATTTTTTCTCCATTTATTGCATTGTATAAAGATGTTCCATCTCCATCACCTTTTACCCATCTACCAAATGCGTAGTTTTCAAAGTTTTTTATTTTGTTTTTTTCCAAGTTTTAAAGATGTTTTTTTGTTTTTCTTTTCTATTTATTTCTATCTTTTTTAAAGGTTCGCATTCCTTCATTAATGTGTAACATTCGTTAGGTAAATCTTGATATAATTCTGTTCCTTTAGTTTTCCAACTTATCATCTCATCAGAAACTTCACCTTTAATAATTGCAGGGTTTCCAACTACTATTTTTCTATTTGGAATATTCATTTCACCTTTTACAAAGCATAATGCTCCAATAATACATTCATCACCAATATTACAATCGTCCATTATTACTGAATTCATGCCAACTAAAGTATTTTTCCCAATATTTGCACCATGCACTATTGCACCATGACCAATATGTGCGTTTTCTTCAAGAATTACATCCTTTCCAGGAAAAATATGTATAGTACAATTATCTTGAACATTACACCCATCTTTAATTGTAATTTTTCCCCAATCTCCGCGTATTGATGCTCCTGGACCAATATATACCTTTTTACCAATTATTACATTGCCAATTATTGTTGCTTCTTTGTGAACAAATGATGAAGGGTCAATAACAGGCTTATATCCATTGAATTCATAAATCATATTATACTTTTTCAATTATAGTTGCATACCCTTGTCCAACACCAATACACATTGTAATCAACGCATACTTTTTATTTTGTTTGTGTAATTCAATTGCAGCAGTATGAATAATTCTTGTTCCGCTAACTCCAAGAGGATGGCCAATTGCAATAGCTCCTCCGTTTGGGTTTATTCTTGGGTCATTATCTTCTAAACCCCATTCTCTTATACATGCTAATGCTTGTGCGGAGAATGCTTCATTTAGCTCTATAATATCAATATCCTCCAAATTTAGACCTGCTTTTTCTAATGCTTTGTTTGAAGCTTTTACAGGTCCTATCCCCATAATTCTTGGCTCAACCCCTACTACTGCTGAACTAATAATTCTTGCTATTGGAGATAAATTATTTTCTTTTACTCCATTTTCTGAGGCTAAGAGCATTGCAGCAGCACCATCATTTAATCCAGATGAGTTTCCAGCTGTCACAGTTCCACCTTCTTTTTTAAATGCTGTTCTTAATTTTGCTAAAACATCAACTTTAGTATTTCCCTTTATAAATTCATCATGCTCAAATAAAATAGGGTCTTTTTTCCTTTGAGGTATTTCAATTGGAACTATTTCTTCAGAAAGTCTTCCAAGTGATTGAGCTTTATATGCTTTTAATTGAGAATGGTAAGCAAAATTATCTTGATCTTCTCTTGAGATATTATATTTTTCAGCGAGGTTTTCTGCAGTTGTACCCATTCCATCAACTCCATATAATTCTTTCATCTTTGGATTAATAAATCTCCATCCAAATGAAGAATCAAACATTTGAGCATCTCTACCAAATGCTTTAGAAACCTTTGAAATAACCCATGGTCCTCTTGTCATATTTTCAACACCCCCAGCAATAAAAAGATCACCATCACCCGATTTAATTGCTCTATGGGCATTAATAATTGCAGACATTCCTGATGCACACAGCCTGTTTATAGTTTCACCAGGAACAGAAAATGGTATTCCAGCTAATAAACTTGCCATTCTTCCAACGTTCCTATTATCTTCACCAGCTTGATTTGCACAACCTAAAATTACATCATCGATTTTAGAAGGTTCAATTTTTGTTCTCTTAATAAGTTCTCGAATTGGTATTGCAGCTAAATCATCTGTTCTAATATCTTTTAGTGTTCCTCCAAAATTTCCGATTGGAGTTCTAATAGAATCTATTATATATGTATTCATTATATCCATTCTTTATTTGAAATATATACAGTGCCTTTAAAAAAGGCAACTTTTTCATCTTCTTGATTTAAGATGTCAATTGAATATATTCCAGTTTTATTATTTAGATTAATCTCATTTGTTTCAGCAATTAATGTGTCATTAATATTTACTTTTTTGGTATGCGAAATTGATGTTTCTATTGATAAAGCTTTTTTCCCATTAGAATTTGAAGCAAAAGCTAATGCACTATCAGCAAGAGAGTAACAAATACCTCCATGAGCCAATTCAAAACCATTAGTCATATCTTGTGAGATTTTCATTTGTAGTTTACAATATCCTTTTTTAACTTCTATTATTTTTATTCCTAACCATTTACTAAATGCATCATTAAGAATCATTTTATTTACAATATCTAGAGGCTTTAGCATTAGTAAAACTTCATATTTTCTTTTGTCATTTTTCTTAAAATAGGAGAGGGTCTATATCTATCTTCACAATATTTATCATAAAGTGTTTCTAATATTTTAAATATGGTAGCAACACCAATTTCATCTGCCCATTTTAATAATCCTTTAGGATAATTCACTCCTTTTGTCATTGCTAAATCTATATCCTTTTTTGAGGCAATATTTAAATAATATGCATCCGCAGCTTCATTAACAAGCATAGCAAGTATTCTTAAAACAATGTTTTTACCTAACTCTCTATTTTTAGAAATATTTTTTTCACTTTCATATATGTAATTATAGAATCCTCTTCCAGTTTTTTTACCTAAGTAGCCAGCTTCCATCAGTCTTTTTTGAGTAAATGAAGGTTTATATCTTTGATCAAAATAAAATTCTTCAAAAACAGTTTTGGTTACGGTATAGTTTATGTCATTTCCTATAAAATCCATCAATTCAAACGGTCCCATTCTAAAACCACCAATTTCCTTCATTGCCCAATCAATAGTTTCAAAATTAGCCAATCCTTCTTCAAAAATTCTTATAGCTTCTCCATAGAATGGTCTTGCAACTCTGTTAACTATAAATCCTGGAGTATCTTTTGTTGTAACAACAGTTTTTCCCATTTCTTGAAGAATTTTCTTGGATTCCTCTACTGTTTTAATATTTGTTTGAATAGCAGGAATAATCTCAACTAGTGGCATTAAATTTGCAGGATTAAAAAAATGCATACCAATAAATCTGCCATTTTCATTTACTGAACTTGCTAGTGAAGTTATTGAAAGAGAAGAGGTGTTGGTAGCTATAATACATTTTTTGCTCACAATTTTTTCAACCTCAGTAAATAATTTTTTCTTTACCTCAGGGTCTTCAATTATTGCTTCTATTAGAAGATTACTATTCTTAATTTTTTTTATATCCTCAGTAAAATTTAAATTTTCTAAAATGTGAGAGTATTCTTTTTCAGTATATTTTTCTTTTTCTTTTAATTTACTTAGAAGAGTTAATAGCTTTTTCTTACCATGTTTTAAAGATGTTTTGGAAGAATCAAAAATCGTAGTAGAGTGATTTTTTTGAGCCATAAAGTGTGCTATACTTATACCCATAGTTCCAGAACCTATAATGCCTATATTCATTTTAATTTCCTTTAAAATTTGGTTTTCTTTTTTCTAAAAAGGCACTTACACCTTCTTTATAATCATTAGTTTTTCCAGCAATTGTTTGAGCAATTTCCTCTTCATTTAATTGTTGTTCGAGAGAATTATTAATAGATTGATTTAGTAATTTTTTAGTTAAACCAATTCCTTTTGTTGGCATTTTTGCTAATTTTTCAGAAAAAGATTTAATTTCATCTTCAAATTTAGATTCTTCGACTACTTTATAAATCATACCTAATCTTTCAGCTTCTGTTGCAGAAATTGGATCAGCATTCATCATAAGTGCTGATGCTTTTTGAAATCCTATTAATCTTGGAAGGAAGAATGTCACTCCACTATCAGGTACTAATCCAATTTTGCTGAATGCTTGAACAAATACAGCACTTTCTTTTGCAATAACAATATCACAACATAAGGCAATAGAAGCACCAGCACCTGCTGCAACACCATTTACAGCAGCAATAATTGGTTTTTCTATATTCCTTATTTGTCTAATAATTGGATTGTAGTGTTCATTAACTATCTTCTGTAGTTCAGGTCCATCAGGGTCAGTTGCTTCTCCGAGATCTTGTCCAGCGCAGAATGCTTTTCCAGTTCCAGTAATTACAATAGCTCTAATATTATTATCATTTTTACATATTTCTAGTTTTTCTTGTAAATCTAGAGCCATTTCTCTAATAAAAGAATGGTATTTCTCAGGTCGGTTTAGAGTGAGAGTTGCAACTTGGTTTTTTATTTCAAATAATATCATATCTTAATAAAAGTATACTGTAAAAATAAGAAATGACTATTATATTAATCCTATATACATTTGAAATGTTCAAAAGGTTCTAAACAATCATTGCATTTGTACATTGATTTACAAGCAGTAGCGCCAAACTCACTTATTAGTTCAATTTCTTTTGATTTACATTGAGGGCAGGAAGCATTTTTTTCAGGTGGAGATATGCCATAATCTCTTAATTTTTCTTTAGTTTCTTGTGTCATCCAATCTGTTGTCCAAGCTGGTTTATATACAATTTCAATCTTAAAATTATTTATATTGTTAATTTTTAACTGCTCTTTTATATCATCTTGAAAAGTTTTCACAGCAGGACAACCGGAATATGTTGGTGTAACTGATATTACATATTCATTTTTAATTAGTTGAACATCTCTAATAACACCTAGTTCAACTACAGATATCACAGGTATCTCTGGATCAGGTACTGATCCTAATATTTGCCAGATTTTATCAATTTTACCATTTTGCATCTGGATATGCTCTAGGTAGATACTGCATTTCACTTAATATTTTTCCAAGCATCTCAGTATGAATCCCTTTTCTACTACCAGTCATCATATATCCATCTTCGGGTCTTTTAAGCTTTGCTTTAATTAATGTTTCATCAACTAATTTATCCCAATCTTTTTTTAAAGTTTTGTTGTTGACACCAATTTTTTCTTTTAGCATTTTCTTGTCTAATTCATCCATCTCAAAAAATTCACCTGTATATTTCCAAATATTGTTCAATGATTTTTGAATTTTATCTTTACTTTCTTGTGTTCCATCCCCAAGTCTAATAACCCAGTTGCTTGAATGTCTAAGGTGGTAACTAACTTCTTTTAATGATTTTGTTGCAAGAGCTGATAAGGTTTCATCTTTACTTTTTTCTAATTCTTGATAGTATAATTTAAAATAGATGTCAATCAAAAATTGTCTAATTATTGTATCTCCAAAATGACCGTTTTCAATTTCACATATTTGGAAATTATAAAACTCTCTTTCATCTCTTTTAAACGCATATTCATCTGGAGATATTTCTCCATTTAATTTTGATACATATTCTAATAATCCATTTGCTTGGCCCAATAAGTCAAGCGATATATTGGAAAGAGCTATATCCTCTTCTAGTGAAGGGCCTTTTGAGCACCATTCAGAAAGTCTTTGAGAGAGGATAAGAGTAGTGTCAGCTATTCTTAATATATACTTTTCAATGTCAGTCATTTATATATGCTTTGAGCCATCTGGCATTTTGTAAAATGTTGGATGTCTGTAAACTTTATCATTTGATGGGTCAAAAAAAGATTCTTCGTCTTCAGGAACTGAGGAAACAATATGTTCTGATTTAACTACCCATATACATGAACCCTCATTTCTTCTGGTATATAAATCTCTTGCATTTTGAAGAGCCATTTCTTTATCCTCTGCATGTACATTTCCTACATGTTTATGAGCTAAACCATTTTTACTTTGAATGAATACTTCCCAAATAGTTGCTTCCATGTTTACGAATTTTGTTTTTCAGCATATGCTTTTGCTGCTTTTCTAACCCATTCTCCATCTTCATGAGCTTTAATATGATGATTTAATCTTTGTTCATTACACGGCCCATTTCCATTTACTACACCCCAAAATTCATCCCAATTAATTTCACCAAAATCATAAGAACTTCTTTCTTCATTCCATTTTAAATCAGGATCAGGAATTTTTAAGCCAATTAATTCTGCTTGTGCAACTGTTTTGTCAATGAAGTCTTGTCTGAGTTCATCATTGGTTTTTCTTTTAATTTTCCACTTCATAGCATTTCCTGTTCTTGGTGAATCAGAATCATGAGGACCGAACATCATTATCGAAGGCCACCAGAATCTATTTAGAGCATCTTGTGCCATTTCTTTTTGCTCTTTGGTGCCATTAGCCATTTCACTCATAATTTCATAACCTTGTCTTTGGTGGAAGCTTTCTTCTTTACAGATTTTTACCATCCCTCTAGAATACGGTCCGTATGACGTTTTTTGTAGCGATACTTGATTTACAATTGCGGCTCCATCAACTAACCATCCAATAGCACCCATATCAGCCCAGCTTAGGGTAGGATAATTAAAAATACTTGAATACTTTGCTTTTCCTTGGTGTAGTTGGCTGTTTAATTCATCTCTTGATATACCAAGTGTTTCGCAAGCACTATAAAGATATAACCCATGTCCTGCTTCATCTTGAACTTTGGCTAATAATATCATTTTTGCTCTTAGTGAAGGTGCTCTGGTTATCCAATTTCCTTCAGGTTGCATTCCAATTATTTCTGAGTGAGCATGTTGTGAAATTTGTCTGATTAGATGACTTCTGTATCCATCAGGCATCCAATCTTTAGGCTCAATTTTTTGTTCTGCATCAATTTTTTTCTGAAATAATTGTTCTTGCATTTGTGAAATTTTTAAGATTGTCAAAGTTATCGAAATTATATGATTTTTACAATTTAATTTTTTCAATTTAAAAATTTGCTAACAAAACTTTATTTTTGCAAAAAAATAATTAAATGAGCAAATTTTATTCATTAACTGTTGAAAAAATTAAAAATTTAACTTCTGAATCAGTTTGTATACGTTTTGATGTTTCAGCATTTGGTTCTAGTATTTTTAATTTTAAATCTGGTCAATATATAACCATTGAACATACTATTAATGGTTCAGATGTTAGAAGATCTTATTCTATTTCTTCATCTCCAAATAATGGGATTGAAATTGGAGTGAAATTAGTTGAAAATGGTCTGATGTCTAATTTTCTAACTAGAGAGTTAAATGAAGGTGATATCTTAAAAGTAATGCCACCAACTGGTACTTTTATCATTGATATAAACAATAGTAATTCTAATAATTATGTTGGTATTTGTTCAGGTAGTGGAATAACTCCTATTTTATCAATGATTAATAATATGCTTAATAATGAACCCTTAAGCTCATTTGAACTTATTTATGGAAATAAATCACAATCATCTGTTATGTTTTATGAAGAGATTAGTTCTTTACTCACAAAATTTCCTGAAAGATTTATTTTACACAGTTTGTATTCAAGAGAAAATATTGCAGGAACGATTAATGGTAGAATTGATGAATATTCATTAAAAAAACTATTTGATGATAATTCTAATTTGTTAATTTCTAATGCATATTACATATGCGGTCCAGGAAATATGATTGAAAACGTTAAGAATTTCCTTGATTTAAACTCTATTGATTCTAATAAAATAAATTTTGAATTATTTACATCCCCTCACTCATCTGAAAGTAAAAAGGAAAATTCTGTAAATGAAGAAATAATTTCAAATGTTACTATTTGTGTAGACGGAGATGATTTTGAATTTAAATTGTCTAATAATGGAGTTACCATTTTAGATGCAGCAATTGAGGCTGGTGCAGATGTGCCATTTTCGTGCAAAGGTGGTGTTTGCTCTGTTTGTAAAGCTAAAGTTATGGAAGGATCTGCTTCAATGGATATGAACTATTCATTATCAGAAGATGATGTTGAGGAAGGTTTTATTTTAACATGTCAAGCGCATCCATCATCTGACAATATTTATGTTGATTATGATGAGATGTAAAGTCTGTTAAAGACTACTTAATCTAAAGAGTAGTAATGACCATCCAATAATGAATAATGTTCCACCAATTGGAGTAATCATGCCTAAATATGATAATTTGTATATTGATATCATATACAAAGAACCTGAAAAAAGAATTATTCCACAAATAATTAAATATGCTACAATATTTAAATCCACTGAAAATGTTTTTGCAATAATTCCAATTAAAATAAGGCCCAAAGCATGAAATATTTGATATTGTACAGCAGTTTTAAATACTTCAATTTTGTCTGCAATTATATTTGCTAAAGCATGTGCACCAAAGGCTCCAACAGCAATTGATAAAATTGAAAATATTATTCCTAATTTAATTATCCACATAATATGTTTTTTTCAAAAGTAATAAAAGATAAGTGCATGAGATTTTAATATTTTATTTAGATGTTTTTTTTCTAACATGAATATTTAAAATTCTTTTAGATTCTTCTTTAACGAAAGAATCTTTTCTTAGGCTC
The DNA here is from genome assembly GCA_028122735.1 of Flavobacteriales bacterium. Classification (GTDB taxonomy): domain Bacteria; phylum Bacteroidota; class Bacteroidia; order Flavobacteriales; family BACL11. The sequence continues at coordinate 19,709 of JAOHSR010000006.1, forward strand.
CATAATTTTTTTCTTACCGATGAGTTTTTAAAATCAGTTGAAATTATTGGTTTCCTATATATATGAGGAATTACATTTCCATTTAAATCTATATCTGTTAAAATCCAGGGTTCATGAATTATTTTATGATTTATCTTAGAAAGTTCAGGAATCCATTTTTTGATAAAAACTCCATTTGTGTCGTTTTCTTTTGATTGCTTTACTGGATTGTAGACCCTTATTGAGTTTATGCCTGTAACACCTGCTTGCATTTGAAATTGAGTGTAGTGTATGCCGGGTTCATAGTCTAAAAATAATTATTGAATAAATAAAAACCCACTTAAATTAGTGGGTTTGTTATTAGTGGAGCTGGTGGGTTTCGAACCCACGTCCTAACAAGGTGTTAAATAATTTTCTACATGCTTATCTACTATTGATTTTCGAAATAAGTCTGGTAAATAGCATCCAATTCTTATCCTTATCTTCTAAATTTTTATTTGTTTACTGAAGCATTAAACAAACTATCCTGATGTTAATGATGCCTCAAGATTAAAGGTTTCAGGAGTTCCTTTAAAAGAGACAAAAGCTATTCTAATTTATCAATTAGGCAGCTAAAGCGTAATTATTTTCGCCAATTAAAAAATTGAATTTTAATTTTTACGAGCCAAAATACAAAGCTCGACATGCTTACTAATCAACTCAACTTGCAGTCAAATCCAGTCAGCCCCATGAAATAATGAACAATTATTGCAAAATTAGTAAATTCAATTGTTTTCGATGTGGCAATGATTATTTTTGTATCAAAATTTATTTATGAAAATAGGAATCCTTAGAGAAGAAAAAATACCTGCAGATAAAAGAGTAGCTTTTTCTCCTGCTCAATGTAGGAGGATTCTAAATGATTATCCAAATATAGAAATACAGGTTCAATCAAGTGATATTCGTTGTTTTAAAGATAATGAGTATGCTGATCTTGGTATTTCTGTGGTTGATGATATAAGTGATTGTGACATTTTATTTGGAATTAAGGAAGTTCCAAAAGAGAAATTGATTGCTAATAAGACATATTTGTACTTTTCACATACTATAAAAGAACAAGAATATAATAGAGATTTGTTAAAGAAGATGATTTCTTTAAACATTAAAATGATTGATTATGAAGTTTTAAAGCACAATGATGGTAGTAGAATACTTGGATTTGGAAGATATGCAGGTATTATAGGTGCTTACAATGGATTATTAACATATGGCCTTAAAAAGGAATTATATAGTTTAAAACCTGCTTACATGTGTGTTAATCGCAAAGAGATGGAGCAAGAGTTAAATAATGTTAAATTAACTAACGAAAAGTTTTTAGTTACAGGAAAGGGGAGGGTCGGCTCTGGAATTTTAGAGACAATTACTCTGTTGGGTATAAAGGAAGTGAGTATTAATGAATACTTAAGTTCTCAATTTGATTATCCTGTTTTTCTAAATATTGATGTAATGGATTACAATGAAAGAATTGATGGTCAGTCAGTAAATTTTAATGATTTTATAAATCACTCAGCTGATTATAAATCATCTTTCATAAAATATGCTAAGCATACAGATATTTTTATTGCAGGTCACTATTATGGGGCAGGAGCTCCATATTTATTTAACAGAAATGATGTGAGGAAATCAGATTTTAAAATTTGTGTTGTGGCTGATGTTTCTTGTGATATTGATGGTCCTGTAGCAACTACAATTAGACCTTCTAAAATTGATTCACCGATTTATGGATATAATCCTATAACTGAATCTGAAGATAATTTTTTAAATGATGATTGCATTGCTGTTATGGCAGTAGATAATTTGCCTTGCGAGTTGCCAAAAGATTCTTCAGAAGATTTTGGTGAAAATCTAATAAATTCTATAATTCCTATTATATCAATTAATAGTAATGATATCATTAAAGGTGCAACAATTTGTGATGATGGTGATCTAACTGAAGATTTTGAATATTTAAGAGGATTTGTCTCTTTTTAAATAGATTTTAAATCTTTAATAGTTTGAGTTGGGTCTTGTGATTTAAATACAAAGCTACCAGCAACTAAAACATTGGCTCCAGCATCAATTAATTTCTTAGCATTGTTAATATTAACCCCTCCATCAATTTCAATATGCGTATCTAGCCCATTGTCATTAATCATTTTTCTTAGCTTTTTAACTTTGTCATATGTAACATCCTCAAGTTTTTGCCCTCCAAAACCTGGATTTATAGACATTATCAATACCATATAACATTTGGGAAGAATATCTTCTAGTACACTAACTGGTGTAGTTAAATTTAATACTACGCCGGCTTTACAGCCTGCATCATTAATTTGAGCTAATGTTCTGTCAAGATGAACTGTTGATTCATAATGTACGGTTATGATATCTGCTCCAACATTAGCGAATTCTTCAATAAATCTTTCAGGTTTTTCAATCATTAGATGAACATCTAATGGCTTGGTGGCATGTTTCTTTATTGCTTTTATCACAGGCATTCCGTATGAGATATTTGGAACAAAATGTCCATCCATTACATCTATATGAAACCAATCAGCATCACTATTATTTACCATTTCACAATCTCTTTGCAGATTACCGAAATCTGCTGCTAACATTGATGGTGCTATTAAATGACTCATAATATAAAAATAAAAAAAAAAGAGGACATTTGTCCTCTTTAAATTATCCTAAATAAGTTTTCAAAATCTTGCTTCGAGTTGTGTGTTTTAATCTTCTCACGGCTTTCTCTTTTATTTGTCTCACTCTTTCTCTTGTAAGATCAAATTTCTCCCCAATTTCTTCAAGAGTCATTGCATGTCCCGCATTTAATCCAAAATAAGATGAAACAACATCAGCTTCTCTTGGAGTTAATGTGTCAAGAGCTCTTCTAATTTCTTCTCTTAATGATTCTAGCATTAATTGAGTGTCAGGACTTGGACTTTCATCACTTCCCATTACATCGTATAGATTACTATCTTCTCCTTCAATAAGTGGAGCATCCATAGAAACGTGTCTACCAGTATTTTTTAATGATTGTTTAACTTCTGTTAGTGATAAATCTACTAGTTCAGCAATTTCTTCAGCTGTAGGAGGTCTCTCAAATTTTTGTTCTAGTTGAGCGTAAGCTTTATTAATTTTATTTATTGAACCAATTTTATTAAGTGGTAATCTTACAATTCTAGATTGTTCAGCTAAAGCTTGAAGTATCGATTGTCTAATCCACCAAACAGCATAGGATATAAACTTAAATCCTCTTGTTTCGTCAAATCTCTTTGCTGCTTTTATTAACCCAAGATTTCCTTCATTAATTAAGTCAGGTAGTGTAAGACCTTGATTCTGATATTGTTTGGCAACTGAAACTACAAAACGTAAATTGGCTTTTGTCATCTTATCTAGTGCTTTTTCATCACCAGCTTTAATCTTTTGTGCTAACTCTACTTCCTCTTCAGCAGTAATAAGATCTACTCTACCAATTTCCTGCAAATATTTATCTAATGAAGCTGTTTCTCTATTAGTTACCTGCTTTGTAATTTTAAGTTGTCTCATATTTTTTTATTTATTAAAAATTAAAAATAAAATAAATTATTTTTTTTCAGGTTTTGGTAAAAGAACTTTTCTAGAAAGTTTCAATTTACCACTTCTTTCATCGATATCAATTAATTTAACTTCAATTTCTTGACCTTCTTTTAAAACATCTTCAACATTTTCTACTCTTTCCCATGCTATTTCTGATACATGAAGTAATCCATCAGTGTTTGATGAAATACCAATAAATGCACCATAAGGCATTATTGATTTAACTTTTCCTTTGTAAGTTTTGCCTTTTTCAGGAATGAATGCAATAGATCTAATCTTTTCAATTGCTAAATCAATTTTTTCTTGATCAGTACCTAAAATCTCCACAACACCTTTATCATCAACTTCCTCAATAGATATTACTGTTTCAGTAGTTGCTTGCATTTCTTGAATTATTTTACCTCCAGGCCCAATTATACCACCAATTGTTGATTTAGGTACTTCAAGTTTTATGATTTTTGGAGTTTGAGGTTTTAATTGTACTCTAGGTTCTGAAATAGCATCAACAATTTTTTCTAGAATATGTAATCTTCCATCTCTAGCTTGATTTAAAGCTTTATCTAAAATTTCATAAGATAAACCTTGAACCTTGATATCCATTTGACAAGCAGTAATACCATCAGCGGTTCCACAAACTTTAAAGTCCATATCTCCTAAATGATCTTCATCACCTAAAATATCTGAAAGAACTGCATAGTTATTAGGATCTTTTTCGTCAGAAATTAATCCCATTGCTATACCAGAGACTGGCTTTATAATTTTTACTCCAGCATCCATAAGTGCCATAGTTCCAGCACAAACAGTTGCCATGGAAGATGAACCATTAGATTCTAAAATATCAGAAACAATCCTTACAGTGTATGGGTTATCAGCTGGAATCATTTTTTTAAGAGCTCTTTGTGCTAAGTTACCATGCCCAATTTCTCTTCTGCTAACACTAAATTTCATTCTAGCTTCTCCAGTAGAAAAAGGAGGGAAGTTATAGTGTAGGTAAAAACTTTCTGATCCTTGATGAGTAACACCATCTAGTCTATTAACATCAGTAGCTGAACCTAATGTTACAGTAGTGAGTGATTGAGTTTCTCCTCTTGTAAAAACCGCAGATCCATGAGGTGATGCTAAGTAATCTACTTCACACCAAATTGGTCTAATTTGTGCTGTTTCTCTACCATCTAATCTTCGTCTTTCAGTTAGAACTAAGTTTCTCACTGCTTCCTTTTCAACATCGTGATAGTAAACACCAATTAATTTGGAATCATATTTTTCTGCTTCTTCTTCATTAAGGGTAGCAATCCAATCAGCTTTAACTGATTTAAATTTAGTTGATCTTTCATCTTTTCCTAAACCTTCGGCAGCAACTGCATATACAGCATCATAAGTTTCTTTCTTAATTCTTTCTTTTAAATCTTCATCATGTGTTTCATGGCAATATTCTCTTTTCTCAGATGTTGCACTTACTTTTTCAGCTAATTTTAGCTGTGCAGCACATTGTACTTTGATTGCTTCGTGTCCGATTTTTATTGCTTCAATCATTTCAGCCTCTGAAACTTCATTCATTTCACCTTCTACCATAGCTACACTATCGGCAGATGCACCAACCATAAGGTCAATATCAGCATTTGCTAATTGTTCAGATGATGGATTAATCATGAAGTTACCATCAATTCTTGCTACTCTACATTCTGAAATTGGTCCGTTAAATGGAATATCAGAAATTGCTATTGCAGTTGAAGCAGCTAATGCTGCAAGTGCATCTGGCTTAACGTTTTCATCATGAGAATTTAACGATATCATGATTTGAACTTCAGCATGATAATCACTTGGGAACATTGGTCTCAATATTCTATCTACTAACCTCATAACTAATATTTCTTGATCTGTTGGTCTAGCTTCTCTTTTTAAGAATCCACCTGGGAATCTTCCATCAGCTGAAAATTTCTCTCTGTAGTCAACTGTTAATGGTAAAAAATCTACTCCTTCTCTAGCTTCAAAGCTTGATACTACTGTAGCTAGTAAATGTGTTTTACCCATTCTAACTTCAACTGATCCATGAGCTTGTTTTGCTAATTTTCCTGTCGTTAGAGTGATTTCTCTTCCATCATCTAACTTAATTATTTCTTTTTCTTCTTTTATCATTGTAATTTTTGTGTATAAAATAAAGAAGGCAATAGAAATTGCCTTCATTTTGGTTGGATGTTATCTTCTTAAACCTAGATCTTTTACAAGTTCTCTGTATTTGACAATATCTTTATTCATTAGATAGTCAAGTAATTTTCTTCTTTTACCTACCATTATTTGTAGTGATTTCTGAGTGCCATAATCTTTATGATTGTTTTTCAGATGATCTGTTAGGTGTTTAATTCTTGAAGTAAATAAGGCTACTTGGCTGTAAACAGAGCCAGTATCTTTTTCATTACTACCGTGATTTTTGAAAATTTCTTGTTTGTTTATTGTACTCATTATATTTATTGTTGTCAATATCTAATTTGGGCTGCAAATTTAGTAAAAGTTTTCAGTTATACATGATTAATTATAGTAAATAATTACTATTTCATCATTCTTAATAATTGACTTAGTTTTTCTTTTAAATTTTTTCTGTGAACTATTAGGTCAATAAAGCCATGTTCTTTAAGAAATTCTGATGTTTGAAACCCATCTGGTAAATCTTTTCCTATAGTTTCTTTTACTACTCTAGGGCCAGCAAAACCAATCAATGCATTTGGTTCTGCAATGTTTAAATCTCCTAGCATAGAAAATGATGCAGTAGCACCACCAAATGTAGGGTCAGTTAATAGAGAAATATATGGAATGCCATTTTCATCAAGTTGTGCTAGTTTTGCCGAAGTTTTGGCAAGCTGCATTAATGAAATTGCAGCTTCCATCATTCTTGCACCACCAGACTTGGATATGATTATTATAGGACATTTTTTTTTATTTGCAAAGTCAACGGCACGCGCAATTTTCTCCCCTACAACAGAACCCATAGATCCTCCAATAAATGTGAAATCCATTGAGGCAATTACAATATTTTCTTTATTCATTTTTCCAAAACCTGTTCTAATAGCATCTTTTAGTCCGGTTTTCTTTTGCATAACTTTTAAACGGTCTGAATATTTTTTAGTGTCTTCAAACTTTAATGGGTCTGCAGAATTTAGATTAGCATCCAATTCTTTGAATTTATTGTTGTCAAAGAGAATTTTAAAATATTCTTTAGAACCAATTCTGTGATGATAATCACAGTTTTTACAGACAGACAGATTTTCTACAAACTCATCATTTGTAAAGATAGATTTACATTTAGGACATTTAATCCATAGACCATCAGCTATTTCTTTTTTTTGATCAGTTTTGGTAGTAATACCATCTTTGATTCTTTTAAACCAATCCATCTCTATTTATTTCTATCTATGTTATTTAAATCTTTGAAAGATTGTAAAAGTCTATTTTTAAATGTTAATTCTCCTTCTCTTATCCATTTTCTTGGATCATAGTATTTTTTGTTTGGAATGTCTGATCCTTCAGGATTTCCAATCTGTTCTTTTAAGTAATCTTCAAATTTTTTAAAATAATCTCTAATTCCAATAGTAAACCCCCACTGAAGGTCAGTGTCTATATTCATTTTTATTGCTCCATATGAAATAGCTTCTCTAATTTCTTCAAATGAAGATCCTGATCCACCATGAAAAACAAAATTGATTGGTTTTTCTTCAGTATTAAATTTACTCTGAACATATTTTTGAGAATTATCTAATATTACGGGAGTTAACTTAACATTTCCTGGTTTGTACACTCCATGAACATTTCCAAATGCAGCAGCTATGGTAAATTTATCACTTATCTTCATTAATTCCTCATATGCATATGCAACTTCTTCTGGTTGGGTATAAAGTTTGCTACTATCTATATTTGTATTATCAACACCATCTTCCTCACCTCCTGTAACACCCAATTCAATTTCAAGTGTCATTCCTATCTTACTCATCCTTTGAAGATACTTTTTACATGTTTCAATATTATCTGCAATTGGCTCATCTGATAAATCTATCATGTGAGAACTGTATAGTGGAATTCCATTTTTTTCGTAAAAATCTTCGCCAGCATCTAGCAATCCATCAATCCAAGGAAGTAGTTTTCTTGCACAATGATCTGTGTGCAGAATAACACTTGCATTGTATGCCTTTGCCATATTATGAACATGAATAGCTCCAGAAATTCCTCCGGCAATTGCAGCTGTCTGATTTTCATTATTTAAACTTTTTCCGGCAAAAAATTGACAACCACCAGCAGAAAATTGAATAATAACAGGTGAATTAGCTTCAACAGCAGCTTCAATAACAGAGTTTACTGTACTAGTATTTGTTACATTTACTGCTGGAAGTGCGTAAAGATTATTTTTAGCATCTGTGAATACATCTTGTACATATTTTCCTGTAAGAACACCACTTTGAAATTTTGTCATTTTATATTAATTAATGTTTAAGACAAAATTAGAATATTGTTATAAATGACACACTTTTTTTATAATAATTTCTTATAATTGATTTTAACAAAAATTATGATAAGTAAAAACGAAATCAAGTTAATTAAATCTCTTAGTTCTAAAAAAAATAGATTAAGAGAATTATTGTTTATTGTAGAGGGAGAAAAGATGGTCAATGAGCTTCTAAGTTCTAATTACAAAATCAAAAAAATATATGCTACAAAAGAGTGGTACGAAAATAATTTTTCAAAATTAGATTTAATTGATCTTAAAAAGATTTCTTATGATGAATTATCTAAAATTAGTAGCTTAAAAAACCCAAATAATGTATTTGCATTAGTTGAGATGTTTTCAAATGAACTCAATTACTTTAATCTTTCTGGTACTACTTTAATTTTAGATTCCATAAACGATCCTGGAAACCTTGGAACTATTATAAGATCTTGTGATTGGTTTAACGTTAGAAATATAATTTGTTCTAAAAATACAGTAGATATTTATAATAATAAAACAATTCAATCTACAATGGGTTCAATTTTTAGAGTTAATGTTCACTATTGTAATCTTACAGATTTTTTTGTTAGCATTAATAACAAACCACAAACTTTTGCAGCAACTTTAAATGGTAGAAATTTAAAAAATCTAAAAATTAATAAGGATAATTTTCTAATTGTAGGCTGTGAATCTCATGGTATTTCTGATGATCTAATGAAATTTGTTGATGAGGAAGTTAAAATAGAAAATATTTCAGGTAGTGGGGAGTCACTAAATGCTGCTATTGCAACAAGTATTATATTATATCAATTATCCTAAAATTATTCAAAAGTAAAAGATAACATCCATCCGCTTGTTTTGAGATTGTTAATTGTTTGGGTGTATACTGTTTTATCTTTAGATAAAATATTTATTATTCCATGAGATATTTTAATTTGAGGAGAGAACTTAAAGTATTGAAGATAAAAATCAATACCAAAACCTCCTTCTATCATAATATCGTGATTATTTAATTTTACTAATTCTTGTCCCTCATCATCAATTGTTGATTGTGAGGCAATATCTAAACTATATTTTACACCACACATCACATAGGTTCTAAAGTTGTTGTAACGCTCAGACTTATATTTTAATGAAATAGGAAAGTCAATTAATGTAGATTCTATCCTCTTGCTTTTTAATGAATTATTATTTTGATCAGTAAATTGATAATTTAAAATTCTTTCTCCAAAGACTAAAGTTGGTATAAATCTTAGATCAGTGTATTTTCCAAGTCTTAAGTTAGAGACAATTCCAAGATTAAAGCCTTTTTGATCTTGTGACAACATTGACAGTAGGCTATCATTATCTAGAAAATAGTCGTTTTTATTAATGTTAAAATTTAATGCATTAATTCCAAGAGAAAAACCAAAATGAATTTTTTTGAAATCATATCTAGCTAAATTTTGTGGCTTTTTATGTCTTTGAGCATTTGCTAGTGATGGAATTGTTAAAAGAGCAACCAGTAAATATTTGATGAAATAATTCATTTTCCTTGAAACGTTAACAAAATTATTTTATTGCTACATACATAGAAACAATACCAAAGCTTAAAGGATGATAATTGGTTTTAGAAAAACCTTGTTTATTTAAAATCTCAAGAAAATCAACTCCATCAGGAAAGCTTTTTACAGAGTTTGGTAAGTAGGAGTATGCACTTTTATCTTTTGAAACTAAACTTCCTATAAAAGGAAGTATTTTTTGAAAATAAATTGTGAAAACTTGTTTTAAAGGAAATACTTTTGGGGTTGAAGGTTCTAATATTACTACGTATCCATCTTTTTTCACCACTCTATATATTTCACTTAATCCTTTTTCTAAATTTTCAAAATTTCTAACTCCAAAACCAGCAGTTATTGCATCATAACTATTATCGAGAAATGGTAAGTTTTCAGAATCTTCAATACTTAACTTTATTCTATTATTTAGTTTTTTTTGTTGAATTTTTTTGTTACCAACATGTATCATTTGATCAGAAATATCAATTCCAGTAATGTTTGCTTCAGTGTATTTTGCTGCAGAGATTGCAAAGTCAGCAGTTCCAGTTGCTATGTCAAGTATTTCTTTTGGATTGTTTAATATTTTCTTTATAGCTTTTTTTCTCCAAACATAATCCATGCCTAAAGATAAAGTATGGTTTAGAACATCATATTTTGAAGCAATCATATTAAACATATGTTTAACTTGATCCTTTTTACTTTGTAATGAATTGTAAGGTTTAATTGAGGGTTTAGACATTAAGTAGCTTTTTGGCTCTATCTAGTAATTCTTTATTAGTTATTGGAACAACTCCAACCTTTTCACAAACTATTCCTCCAGCTATATTAGAAAGTATTGCAAGTTCTTCAAAATTTATATTGCATGCCAAACACATTGCTGCTACAGAAACCACGGTGTCTCCAGCTCCTGATACATCTATTACATTTGATGTTGTAGATTCTTTTAGTTTGGAACCGTTTCTTGTATTTAAGAAAATTCCTTTATTTGACAGAGTTAACAAAATAGCTTTTGCAGAAATTATCTTTCTTAATTTTGAAGTAGTCTCCTCTATTTCACTGAAGTTATTGATGTCAGGATTTGTATTTAGGCCTTCATTTATCTCTTTTAAGTTTGGCTTAAATAATGTACATTCTTTATACGATAAGAAGTTTTGCTTTTTTGGATCTACAACTGTGGGGATATTTTTGCTATTTGCAAGAGATATAATCTTTTCAATTATAGTTTCAGTTAAAACACCTTTGTTATAATCTTGTAAAATTATTGCATCAATATTGTGAGTTAACTTTTCTATTAAATTATAAAATTGATTTTCAACTTTAATAGGGTAGGTGTCTTCTTCATCAATTCTTAATTGATGTTTATTATCTGCGATAACTCTTGTTTTAGTAGTGGTTTTTCGTCCATTAGAAATTAACATTCCTTCTAAAGATAAACCTTGCTCTTGCATTAACTGTTCAAATATTATTCCTCTATTATCATTTCCAATTACGGTACATAAAATAGATTCGGCTCCTAATTCTTTTAAATTTAGGGCAACATTAGCAGCTCCACCTAATCTGCTATCGTTTTGATTAACTGCAACATCAACAACAGGAACAGGAGCCTCAGGAGACATTCTGTGAATTTCTCCCCATAAATATGTGTCAATAATAGCATCTCCAACTATTAAAATTCTTTTAGATTTAAAATCATGAAAGTATTTTGTGAGATTCATTATTATTTGAGATTTGCAAGTTGATTTTTAATTCTTTTTGAAGCTTCTAATAATTTCTCTTCAGATGCTGCGTATGAAATTCTAACACATTCAGGATTTCCAAAAGGAGCACCTGAAACTAATGCAACATAACAATTATTTAATAAATACATGCATAAATCATTTGCATTAGAAATTATTGTTTCTCCATCTGATTTGCCAAAATAGTATGATACATCAGGAAAAATATAAAACGCTCCATCAGGAATATTAGTTTTAATTCCTTCAATATTATTTAGTTCAGAAAGTAATAAATCTCTTCTTTTTAAAAATGAATCTTTCATATGAGAAGTTGAAGATTTTGGATCTGACTTCATAGCTTCTTCTGTAGCTTTTTGTGCAACTGCGCATGTTGCAGATGTAACTTGTCCTTGAATTTTATTACATGCCTTTGCAATCCATAATGGGGCTCCTATAAAACCTACTCTCCATCCTGTCATAGCAAAACCTTTGGAAACTCCATTAACGGTAATAACCCTTTCTTTTACGCTTTCTATTCTGCCAATACTAAAATGTTCGTTTGTAAAATTTATATGTTCATATATTTCATCTGAAACGATAAATATGTTTGGGTATTTTTCAAATACCTTTGCAATATCTCTTAACTCAGCTTCAGTATAAACCGATCCACTTGGATTACACGGAGAGCTAAACATAAACATTTTTGTTTTTTCTGTTATTGCTTCTTCAATCTGATCAGCAGTTATTTTAAAGTTATTCTTAACACTAGATGAGATTTCTACAGGAATTCCTTCAGCGAGTTTTATAATTTCAGAATAAGAGACCCAAAAAGGACAAGGAAGTAGAACTTCATCTCCGGGGTTAAGTAGACTTAAGCATACATTTGCTAATGATTGCTTTGCACCTGTAGAAACAACAATTTGCTCTTTTGTATATTCTAAATTGTTGTCTCTCTTAAATTTTTCTGATATAGAAATTCTTAATTCATCAAGACCAGCAACTGGAGTATAGTGTGAAAAGTTATTGTTAATTGCGTCTTTTGCTGCATCTTTTATGAATTCGGGCGTATTAAAATCAGGTTCACCTAGACTTAAAGCTATTACATCTTTTCCTAATACTTTTAATTCTCTACTCATTCTAGCCATAGCTAATGTGGCACTTTCGGCTAATCTATTTATTCTGTCTGAGACTTTATTCATTGCTAAAATTCTAGGGACGCAAATATAATAATATTGAAATAATTTATATTTTTATGTACATTAAATAATTATTTGAATTATAATGAAAATATATTTAATTTTTATTCTTTCTTTTTTGCTGTTTGCAGTTAATTCCAATGCGCAAAAGATTTATGCTGTAGAATATGAAAGCCAAGCTGATGTGAAAGTATTTGTTGTTAATTATAAAAGTCAAGCAGATTTATTGGTGTATAAAGTTGATTATGCTTCGCAGGCCGGTAAAAATGATGGTAATTGGTTTTATGTGAAATATAAAAGTCAAGCAGATAAAAAAATATATTATTGTGAATATGCATCACAAGCTGATATTAAAATATATTATGTAAAATATAAAAGTCAATCCAAGTGGATAAAAGAAAAAAACAAACATCTCTTATATTAAAGAGTTTTTATAATTTGATAAATATTTTTTTTACAATCAATTACTTCTTTTTCTATTTTATAAAGTCTGTTTTCTGAAACTAACATCTTAAATTTTCTATTTCCGATTTCCTCTTTAATAATTTTATGTATCCAGAATTTTTCTTGATGTATTCTTTTATCTCCAAAGTAATTATCAGATTTAGCATTTGAAATAAATTGATCAGTCAATTTATTTATCTCAATAATACCTGTGTTTTCTAGAGCTGAACATTTAACAACCTTTGGTATCCAATAATCGTCAATTGGAGCATTTATTGAGGTTGTATTTTTATATTCTAGAACAGCTTCTTTTGTTCTTATTTTATTGTCACCATCATCCTTTGTTACAATTATTAGGTGAGCCAATTCAATAATACCTCTTTTTATGCCTTGTAATTGATCTCCAGCTCCAGTAATAGTTAATAATAGCATAATATCAACTAATTTACTAACTGTTGTTTCAGACTGACCAACGCCTACAGTTTCTATAATTATAATATCAAAACCAGCAGCTTCACATAATAAAATACAATCTTTTGTCTTATTTGATACACCACCTAAATCTCCACTATTTGAGCTAGGTCTAATAAAAACATTTTTGTTAGCAGATAGTTCATTCATTCTACTCTTATCTCCTAAAATACTGCCTTGTGATTTTTCACTTGATGGATCAATAGCTAAAATTGCAATCTTTTTCTTCTGATCTAAGAAAGTTTGTCCAAATTTTTCAATAAATGTACTCTTTCCAACACCTGGAATACCTGTTATTCCAATCCTTATAGAATTATTATTTTTTTCAAATTTTGATATTAGACTTTGGCTTACTTTTTGATCTGATTCTAAATTGCTTTCAGCAAGAGTTATTGCTTTACTAAGCGCATTTGGGTTTTGTTGAAGAATTTCTGAATAAAGATCCATTACTTTACGGCAATTACAGATATTTCAATGTTAACATTTTTTGGTAATCTTGAAACCTCAACAGTTTCTCTAGCGGGTGGATTAGATTTGAAATACTTTGCATAAATAGTGTTTACAGTAGAGAAATCATCCATATTTTTTAGAAAAATTGTTGATTTAACAATGTTTTCAAAAGTCATATTTACTTCATTAAGAATTGCATTTATATTTTTAAATATTTGAAATGTTTCATCTTCAATATTGCTGTTGTGTAAGTTGCCATCTATATCAAGAGCAATTTGTCCAGAACAATATAAAGTTTCATTACTTAAAATAGCTTGACTATATGGACCAATTGCTGCAGGAGCGTTAGCTGTAAATATTTTTTTTTTCATAATTATTTTCTTCCTCCAAATATAATACTTCCGAGCCTTATCAAATTACTTTTATTATCGATTGCTAATTTATAATCATTGCTCATACCCATAGATAATACGTTGAAAATTTCAGATTTATATCTTTTAAACTCCGTATTTAATAATTTAAATTCTTTACTAATTAAATTATTATTGTCTGTATTTGTAGCCATTCCCATTAATCCCTTTATTAATATATGTTCTAGTTCTGATGCATAACTCAAAACATCACTAATTTCATTAATTTTAAAGCCATATTTATTTTCTTCATTTGCTATTTTGACCTGAATTAAACAATTGACGACTTTATTTTTAACTTTAGCTCTTTTATTTATTTCTTTTAATAATTTAAGAGAATCAACTGAATGAATTAATGAAATAAAAGGAACAATATATTTAACTTTATTTGTCTGTAAATGCCCTATAAAATGCCATCTAATATCTTCAGGAAGTTTTTCATGTTTTTCTAATATTTCTTGAACTTTATTTTCTCCAAAATCTCTATGATCCTTATTATAAATATCTAATATTTCTTTCTTTGATCTTGTTTTTGAAACTACAACTATTTTAGCTTTCTTGTCAATTTCATCTTTTATGGTATTTAAACTATTATTAAGGCTCATTTTTATCTAATTCAAATATTGTTATTCCAGACCTTAATTTTGGTTCTATATAAGTACTTTTTGGGGGTAATACTAAACAATTATCAGAGATTTCTTTAATGTCATTAAAATTAGTTGGTTTTAAAATAAAAGCCAAGCTGTTTATAGATTCATTTATAATTCTAAAAATTTCATTATTTGATGTTTTACCACTTATATAATTGATTTCTTTGCTGTTATCATCCATTTTAAATATTGGTTTTAAAATATTGTTTGATAAAATGGATGTAGGTAAAATAGATAACAAGTCATTATCATAAGTTCCTTTTTTGGGAGTTAAGCTGTAGGAATTACTTTTTGTTATTAGTAAAATTTCATTTTTAATATCTGAGTTAAATTCTATTTTCCGAACATTTTTGACTACAAAAACTTCGTTTAGTTTATTTATTAAATCAATCTCATTGATATTAATAGTATTTTTAATAACCCTATTAAAACTAAATACATTTAATTGTTCCTCATCAATAAGCATACTCATAAAATAATTTGAATTTTTAGAAGTATTTAATCGAGCTGATGATGCGCTACGGTGATGTCCATCGGCAATATAAAGTGATTTGATAGATTCAAACTTTTTAGAAATATTTTGAATTTCTTCTTTACTAGAAATTAACCAAAGTTTATGAGATATTTTATCTGATGTTGTAAATTCATATTCTGCTCTCTCTTTTTGTACAGTGCTGATAATTTTTTGTATTTCTTTGTTTGATTTATATGTTAATAATACTGGGTCTGCATTAAAGCCTGTCAAGCTCAAATATTCTGAAAATAATTTTTCTCTTTTGCTTATTGTTTTTTCATGTTTTTTTATAGTTCCATCTAAATATTCTTGAGAAGATGTTGCGCCTATAATTCCTGTGTAATTAATATTTTTTTCGGTTAATTGATAAAGGTAAAATGATGATTTTTTATCTTTTGATATAATTTTATTATTTAAAAATTTTAGATATTTTTCTTTAATTAAATTATAATTTTTTTTTGTTTGAATTTTCTTGTTTTTTTCAAATTCAGGGTTTATTATTTGTAAGAATGTATAAGGATTGTTTTCAAGTTTATCTTTTAATACTTTTTTGGAATAGCTAAGATATGTTCTAGTTGCAAATAAGCCAACTTTATCTCTTGAGGGTCTAACAGCTTTAAAAGGCTTAAAGATTGCCATTTATTTTTTAAAAAATGAAATTATTTGGTCAGCAAGTTCTATTCCTATTCTGTCTTGAGCTTCATTTGTTGCTGCACCAATATGTGGCGTCATAGAAATAGCATTATGCATTAGTAAATGTATGCTGGGGCTTGGTTCATTTTCATAAACATCTAAGCCTGCATATGCTAGTTTTTCTTTATCTAATGCAAACATTAAAGCAGTTTCATCAACCAGACCACCTCTAGAGGTATTAATTAGTCCACTTCCATTTTTCATTAAACCAATTTTTTCAGCACTTATAAGAGGTTCATCACCAATTTTTGGAACATGTAACGTTACAAAATCAGACTGTTTTAATAACTCATCTATTTCAATAGTTTCAATTGTAAATGTTTTTTTATCTCCGTTAAAGAAATTTAGGCTAATGTTTGCTTCATTTATAAATTTGTCATGAGCTAGCACTCTCATGCCCAAACCAATAGCTCTTTTAGCTACTTCTTGACCAATTCTTCCAAACCCAATAATTCCAAGTGTTCTTTTCTGAAGTTCTTTACCTGCTGAATATGACTTTTTTAGACCTTTAAAATTTGTATCACCTTCAATAGGCATTCTTCTATTAGCACTATATAAAAATCTCACCATACTAAATAGATGTGCAAATACAAGTTCTGCAACTGAAGATGAGGATGCAGCTGGTGTATTGATTACACTTTTACCACTTTCCTTAGCATAATCAACATCAATATTATCCATTCCAACACCACCACGTCCAATAATCTTTAAGCTTGGACATTGGTCAATGATATCTTTCCTAATTTTAGTTGCGCTTCTTACTAAAACAACATCATACTTTTTTTCATTAATTTCACTAATTAATTTTTCTTGAGGAATATTTGTTGTGCTTAAATAAAATCCGTTTGTTTCTAACTTTTCTATTCCAGCTTTTGAAATTCCATCATTTGCAAGTATCTTAATCATTATTTTTTTCTTCAAATTTTTTCATCAGTTCTATTAAAAATTCAACGCTTTTTATATGTAGTGCATTATATAACGATGCCCTGTACCCGCCAACTGATCTATGACCTTTTAGACCATTAATTCCATTTTTATGACAGAGTATGTCAAATTCCTTTGATAAATTATTGTTATGTAAATTAAATGTAACATTCATATTTGACCTATCCTCCTTATTAACAATGCCATAGAATAGAGTATTTCTATCTATTTCTTCATATAATATTTTAGATTTATTATTATTAATTTTCTCAATATATTCAACTCCACCTTTTTCTTTTAACCACCTTAGAGTTAGCATTGAAACATATATTGGGAATACAGGAGGGGTATTAAACATGCTATCTTTATCAATATGAGTTTTGTAATCTAACATTGTTGGGATATCTCTACCAGTTTTACCCAAAATATCATTCTTTATAATTACTAAAGTAGTACCAGCTGGACCCATATTTTTTTGTGCTCCTGCATAAATCAATCCGAATTTACTTATATCAATTTTCCTGCTAAAAATATCAGATGACATATCACAAACTAAATCTGAACTAGTTTCTGGAAAAGATTTAAATTGAGTTCCGAAAATAGTATTATTCGATGTTAAATGTACATAGTCAAAATCTTCAGTTATTACAATATTCTCTGGAATATAAGAATAGTTTTTGTCAGAAGAATCTGCAATCACTTTTGTTTCTCCTAAATTTTTTGCTTCTTTTATCGCTTTTTTTGACCATGTGCCAGTATTTATATAAGCACATATACCATTTTTTGATAACAAATTAAATGGGACCATTAAAAATTCAAGACTTGCTCCACCTTGAAGAAATAAAATTGAATAATTATCAGGAACAGCTAATAGTTCTTTGACTAATTGCTTTGCTTCATCCAAAACTTCCACAAATGGTTTACTTCTATGAGAAATTTCTATTAGCGATAGGTTATCATTATTGAAATTTAAAATTGCTTTTGAAGCCTCTTCTAAAACTTCGTTTGGTAAAATACATGGCCCAGCACTAAAGTTATGTTTTTTCATTATTTAATATTATTCCTTTACTCTTTCAATATATGCACCTTTTTCTGTATCAATTTTTATTTTATCTCCTTCGTTAATAAATAATGGAACTTGAATTGAAGCACCAGTTTCTGTTGTTGCTGGTTTAAATGTATTTGTTGCTGTATTGCCTTTTATTCCTGGCTCTGTGTGTTCAATTACAAGTGTAATATGTGATGGGAGAGAGGCGGATAAAGGTAAACCTTGGTCTGCATGAAATAAAACTTCTACATTCTCACCTTCCTTTAAAAATTTACAATTTTCAATAAACTCTTTCTGAAGGGTGATTTGCTCATAATTATCTAAATTCATTAAATGATAATCATTTCCTTCTGAATATAAATATTGATATTTTCGGTTTTCTATTCTAATAATGTCAATTTTTACTCCGGAAGTAAAAGTGTTTTCTAATAATCGTCCTGTGTTAAGATTTCTTATTTTAGTTCTGACAAAAGCAGGTCCTTTACCTGGCTTAACATGTTGGAATTTTTCAATTTTCCAGGGATCACCATTAAATTGTATACATAAACCATTTCTAAAATCTGCAGTTGTTGCCATATTTACTATTTTTGATTATATCCTCTCATTATTCCTCTTCCTGAATTTCTAACAAAAGATATTATTTCATCTCTAATTTCTGATATCTTAAAATCTATTTCAATTTTATTTATTGCTTGAGTGTTGTTATTTCCTTTTTGATATAAAATTCTATATATATTTTGAATTTCAGTAATTTCTTCTTCTGAAAATTTTTTTCTTCTTAAACCTATCGAGTTTATTCCTGTAAAAGATAATGGTTCTCTTCCTGCTTTTACATAGGGTGGAATATCTTTTCTAACCAATGATCCTCCAGAAACCATGCAGTGTTTTCCAATTTTTATAAACTGATGTACTGCTGTTAGTCCACCAATAATAGCATTTTCTCCAATTTCAACATGGCCACCTAAAGCAACATTATTAACTATTATTGCGTTATTTCCAATTACACAATCGTGGGCAATATGAGCATAGGCCATAATTAGACAGTTATTACCAACTATTGTTTTTCCCGTTGCTTTAGTTCCTCTATTTATTGTTGCGCATTCTCTTACGATAGTATTATCTCCAATTATTGCTAAAGAGTCCTCTCCATTAAACTTTAAATCTTGTGGAATTGCGGAAATTACAGCGCCAGGAAAAATTTCGCAATTTTCTCCAATTCTTGCTCCCTCCATAATCGTTACGTTTGACCCTATCCAAGTTCCACTACCTATTTCAACATTTTTTTCGATAGTAACAAAGGCTTCAACAACAACATTTTTAGCTATCTTAGCTTGAGGGTCAATATATGAAAGAGATCTGTGCATTATTTATTTTTTAGCAATTTGAGCTAGAAGGTCAGCTTCAACTACAATTTCACCATTTACAAAGCCCTTTCCATGCATGTGACAAAGTCCTCTTCTAATCGGTGAAATAAGATTTAAGCTAAACACTATTACATCTCCCGGAGTTACTTTTTTCTTAAATTTAGCGTTGTCAATTTTCATGAAGAATGTTAAGTAGTCTTCAGGGTTTTCTACTGTACTTAAAATTAAAACTCCACCAGTTTGTGCCATTGTTTCTAATTGCAAAACACCAGGCATTACAGGTTCTCCAGGAAAATGACCTTTAAAATATTCTTCTTCCTTTTTTACATATTTTACTCCAACAATATGTTCTTCACCTAATTCTCTTATTTCATCTATAAAAATGAAAGGTTCTCTGTGAGGGAGAATTTTTTTTATTTGATTTAAATCATAATACGGCTTCTCATCAAAATTAATTTCTGGAGCTTTTTTTCTATTGTCTTCAATCATAATTTTACATAATTTTTTAACAAATTCTAAATTACTTTTGTGTCCTGGTTTGAAACAAGTGATTTTCGCTTGAAGATCAAAACCTAATAGGAATGTGTCTCCAATAAAATCAAGTAATTTGTGTCGTGCAGGTTCATTATCAAATCTTAATTTTTTTTTATTTAATAACTTACCTATCTCAAATGTTAAATTTTCTTTTCCAAAATTTTTATTTAAATACTGTTGTATATCATCATCAGCATGATCGTCAATAATAATAATTGAATTATTGAGATCTCCACCTTTGATTAAGTTACTTTTAATTAAAGGTTCTATTTCACGTAGAAAACTAAACGTTCTGCATGAAGATATTTCATTTTCAAAGTTATTAATATCTTCTAATTTAGCAATTTGATTTTTTAAAATTTTTTTATCATAATCTAGCTGGATATTTATGCTTTTTTTTGATGAAGGTTCGACTAGATATGTAGCTCCTGTTTCTTTTATATCTATGAATATTTTTCTTTTTATTTTGAAGAACTTCTTTTTGATTTTCTGAATTTTAAAACCAGATTCTTTTAATATTTTAGTGAATGTTTTTGATGAACCATCTAAAATTGGTACTTCAATGTTATTTATTTTAATTAATAGATTATCTATTCCAAAAGCAGAAATTGATGCAAGTAAATGCTCTATTGTTTTTACTTCTGCATTACCATCTTTAATATTTGTACTTCTATTTGTTGAATAAACGTTCTTAAATTTTGCTTCAACAGTTGGCTTGCTTTCAAGATCAACTCTTTGAAAAATAACCCCACTATTTTCTTTGGATGGACATAGAGTTATTGTAGATTTTGCAGCAGTATGAATTCCAATTCCGCTTACACTAACTTCCTTGGCTATAGTTTTTTGATTCATTTACTTACTTAAATCTTTTTTTAATTTATTAAACTCTTCAGCTAATTTTGGTAATCTTTTAAAATGGATGTATGATCTTTGAAAATCTTGCTTGTTAAATGCATAGATTCCTTGAACAGTCTGATTATCTTTAATATTTCCACCAATTCCACTATTTCCTGCTATTCTAACATTATCACCAATTTTAATGTGTCCCGTGATAGCACACTGGCCGCCAATCAAACAGTTTTTACCAATTTTAGTTGATCCTGCAACAGCAGTTAGTCCCGCAATTGCAGTGTTTTCTCCAATTTCAACATTGTGTCCAATTTGTATTTGATTGTCAAGCTTCACACCTTTATTAATAATTGTTGATCCTAGTGTAGCTTTATCGATTGTTGTATTAGAACCTATTTCAACATCTTTCATTGTTATTACATTTCCTAAATGTTGAATTTTATTTAAATTGTTTTCACTTGGTGCAAATCCAAAACCATCTGATCCAATAATTGCCCCAGAGTGAATAATATTATTTTCTCCAATTTCAACATCGTCTTTTATGCTTACTAAAGAATAAATAGTTGAATTTTTCTTTATTGTTACATTATTTCCAATAACACAATTATTATAAATCTTAACATTTTCTTCAATTATACAATTTTCACCAATAATTGAGAAGTGGCCAATATGTGTGTTTTTAGAAATATTAGATGTTGTTCCAATTACAGAATTAACTGAATGAGTATTTTTAGTTTTTACACTATTTTTTATGTAATTACTTAATTTAGCTAATGCCAGGTATGAGTCATTAACAGTAATAATAGTAATGTCTAATTCCTTATCTATTTTTAAACTATCATTTACTATTATACAAGATGCATTGGAAGTGTATAGGAATTTTTCATACTTTGAGTTAGAAATAAAGCAGATGTCACCTTTTTTTGAGTTTTCAATATTAGCTATTCTACAGATTGTGATTTCTGAGTCTCCTATGATTTTTCCATTAATAATTTTTGAAATTTCTTCAATATTAAGTTTCATTATACAAATTTAACATCTTTATTCAACTAAGTATTCTGAAGGATAACACAAAAAATATTTATTTATTGTTTTGGCAAGAACTTTTAAATTAAACTGATCTGATGAATATGATAAGTCTTTTATATTTCCGTCTTTGAAAAGTATTTTAATATTTGACTCATGTATTGAATATAGGCTATTACTAACTTTGTCAGAAAAAATAAAATACTTTGACTCGTTTAAATTAATATTTTCTTTTTTCATCATATTTAATCTATATTTTGAAATTATTTTTTTGTTAAATTTTGTTTTTTGAATTTTAATTTTTAAGATATCTCTATCTAAAATCTTCTGCGATAAATTTGATAATACAAAATCTTCATTTTTAATCCAGTATTTTAAACAAGCATAAATCTCATAATCATCTAGTCTTGAAAAATTTTCTAATATTGAGTCGTCTTTTATAAATTCATCAAATGAGAAACTATTTTCAAAAAATCTTTTTAAATCTGGTGATAGATATATTTTTTTAGAATTTTCATGAATATATTTTGCTCTATTTAAAATTTGAATTAACATATTTTCTGCTGATAAAACAGTTTTATGTAAATATACTTGCCAGTACATTAGTCTTCTAGCAATTATAAATTTTTCAATTGAATAAATTCCTTTTTCTTCGATAACTAATTTGTCATCTTTAATATCAAGCATACTTATAATTCTATCAACACCAATATTTCCTTCAGTTACACCAGTGAAAAAACTATCTCTTTTCAAATAATCTAATCTGTCCATGTCGAGTTGAGAAGAAACTAATTGATTTAAAAATTTTCTTTCATATTTATTTTCAAATATTTTAATGGCTAAAGATAATTTTCCATTGAACTCTTCGTTTAGTTTATGCATGTAGATTAAGGTTAGCTGTTCGTGACTAATGTCTCTTACTATAGTTCTTTCTAATGCATGAGAAAATGGGCAATGGCCAATATCGTGAAGTAATATTGCAATTTTTACACCTTCTTTCTCCTGCTTGCTTATTTTATGTCCTTTATTTTCTAATTGATTAAGAGCTTTGTTCATTAGGTGAAGAGATCCAATAGCATGTTGAAACCTTGTGTGTTGTGCTCCTGGATAGACTAAATATGAAAGACCAAGTTGGGATATTCTTCTTAATCTCTGAAAATATTTGTGATTAATAAGATCATTTATTATACCTTTATCTACTTCTATGAATCCATAAATTGGGTCATTTATAATTTTTGCTCTTTTTTTAGAATGCATAATCTAAAATAGATGTTTTTTTTTAATTTTTGTAAAAATAAATTTTATTATGAATAATATACTTTGGGTAGATGATGAAATAGAGTTGTTAAAACCTCATATTATTTATTTAAAATCAAAAGGATATCATTTAACTACAGCTAAAAGTGGTGATGAGGCTTTAGAATTGATTGAAGTAAATGACTTTAACCTTATTTTTTTAGATGAAAACATGCCTGGTTTATCAGGTCTTGAAACTCTTAATATTATAAAAGACAAATACCATAATATTCCAGTAATTATGATTACAAAAAGCGAAGAGGAAAGTATTATGGAGGAAGCAATTGGTTCAAGAATTTCAGATTATTTAATTAAACCTGTTAATCCAAATCAGATTTTACTAACAATCAAGAAAAATTTAGAGTCAAGTAGGTTAGTTGATGAAAAAATCACAAAAGGCTATCAACAAGAGTTTAGGAATATTTCGCTTGAACTATCTTCAAATTTATCTTTTAAAGAATGGTATCAAGTTTATAAGAAGATTATTTATTGGGAGCTAGAGCTTTCAAAATCTAATGATTCTAGCATTAATGAAATTATTTCCATGCAAAAAAGTGAAGCAAACTCGCAGTTTTTTAGATTTGTTTCTAGAAATTATCAAGATTGGATAAATGATATTGAAAGCCCACTGCTTTCACATAATTTGCTTGAAAAAAAGGTTTTTCCTTTATTGAATTCATCTTCGCCAGTTTATCTGCTTTTAATTGATAATTTAAGATATGATCAATGGAAGGTCATTGAAGATAAGATACTTCAAAAATTCAAGATAATTGATGATAGTATGTATATGAGTATTTTACCAACCGCAACACAATATTCTAGAAATTCTATTTTTTCAGGTTTAAGACCTTCTGAGATACAAAATTTATATCCTGAAAAATGGCTTAATGATGAAGATGAAGGTGGTAAAAATATGTATGAAGAAGATTTTCTTAAGGATCAAATTAAAAGATTACATCTTCAGAATAATAAGTCATCTTACACAAAAATTACAAACATTGATTATGGGAGAAAAGTTATCAATAAAATTGATAATATGAAACATAATAACTTGAATGTTATTGTATACAATTTTGTAGATATGCTTTCGCACGCTAGAACAGAAATGAAGGTTATAAAAGAGCTTGCTGATGATGATTCTGCGTATAGATCTTTAACTGCTTCTTGGTTTGAACATTCCCCATTAAATGATATTATTTCAAAAATCGCCAAACAAGGTGCGAAAATGGTTATTACTACGGACCATGGTACTATTAATGTAAATAAGCCTTCTAAGGTAATTGGAGATAGAAAAGTAAATCCTAATCTTAGATATAAACATGGGAAAAATTTAAATTATATTTCAAATGATGTTTTTGAAATGAATGATCCATCTAAATTTTTCCTGCCAAAACAAAATATTAGTAGTAAATATATTTTTGCCAAAGAAGATTTATATTTCGTTTATCAAAACAATTACAATAAATTTGTAAACTTTTATAAAAATACTTACCAACATGGAGGAGTTTCTCTAGAAGAAATGCTTTTACCAATAATCACATTGGAACCTAAATAATGGAATTAACATATAATGTCAGTGATGAATCTCAGCTTAATGATATTGCCTTAGAATTATTAAATAAATTTGATTTAAAATTATATCTCTTTTATGGAAAAATGGGAGTTGGGAAAACTACTTTTATTAAAAAGTTTTGTGATAAGCTTGGTGTTAAGGATATTGTTTCAAGTCCTACTTTTTCAATAATTAATCAATATAAAAGTATGTCAGAAATTGATGTGTTTCACTTTGATTTTTATAGAACTACATGTAAAGAGGAAATTTATGATATTGGTTATGAAGAATACATATATAGTTCCTCATATTGTTTTATTGAATGGAGTGAGAGATTAATGGATTTGTTGCCCACTAATTATATTAAAATTGAAATATTTTTAAATGATAATAAAAGAACTATTAAAGTTAAAAAAGTAATTAAATGATTAGAAGATTAGTTTTATTTGGTTTTGGTGCTCTTATTAGTATTTTCTTTCTGTCTTTAGGTCCTGAAAATAGATTGAAAGAAACATTTTATGCATACATTGATTACTTTAATATTAACAAAAGGGTGATTTATCATCTTTATTCTGATTCAACTAATTTCACTGCTAAATCAGAATGTCAGCTGGTTTATTATAGCTTAGATAAATCTTCCCTATTGAATGTCTTAGAAGGTGGGAAGGTTAATTTTTCAAAAAGTGAAAAAGATAAAGAACCTTGTCAAATTTATATGATTGAGAATTTTATTAATGATAAAAATTTTGAAGTTTTATTTGAATATTGCTACTCTGAAGAAAAGGTTACGGTATTAAGTATTAATGAAATTGGATATAAAGAAGTTTGTTTTAACTAGCCTTTCTTCTTCTCTTTTCTTCTAATATGTTTTTTAGCTCTCTTCCCATTTGACCTGAAATAGATCTATTTTCTTCAGCTCTTCTGATTAAGTATGGAATTACTTTTTTTACTGGCCCATATGGAACATACTTGCTAACATTATAATTTTCATTTGAGAGATTATATGAAATGTTATCACTCATGCCTAGAAGTTGGGAAGAATAAATCCTGTCGTCATTATTTTTTATTAATTTCTCTTGCATTAATTTTAATAAATACATTGAACTTTCAATATTGTGAGTTCCAGAACATATTGAAATATGATTAATATTCTCTATACAAAACTTTAAGGCATTATTAAAATCTTTATCTGTATTAGACTTTTTTTCATGTACTGGAATTTTATATCCTTTTTCTAAAGCTCTTTCAATTTCCTTTTGATGATACGCTCCCCTTACAATTTTTAATCCTATTTTAAAATCTTCTTTTTGTGCAATTTGTGACAAATCCATTAAATAGGATAGTCTATCATGACGATACATCTGTACAGTATTGAAAATTAACACCTTTTCTTTATTAAATTGTTTCATTAATGAAAACACTATACTGTCTATGCCATTTTGAATCCAACTTTCTTCTGCATCAATAAAGATAGGTTTGTTAATTTTTTTTGCTTTTTTACAGATAATATCAAGTCTTTTGTTGAATCTAATTAAAGTTGCATTTTCTTTTTCATTAAGTTCTTGTTTTTTACTAAGTTTTTTAAGAATATTAAATTTAATTAAACCTGTTAGTTTAAAAACTACAAATGGAATTTTGGGATTGTCTTTTGCTATATCAAGAACTTTTAATGTCTCGTCAAATACATTTTTAAAATCGTCTTCATTTTCTTGTCCTTCAGCAGAATAATCTAAAATTGTTCCAATGGATGATTTCCATAGTTTGTCAATAGTTTTTCTGCTGTCAGAAATTGTTTCTCCTCCGCAAAACTGCTTAAATATTGTTAATTTTATTAAAAAATCTATTGGAATTCTTAGTGATAAAATTACTTTTAGAATAACTGTTAAAAATTTAGAAATTGTTGGATAGTTAAGGGTTTGAAATAAAAAAAATGCTCGGTTTAGATCAAAATCTGATTTGTCACCAAATGCATTTTTACTATTATTAAAGTCAATCATTTCTAATCTGATATCTTTCTACAAACCATTAAGCCATCTCTAACAGATAAAAGAATGTTTTCTACCCTTGGGTCCTTATCTATTTTCTTGTTGTAATTGTCGAGTTCTTGTGTTTCATGATCTTTTACATCTTTTATTACTTTTCCACTCCAAAGAACATTATCTGCAACTATTATTCCATTAATATCAATTTTATCAATTAATAGGTCAAAATAATTTGAATAGTTTTCCTTATCAGCATCTATAAAAGCAAGTTGGAATTTTTTTTCAATTTTATTTATAATATTTTTTGCTTCACCAATATGTTGTTTAATAATTTTTGAAAATTTTGATTTTTTAAAAAATTTATTAGCAATAGCAGCATGCTCTTCATTTATTTCAATTGTATGAAGTTCTCCATTTTTTTTTATTCCTTCTGCTAAACATAATGCAGAATAGCCTGTATAGGTTCCAATTTCAATTATATTGCTAGGCTTGGTTAGGTTACTTAATAAACTTAGTACTCGTCCCTGGATATGTCCTGATAACATTCTAGGCATAAGTACTTTTGCCCATGTTTCTCTATTAAGTTCAGATAATAAATCGTTTTCCTTTGTAGAATGATGTTCTATATATTCTTCAAGCTCTTTGTTTAAAAAATCCATGTTATAAAAAAAGCCACTAAAAATATAGTGGCTTAATAATTAATTTAATTTGTAATTAATTTTTCTTTTTTTCATTTAGTTTAGCTAATCTTACTCTTCCTTCTTCAGTAGAAATTTCATTATTTGCAATAGCTAATCTTACTCTTTCAGAAGCTTTTTTATTCATTGCTTTACTATCATCGCTAACCTCTTTATTTGCAGTTTTACTTTTACAACATGAAGATTTAGCAGCAGTTTTACTACATGAAGCCTCATTCTTTTTTGCAGTTTTACTTTTACAACATGAAGATTTAGCAACTGATTTACTACTACAAGCTTCTTTTTTAGTTTTTGAGCAAGATGACTTTTTAGCAGAGCTTGAGCAGTTTGCTTTTCCGTAAGTATTAGTTTTTGTGAAATTAAAACCTGATGCTTTTTTAGTTTCTTTTACTTTGCTATCACATTCTGTTTTAGTTTCTGTGTTTTTTTGTGAATTATCAGCGATATCTTGTGCAGACAATGTAAATGATGCAGTGAAGAAAAATGCTAATAAAATTGAAGATAATTTTTTCATAATTTTTATTTTTTGTTTACTAACAAATATATTAAATATAAATTAATTATTATATGTTCCAATTATTGTCTTACCTCCCTTCGTTTTGTCATTTAAATTAGAAATAATTTTAGTTCCAATTGGAAGAAAAAGATCAACTCTAGAACCAAACTTTATAAATCCTAGTTCTTGACATGCTTTAATATCTTTATTCAATTGAGAGTAGCATATAATTCTTCTAGCAAGTGCGCCAGCAATTTGTCTGCAGAGGATTTCAATATTTGAATTTTTTATTACTACTGTATTTCTTTCGTTTTCAGAAGATGATTTTGGATTCCATGCAAATAAAAACTTACCTGGATGATACTTTGTGTATTCTATAGCTCCATTTATAGGATATAGATTATTGTGCACGTTTAAAGGAGACATAAAGATAGAAACTTGTATTCTATTGTCTTTGAAAAACTCATGTTCGTGAGTTTCTTCAATCACAACAATTTTTCCATCGCATGGTGCGTAAATATTTCCGTCAACGATATTGAAATTTCTTTTTGGAACTCTAAAAAACCAAATAAAAAATAATATAAAAAAAGAAAAAATTGGTAATGTAAATGAAGTAAAAGCATCATTAAATCCACTAATTATTCCTATAAGTAATAACAAAAAAATAGAATTCTTAATTAAACCCTTGCCTTCTTTGTGAATATTCATATTTATGTGTAAATGATTAATAAACTTATTATCGAAATTGAGATTAAAAGAGAATCCATTCTATCCAACATTCCTCCATGTCCTGGAATTAAATTTCCAGAATCCTTTACATCTGCTTGTCTTTTGAATGATGATTCAATAAAATCGCCTGTTGTAGCACTAATTGGTATTAAAAAGGAATAAAATAGAAATGTTGTTGTATCACTATTAAAAAAGTATGCTGAAGCAAAAGCTGTAAATAGGAAACCTCCAAAAAATCCTTCCCAAGATTTTTTTGGAGATATAGTTGGGATAATTTTGTTTTTTCCAAATCTTACACCAACTAAATAAGCAAAAGTATCATATATGCTTGTTAGAATAACTAAATATAATATAGGTTCAAAGTTCCAGTTTTCTGTTTCGTAGATATTAAATGATAAATATTTCCATATTAAGATTTGGATTAAAATAAAGGGAGTTAAAACATATAAAATTGCAAATATTTTTTTTTTGCCTTTTCTTAGTTTCCATATTTCATGAAGACAAATCACACCAATTAAACCAAAGAGTACTGAACAGCTCAGAGTTGAGTAAGTAATACCAAATAGTAGAAAAGTTATATAAATTATACCATATATTAATCTATTTCTATTTTCTTCTGATATCATTCTGATATTATTTCTTTTGCTTTTGAGATATTCTTTTTTTCTGTATAAATCTTAGCTGTTCCAAAATGATAAGAAGAGTCTTGCTGATTCATAATAATGGCTTTAATATCATTTGATAAAAGCATATTTTTTATTACTTCTGCTTTAAATATATCATTTGTTGAATAAATTTCTATCCAGTCGTTACTCATTAAGGATAATTATTTTTTCTTCTTTATTTTTGATTCTTCTTCCTCTAATTTCTCTTCATGATAAGAAGTCCATTTTCTAGCTCCAAATATTGAAACTAAATTATCTTTAAAAATAACTTCATTGCTCAGAAGTGCATTTGCAAGCTCTTCAACTTTCTTTTTATTGTCTTTTAATACTTTTAATGCTCTATTATACTGCTCTTCAATTAACTTACTAACTTCTGAATCAATTAGTTTTGCTCTTTCCTCAGAATATGGTTTAGTAAATCCAGAGTTTTGTCCGCTTGAGTCATAATAAGAAATATTACCAAGTTTAGGGCTTAAGCCGTAAATACTAACCATAGCATAAGCTTGTTTAGTAACTTTTTCTAAGTCAGATAGTGCACCAGTCGAAACTTTGTCAAAGAAAAGACTTTCAGCAGCTCTTCCTCCTAATGCTGCGCATATTTCATCTTTCATTTGCTCTGTTGTAGAGAGCTGACGTTCTTCTGGAAGATACCAAGCGGCACCTAACGATCTACCTCTTGGAACAATAGTAACTTTAACTAGAGGAG
Source organism: Flavobacteriales bacterium (assembly GCA_028122735.1). Taxonomy (GTDB): domain Bacteria; phylum Bacteroidota; class Bacteroidia; order Flavobacteriales; family BACL11. The sequence continues at coordinate 49,706 of JAOHSR010000006.1, forward strand.
AGGCAAATTCAAGCATCCAACTCACCGTTGCATGTCCAGCTTCATGAAAAGCAATTGTTTTCTTCTCGTTGGGAGAAATAATTTTTGATTTTTTTTCTAATCCTCCAACAATTCTATCTACTGCATCAAGAAAATCTTGTTTTCCAACAGTTTTTTTAGATGTTCTTGCTGCAATTAAAGCAGCTTCATTACATACATTAGCTATATCAGCACCTGAAAATCCAGGAGTTTGTCTTGCAAGAAAATTAACATCCATAGATTTTGCTAATTTGATCGGTTTTAAATGCACTTTGAAAATTTCTTTTCTTTCTACTAAATCTGGTAAATCAACATATATTTGTCTGTCAAATCTTCCTGCTCTAGTTAATGCTTTATCTAATATGTCAGCCCTGTTGGTAGCAGCCATAACTATGACTCCTGTATTAGTCCCAAAACCATCCATTTCTGTTAATAATTGATTTAAGGTGTTCTCTCTTTCATCATTACTACCAGTCATTGCGTTTTTTCCTCTGGCTCTACCTATAGCATCTATTTCATCAATAAAAATAATTGATGGTGCCTTTTCTTTTGCTTGCTTGAACAGATCTCTAACTCTAGATGCTCCAACACCAACAAACATTTCTACAAAATCTGATCCTGATAGTGAAAAGAAGGGTACTTTCGCTTCTCCTGCAACAGCTTTAGCTAGTAAAGTTTTACCAGTTCCTGGTTGGCCAATAAGCATAGCACCTCTTGGGATTTTACCACCTAATTTTGTGTATTTTTCGGGTTTCTTTAAAAAATCAACAATTTCACTTATTTCCTCTTTCGCACCTTCTAGTCCAGCAACATCTTTAAAAGTAACTTTTATATTTGCTTTATCAACTAATTTACCTTTGGTTTTGCCAATGTTAAAAATTTGACCTCCACCTCCAGCACCACCACTCATTCTTCTCATTATAAAAATCCAAATTCCTATGAAAAAAACAAGAGGAAGAATCCATCCCAGAATATCACCAAAAACATCTTTTTTTGTTTCGTAGGTAGGGGAGATTTTATCTTCGTAATCAAAACTTTTTTGAACATCTTTTAAGTCTTCATTAAAGGTTTCAACTGATCCAATTTCAAAGAAATAATGAGGGCCATAGTTTGTTGTGTTTCCAAATGGTTGTTTACTTACATCCTTAAAGCTTTCTTCAGAGAGAAATTCTTTTTTGATATAAATAAATACTTTTTCTTTATTGACAATTGTAATGCGTTCAACTTTGTTTTGTTGAAGCATATTATTATTAAAATCTCTAAAGTTTGTCTTTTTTGTTATATCAGTGCTAAAAAATTGTAATCCAATAAAAAATAAAAAAATAACAGCGTAAACCCAATATATATTGAATTTGAAAAACTTTGAATTATTAGGTGATTTGAATTTTTTTTTATTCATTTATTTGTTCTTTATAAGAGATTTTTTTAGCGTCACCCCACAACTCTTCGAGATTGTAGAATGTGCGTGTTTCTTCTTGAAATATATGTAAAATAATATTTGAGTAGTCCATTAATATCCAATTTGCTTTGTCGTCTTCTTCAACATGCCAAGGCTTTTGTTTTGTTATTTTTTGTACTTTCTTTCTGACATTTTCTTGAATTGCTCTAACATGTGTACTTGATGTGCCTGAGCATATAACAAAGAAATCACAAATGCTATTTTCAATTTTGGTGAAGTTGAGAGAAATAATTTTATTGCCTTTAATAGATTCAATGCTACTAACAATTGCCTCTAAAAGTTCATTTTTTTTTATTTTAAGCTTTGGCATAAATATTCTTAAATTTACAACTGCAAATTTAATCAATTCTACAAATAAATCTAGTATATGTGCTCTAGTTTTTTCTCAAAAAATCAAATAAAATTAGATGAAACCGATTCAACTAATGACTTCTTGTTAGACTTGGACAAGATGACTTTTATAAATTCTAATGTCGTTGTAACTGCTAACTATCAAAAATTTGGAAGAGGAAAGCAAATTAGAAAGTGGGAAAGTAAAAAAGGTAAAAATTTATTGTTAAGTATTTTATTTAAACATTCACTTAAATTAAAAGAGCAATTTAATTTTAGTGTTATCATCTCTCTTGCTCTTAAAGATTTATTAACAGAAATATTAGAAGAAGAAGTTTTTATTAAATGGCCAAATGATATAATTGTTAATGATAAAAAAATTGCTGGATTTATTATTGAAAATAAGAGTAATAATTCTGTGATTCATACCTCAATTCTTGGTGTTGGATTAAATATTAACCAGTCATTATTTCAGAATTATACTCCTGAAGCAACGTCAATTATTAAATTAATTAAAAAAGAGTCAGAGGTTGATTTGATAAAAGAAAGGTTATTGTTGTACTTAGAAAAATATTACTTATCAGAAAACAGTTTAATTGAAAACTTAAACAAATACAATGATTGTTTATATGTTAA
>JAOHSR010000007.1 GCA_028122735.1 Flavobacteriales bacterium
ATGGGCCAATCTTGAAAGCACTTTTTAATAATGAGTTTTCAGTGTAACTTTCTTCTAATATAATTACATATTCACTTTCATTATTTTCTCTTAAAATCAGATACTCATTTTCATCAATTATAAAATAGTTGTCATTTTCTCTAACAATTGGAAAATCATCTTGTTTTTCAGAAAAATTGATGTTTAGTACTTTATATTTAAAGTTATTATTCTGGGCATAATTAGAAACGCTTATAATAGAGAATAGTACTGAAAGAATAATAAATTTTATTTGCATCTATTTTTTTTTACAAATTTACAAATATTGAGTATATCATAAGATTTAAATCAATAAGTTTGTATTATGAAATTATATCAATTATTTGTTTATTTTTTAATAGTTTTTTCTTCTTGTGAGACTGATTTTGATGTTAATGCTGAATGGGATGATGTCACTATTGTTTATGGATTATTGGATCGAAATAGTGAAATTCAACTCATTAAAATTAATAAAGCATATTTAGGTGCTGGAGATGCTGTTCAAATGGCATCTGTTTCAGACTCAGTAAATTATACCCCATCTGATTTAAATGTAAAGCTTTACAGAATTAAATCACTTGGATTTGGTCAATATGATACTCTAGCTACAGTTACTTTATACGATACTTTAGTGGAAAAGGATGATGGCCTTTTTTCAACTGAAGAAAATATTATTTATGCATTTAAAAAACCAAATTCTTTCTACAATACAAATTCTTTTTATGTATTAGAGATAACTAATTTAAATACTAATGATAAAGTTTCTTCTCAAACAGAAATAATTGATAATTTTAATTTTGAGTCTTTAAACTCTAGCTTTGAATGGGGCCTATATAACGGTGATTTGGTAGATAGTTTAAGATTTAGAACTAAAAATATTGAATGGACTAAATCAACAAATGGGGAAATTTATCAGCTAGATTTAATTATTAATTATTTAGAAGACGGTGAAAATAAAAATCTTGTGTGGAGTCAGCCTTTAATTGAATATACAAGTGGTAATATGAGTGTTAAAATTAAAGGTGATCAATTCTTTTTATTCTTGACTAATAACTTATCCAATAACACAACTAAACAATTTCTTAATTTGGATCTTTTAATGACTGTAGGAACAAATGATTTAAAGACTTATATAAATGTAAATAAGCCTTTCTCTGGAATTGTGCAAGAAAGACCAGTTTTTTCAAATATTAATAATGGTATTGGATTATTCTCGTCTAGGTACACTTATGATGATATTTACGGTATAGAATTAACTAACGCTACCGTTAATTACATTATTAATGATTTAGATTTAGGTTTTGAATAAATGACATTGTGTCACTAACTCACTTTTGTAAGCTTTAACATTTCCCCTTTTTGTCAGTTACTTTTAATTTTTTTTATTTTGGAATACTTATTGCAGTATTACTCATTGAAACAAATTTTGAAAAATTAAAATAAAAAAAAATGAGTAAAATAATAGGTATAGATTTAGGTACAACAAATTCATGCGTTTCAGTAATGGAAGGTAATGAGCCTGTTGTAATTCCAAATGCTGAAGGAGCAAGAACTACTCCTTCTATAGTTGCTTTTATTGAAGGTGGTGAAAGAAAAGTTGGTGATAGTGCCAAAAGACAGGCCATTACAAATCCAGAAAAAACAATTTCTTCAATTAAAAGATTTATGGGGGAAAGCTTTTCCGCTATGAGTAAAGAAATAAAAAATGTTTCTTACAAGGTTGTGAAGGGAGATAATAATACTCCAAGAGTAAAAATTGATGATAGATTATATACTCCGCAAGAGATTTCTGCAATGGTCTTACAAAAAATGAAGAAAACTGCTGAAGATTATTTAGGACAATCTGTTTCTGAAGCCGTTGTTACTGTTCCTGCATACTTTAATGATGCACAAAGACAAGCTACAAAGGAAGCTGGTGAAATTGCAGGTTTAACGGTTAAAAGAATTATTAATGAGCCTACTGCAGCGGCATTAGCATATGGCTTAGATAAATCTGATAAAGACAGAACAATTGCTGTGTTTGACCTCGGAGGTGGAACTTTTGATATTTCAATTTTAGAATTAGGTGATGGTGTTTTTGAGGTAAAGTCAACTAACGGAGATACCCATTTAGGTGGAGATGATTTTGATCAAGTTATTATAGACTGGCTAGCTGAAGAATTTAAAAAGGATGAAAGCATGGATTTAAGAGAAGATCCAATGGCTTTACAACGTTTAAAAGAAGCTGCTGAGAAGGCAAAAGTTGAACTATCTAGCTCAACTCAAACTGAAATTAATCTTCCATATGTAACTGCAACTGCATCAGGCCCTAAACATTTAGTTAGAACATTAACTAGAGCGCAGTTTGAGCAATTAGCAGACAATCTTATTCAAAATACAATAAAGCCTTGTCAAAGTGCCTTAAAAGATGCAGGAATGACTGCAGCAGATATTGATGAGGTAATTTTAGTTGGGGGTTCTACAAGAATTCCTTCAATTCAAGCGGTTGTTGAGAAGCACTTTAAGAAAGCTCCATCTAAGGGAGTAAACCCAGATGAAGTTGTTGCTGTTGGTGCAGCTATTCAAGGAGGTGTTCTTTCTGGTGATGTTAAAGATGTTCTACTTCTTGATGTAACTCCTTTATCTTTAGGAATTGAAACAATGGGAGGGGTGATGACAAGATTAATAGACTCTAATACCACTATTCCTACCAAAAAATCTGAAGTGTTTTCTACTGCAGCTGATAATCAACCTGCTGTAGATATTCATGTCTTACAAGGAGAAAGACCAATGGCTGCTGATAATAAATCAATAGGTAGATTTCAATTAGCTGATATTCCACCTGCACCTAGGGGTGTGCCTCAAATTGAAGTGACTTTTGATATCGATGCCAATGGAATCTTAAATGTTTCTGCTAAAGATAAAGCCACTGGTAAGGAACAAAATATCAAAATTGAAGCATCTTCAGGTTTGTCAGATGCAGAAATTGATAAAATGAAAAAAGAAGCCGAAGCAAATGCAGATGCTGATAAAACAGCAAAAGAATCAATTGATAAAATTAATGGTGCTGATGCCATGATTTTCCAAACGGAAAAACAATTGAAAGAGTTTGGTGAAAAACTATCAGATGATAAGAAAGCCCCTATTGAAGAAGCTTTAACTGAATTAAAGTCTGCTCATTCTAGCAAGGATCTTAATGCAATTGATTCTGCAATGGAGAAAATTAATGCTGCATGGAAAGTTGCTTCTGAAGAGATGTATAAAGCTACAGAAGAAGCTAAAAATGCTGGTGGTGCCTCAGCTGAATCTCAAGCAGATAATGCTGACGATGTAACTGATGTTGATTTTGAAGAAGTAGATGAAGAAAAGAAGTAATTGTTAATTAGTTTTGAATTTAAAAAGAGCTCTTATTTAAGAGCTCTTTTTTTTTGATTTAATAGGATTCTTTAATTATATAATCTATTAATGTTTAAATTTTTCAAACGATCTAAGTAGGAAAATTATTACAAGTAATTCAATAAATAATAATAAATAGTGAATATAAAATACTTGAGTCTGATTATCAATAATTTGAAATTGATATTCAATTGATTTGTAGAACAAGAAAGATAATAATAATCCTACTAAATACCCAAATTGTTTAGCCATATCTACTAAAGTTAAAATCCTATCTTTTTTTAATATTAGTGTTTCACCTCTCATTAAAAAGGAACCAAACATGAAAGTAACTTGATAACCAATATAAACTAGTAATGCAATTTGATAGTTAAATGAAAATAATAAAAAAGTAATTATTACGCTTAAAATTACAAGCTCCACAAATAATGAAATTTTATAGTAGTAATTGATATTCAAAATTTTTGAGTAAAGTGTTGCAACAAAAAGCATTCCAACGGCCAAAATTATTCCACCAATAGAATATACTGATGGTTCTAATGGGGTATAGATTGTAAAAATACTTCCAATTGATGTGCCTAGAAATAAAGAGTTGAAAAATTTATATTTTAAAAAATTTCTATTATTTATTCTTAATTTTCTAGATATCATATAATTTAATAGTAGGTAAGTCTACGGACTTTTGAAATTTGTTTTGCTAACCTTATTACTTGTTTGGTGTATCCAAACTCATTATCATACCAAACATAAATAACAATATCCTTACCGTTTTTTGTTACAATAGTTGCTTTGCTGTCAAAGACAGAACAACATGGGTTCCCTACTATATCAGTTGAAACTAAATCTGGATCAATTTGATAGTTGATTTGATTTACCAGACTTCCGCTGATGGCTTCTTTTCTTACAATACTGTTTAGATCTTCAATAGAAGTACTTTTATTGATATTTAATCTCATTATAGCTAAAGAAACATTTGCAGTTGGAACTCGAACTGCATTTGCAGTTAATTTTCCTTCAAGAGATGGAATAACTTTTGTAACTGCCTTTCCAGCTCCAGTAGAAGTTATTACCATATTGATTGCAGCAGATCTTCCTCTTCTTGGCTTTTTATGCATGTTGTCAAGAAGGTTTTGATCATTTGTATAAGAATGAACAGTTTCTAAATGTCCATTGTTAATTCCAAAATTATCTTCAATAATTTTTAAAATAGGAGCTATACAGTTTGTCGTACAAGATGCAGCAGAGAAAATATTTAGATTTTCTATATCTAAATTCTTGTTATTTATACCATATACAATATTTGGAATTTCAGTTCCAGGTGCGGTGAGTAGAACTTTATTAATTCCTTTAGATTTTAAATGACAAGCTAATGCTTCTTTAGAAGTAAATGCACCAGTATTATCAATTAGGAGAGCGTTATTTATATCGTATGACTCATAATCTATTTCAGATGGTTTTGAGCCATCAATAATATTAATGGTTTGCCCATTAACGATTAAAACTCTATTTTTAAGATCAATATCAACTACTCCGTTAAATGCCCCATGAACAGAGTCATTTCTTAAAAGATTTGCTCTTTTAATAATTTGTTCATCAGAAATATTTCTTACAACAATTGCTCTAAGTCGCATTTGTTGTCCTTTTCCCGCCTGTCTTATTAGTTCCCTTGCTGCTAATCTACCAATTCTTCCAAAACCAAATAAAACAATATCTCTGGGAGAGAAGTTGTTTTTTGAGCTTATTATATTTTTTAACTTTTCTTTGATAAAATCAGTATAATTATTAGATGAATCCTCAAGATATTCAGCGGTTAATAAGCCTATATCTAATTTTGATGGAGGTAAGTCTATAGATAAGATTTCTTCTATAAGATAAGTTGCTGTTTGAATATCTATTTTTCTTTTTACTACATTTTCTGCATAAGAAAATAGCCTCAACAATTCTGTTACTCCAACGTCTAAAATATTTTGTCTAAAAAGAACAATTTCTATTCCTTTATCATACATTAACTGTCCAGAATAATTTAGAAGATTTACAGCAGTCTTTTCGTTTGAAAGCCAATTGTTAAATTGGTTGTTGTAAAGATTATTATCAGTCATTTTTGTGTTTTAGTTTAGTTATGCAAATTTAAATTTTTCTATTTATTAAGTTGTCTTTGTCGCTAAATTTTATATTGTATTTTTACATTATGATACTAGAGTTCTACAAATATCAAGCTACTGGAAATGATTTTATTATTATAGATGATAGAGATGAATTATTTGATACTAATGATTCTGCATTAATTAATGCTTTGTGTCAAAGAAGCTTTGGTATCGGAGCAGATGGGTTGATATTGTTAAGAGATGATAAAGATCATGATTTTAGAATGATTTATTTTAATAGTGATGGTTTCGAATCTTCTTTATGTGGTAATGGTGCTAGATGTATAGTTAAGTTTGCTCATTTATTAGAAATTTCTTCAGAAAATATTAATTTTATTACATCTGCAGGTCTTCATCAAGCAAGAATTTCTGAATCTGATGTGTCTATTAAGTTTATTGATGTAAATGATATAAAAAACTATAATGATGACCTGGTTATTGATTCTGGATCTCCTCATTATGTTACTTTTTTAGAAAATATCGATCAAATTGATATTAATATTGAGGGTTCAAATATTAGAAATTCGAATCCATTTAAAAAGAAAGGGATAAACGTTAATTTTATTCAAGTAGAAGATTCCGTTAGAATTAGAACTTATGAAAGAGGTGTGGAATCAGAGACGCTTTCATGCGGGACTGGCGCTGTTGCTTCAGCAATTGCTTTATTTCACAAACAAATAATCAATGAGAATACAATTGAATTGAATACTAGAGGAGGTCTTTTAACTGTTTCATTTGATAACTTTAAAAATGAGTACAGAAATATTTGGTTAACTGGTGAAGCTAATTTGGTATATATTGGAGAATTTGAATGTTAAAAATCACCAAATATCTTTAAGATTATTAGAAGATAATGATCTTGAATTTTTATATTCCATTGAAAATAATCCAGTTAACAAAAAATACGGAAGTGATACTACCTACCTTTCAAAGAAAATACTTAAAGCTTATATTAAAAATTCTGGTGCTGATTTAAGTATTTATGGTCAAAAAAGGTTTGTTATTACATTAAATAATATTTCAATTGGTTTAATTGATCTTTTTGATTATAATCAATTTAATAGAAGTGCATATGTTGGGATAATTATTATAAATGAATTTCAAAATAATAATTATGGCTCCATTGCTTTGGAGCTTTTAATTTCTTACTCATGGGATAAATTGGATTTACTATCTTTATATGCCAACATTAATCCAAAAAATAATTCTAGTGTTTCTTTATTTAATAAATTTTATTTCAAAAAAATAAAAGATACTCTATATAAACTTGACAAATGAGATTCATTTCATTAATTGTTTTAATTTTTCTCTATTCATGTTCTAATGATAATATAGTTGAATATAAATCATACCTCAATCATCATGATACTGTCAAATATGTTGGAATGAATGAATGTAAGGCTTGTCATTATGAAATATATAATTCTTATATACAAACTGGTATGGGTAAGTCATTTTCTTCTGCAATAAAAACAAAATCTTCACTTCCAGAAAACCCTGAAATTATATATGATTCTATTAAAGATTTATCTTATATGCCTTTGTGGATTAATGATAGTTTATGGATAAGAGAATTTAGAATGTTACATAATGATACTATTCATAAAATAGATAAGAAAGTAGATTATATAATAGGTTCTGGACATCATACAAACTCTCATTTATTTAAAATAAATGGTTTTTTACATCAATTGCCATATACTTATTACGTTCAGGATAGTATTTCAGATCTTCCTCCGGGATATGAAGACGGAAATAATACAAGATTTGCAAGAGAAATTAATATGGAATGTATAAGTTGTCATAATGCATATCCACAGCATGTTGTGGGGTCAAATAATAAATATGATTTTATTCCACAGGGAATTGATTGTGAGAGGTGTCATGGTCCTGGGGAGATACATGTTGCACTTAAAAGTCAAGGTGTTTTAGTTGATACTTCTAAATATATTGACTATTCTATTGTTAATCCTTCAAAATTAAACAGAGATTTACAGTTTGATGTTTGTCAAAGGTGTCATCTTCAAGGGACAGCAGTTTTACATCAAAATAGTTCTTTCACAGATTTTAAGCCTGGAATGCATTTAAACCATTTTATTGATGTTTATCTTCCAAAATACAAAGATGATAATAGCTTTATAATGGCCTCTCATGTTGAAAGATTAAAACAAAGTAGCTGTTATGTAAATTCTGAAATGACATGTGTTACTTGCCATAACCCTCATCAAAGTGTTAAGTCCTTAGGAAAAAATTATTTTGATAAAAAATGTATGGATTGTCACGATCTTTGTGAGGATGAAGAAAATACATCTGATTGCTCTAGCTGTCATATGCCAATGTCTTCATCATCGGATATTCCTCATGTAACTATATCAGACCATAAGATTTCAGTTCCAAATAATGACAGTATTTATAATAAAAATAATGGTAAAAGAGAATTTTTAGGCTTATTTGCTATAAATAATGATAGCCCTACAAATTTATCTAAAGCAAAAGGATACTTAAAAAGATTTGAAAGCTTTGAGAGTAACCCTTTATATCTTGATAGTGCATATGTTTTTCTTAATAATAGTAATGTTGATGAGGTTTTTACAAGTTTTGTTCAATATTATTATCTGAAAAAAGATTATTTTTCATTAATTAACTACTATTTAACAATTGAAAAGGAAAGATTAAATTTGTTTTCTTCTGAAGAATTATCCTTGGCTTATTCAAGAATAGCAGATGCCTTCTCAAATAATGGTCTTGTAGATGAAGCTACAACACTTTTTAATCAAGCTATAGAATTATCTCCTTTTGTTTTAGACTATAAGCTAAAATTAGCAGTTTTGTTTATTAATTCCAATAAATTCTTAGAGGCAGAAAAAACTTTAGATGCACTATTGTCATTAAATTCTGAGCGTAAGGAGATATACTTAAATTATGGATATTTAAATATTCTTAGAATGCAATTTGATAAGGCTGAGGAGGATTTAAAAAGAGCTATAAATTTAGATCCAGATTATTTGCTCGCTTATGAAAATTTAGCTCTTTTATATATTAAAAAGAATAATCTATTTTTGGCGAGAAAAAATTTAGAGTTAATATTAAAATTAAAGCCAAACTCTTTTAAAGCGAAACAAATGCTAAATAATTTAAATTAATGTTAAAAAATAATTCATCTTTAGAAAGAATTCTTATTGTAGTAGTTCTTTCTGCATCAGTTGGTATTTCCTATTTTGCTTATGATTTATACAAAAAAATATTAAAAATCAATACAAGATTTGGAGAGGAGATTAAAGAGCAATATATTAACATTCAATCATATGATAATTTCTCAGATGTAATTTCTTTATTAGAAAGTAAAAATCTTCTTGTTGATATTAACTCATTTAAATGGGTTGCTGATAAAAAAAACTATATTAATAATATTAAAGCAGGTAGATATTTTATTGATCAGAATATGAATAACAATGATTTAGTAAATCTTTTGCGATCTGGTAAGCAATCACCTGTTAAAGTTACATTTAATAATATTAGAACTTTAGGTGAAGTTTCTTCTAAGCTTTCAGAATTTTTAGAAGCCGATTCAAATGATATTCATAAATCTTTTATTGATCCATATTTTCTCAAAAAAAACAATTTTAACATCAATAATGTTATTTCTGTATTTATTCCTAATACCTATGAATTTTATTGGAATACTTCGGCCGAAAAATTACGCAAACGAATGTTAAAAGAATATACTTCTTTTTGGAATAGAACTCGTAGAAAAAAAGCCTCAAAAATAAATTTATCATTTGATGAGGTTTCTGCTCTTGCATCTATAGTTGAAAAAGAACAAAATATAAGAAAAGATGAAAGACCTATGATTGCAGGCTTGTATTTAAATAGAATCAATCAGAATATGAAGTTGGAGTCAGATCCTACTTTAATTTTTGCTTTGCAGGATTTTACTATAAACAGAGTTTTGAATAAAGATAAAAAAGTTAATTCTCCTTACAACACCTATAAATACAAAGGATTGCCTCCAGGGCCTATATGTATTCCTTCAATAAATTCTATTGACGCTGTATTGAATGCTTCTGAACATGAATATATTTTTATGTGCGCAAAAGAAGATTTTTCTGGTTATCACAATTTTGCAACTAATTATCGACAACATTTAGTAAATGCAAGGAAATATCAGAGAATGTTAAATAAGAAAAAGATTCTTCGATAATTGAATTATTGATTTAACTAATTTTAAGAATTACTTATTTTTGCATTAAAATAAAATATATATGTCTGATATTAAATTTGGAACTGATGGTTGGAGAGCACTAATTGCAAAAGATTATACAGTTAAAAATGTTGCAAGAGTAACAATTGCTGTTTCTCAATGGTTAAAAGTTAATTATGATAGTCCGTCTGTTATAATTGGCCACGATTGTAGATTTGGAGGTGAGATGTTTGCTCAAACAGTTGCTAAAGTTTTAGCAAGCTATAATATAAAAGTTGAAATTGCAATTGGATTTGTTTCAACACCAATGGTTTCCTTGGGAGTTGTAAAAAACTCTGCAAGTTTAGGCATTGTCATTACTGCTAGTCATAATCCACCTACTTATAATGGATATAAGCTAAAGGGTGATTTTGGTGGTCCACTATTGCCTAAAAATATTTCTGAAGTGGAAGCTCTCATTCCAAAAGAGTGTAATATAGATTTAGATAGTTTAGATTTTAATGAATATGTTGATAATGGAATAATAAAGATTATTGACTTAGAAAATATGTATTGTGAGCATGTTAGTGCAAACTTTGATTTAGATCTCATTAATAATTCTAAAATGAAATTTGCATATGATGCCATGTATGGTGCTGGGATGAATGTTATTAAAAGATTGATACCTAATACAACATTGCTTCACTGTGATGATAATCCAGGATTTAAGGGAATAGCTCCAGAACCTATATACAGAAATTTAAAAGAGTTTTCAAATTTAATTAGTTCTGATGATTCTTTAAGTTGTGGTTTTGCTACTGATGGAGATGCTGATAGAATTGGTTTGTTCTCATCTGATGGTAGTTTTATTGATTCACATCATGCAATTTTATTGTTAATACATTATTTAGTTAAATATAAAGGGATGTCAGGGAAAGTTGTAACTGCATTTTCATGTACGGATAGAATTAAAAAAATGTGTGAACATTATAATTTAGAGCATGATACTGTAATGATTGGATTTAAGCATATTGCTGGTAAAATGGTCACAGAAGATGTTTTACTTGGTGGTGAAGAGTCTGGTGGTATTGCAACAGCTGGTCATATTCCTGAGCGAGATGGAATTTGGATGGGCTTAATTTTATTCGAATTTATGGCTAAATCTGGAAAGTCAATCGAGGATTTAGTGAAAGAAGTATATGAAATAGTTGGCTCTTTTGCATTTGAAAGAGTAGATCTTCACTTAACTGATGAATTGAAAAATAAGATTATAGATAATTGTGAAAATAATTTATATTCCAGTTTTGGTTCTTATAAAGTTAAAAGAACTGAAGATCTAGATGGTTTTAAATACTTTTTTGATAATGACGCTTGGTTGTTAATTCGTCCTTCAGGTACAGAGCCTGTTTTAAGAACTTATGCTGAGAGTTCATCTTCAGAAAAAGCATTTGATATACTTAATGCTGTAAAAGCTGTTATTGAGTCTTAAAATGAGATTTGTTCTAATAGTTGTACTTTTTTCTTACGCAGCTAATTTAGAGTCGAAATCTTTTATTTTTGAAGATTATCCTTTTAAAGATAAAAAACTTAAACATTTAGTAATTTCTGAAGTTTCAGTCTTTTCATTAGCTCTTGTTGGTTTTAATGAATTATGGTATAAAAATTATCCAAAATCTAATTTTCATTTTGTAAATGATAATTCTTCTTGGCTGCAAATGGATAAGTTTGGGCATGCTGCAACGTCTTATTATGGTGGAGTAAATGGAATAAAACTATATAAATGGGCTGGTTTAGAGTATAAAAAGGCTGTATGGGTTGGAGGGTTAACAGGTCTTTTATTTAATAGTACTATTGAAATTTTAGATGGATTTTCTGCTAACTGGGGTGCGTCTTTAGGTGATGTCTTTGCAAATTCTATGGGATCACTACTTGCTATATCTCAGGAGCTTCATTGGAAAGAGCAGAAAGTTATGCTGAAGTATAGTTATTCAAAGTCTGTAATTGCAGGCAGTAATAACGAACTATTTGGTAACACAATTCTTCAAAGAAGTTTAAAGGATTATAATGGTCAAACGTATTGGTTGTCGGTAAATATTAACTCTTTTTTTGAACTTGAGAAAAGTAGTTTTCCAAAATGGTTAAATTTTGCTCTAGGATATAGTGGTAATGCAATGGTTAGTGCTCAAAATAAAACAGGAGATAATAGATATCGACAAATCTTATTTTCTTTAGATTTAGATTTGACAAGAATAAATACTAAAAATAAATTTCTCAAAAAATTAACTCACGTATTTAGCTTTGTGAAAATTCCCTTTCCTGCTTTTGAATTTAGTAATAATCAATTAAAATTACATTCTATTTATTTCTAATGATTAATAATTTAAAAATAGGAGATAAGGTGAAATTTCTAAAATCTAATGATTTTGGAACTATTGTAAAAATAATTTCTGAACGTAAAATCCAAGTTGAAGATAGTTCACTTTTCTTATCTATTGTTAACGTTAAAGATCTTGTGAAGATCGATGATCACACAGATACTGTTCAGGCATATGGGGATGTAGTGTTTTCTAAAGAATCTAAAGAAAATACATCTGTTAAAATAATGTCTAGACAAAATTTAAATGAAGTAAAAATTGATTTGCATATTGAAAATCTTTCAAATGACTTTTTTGCTATGACCAATTTTGAAATTGTTCAGGTGCAAATTAAAAAATGTGAAGATGCATTAATTGATGCAATAAATTCTAATGCGCAAAAATTAATTATTGTACATGGAATAGGAGAGGGAGTGCTTAAAAAAGAAGTACATAATATGCTTAAAATGTTTGAGCTACGATATTTTGTGTCAATAAATGGTGGTTCGACAGAAGTAATGCTTTAACTATTTTCTAGTTATTATTTCTGCAAATTGCTTATAGTTAATCCTCTTAGCAACTATTCTTTTCTTATCATCTAAAAGATATACAACTGGAGTTGAGTATATATCGTATTTATCTCTCCAATCACTGCTTGCTAATGGATTTCCTTCATCATCATGACTAATGTCAGCAACATTAATCCAATCTTCCGTTTTTTTGTCTTTAATAAACTTTTTCCACTCTTCAACATCAAACTCTGTTGCTACAGCAAAAGTTTTAATATCATACTTTAAATTAATTAAAGAATCTAGTGCGTTTTTAATCTTAGGTATTTCTGTTTTGCAGTGTCCACAAGTAGGTCCATAAAAAACTAATAAAGTATAATCAGCTTCAATAGATTGAAGTGTATGGATTTTACCATTTAAGTCCTTCATAAAAGGTCTTCCATATACATCGATAAATTCTGGTGCAACTTTCCCAATAAGATTAGGTGAGATTTTCTCTGCTCTTTCTATAATTTTTTTTAATTGTTCTTCGTCTACCCACGGACACATCTTGGTTATATAATAATTTTCAACCATATTTACAAAAACTGCATCCATTCCCATAATTTTTGATCTTTCATATTTAGATGTAATGTGGGAAACTACATATCTAAATATTTCATCATTTTCCTTTGATTTTTCTACAAGAATATTTGCAGAAACAATCAGGGAATCAGGAATTTTAGCGGTCATTTTATCCAAGTATTGCTCCATTTTAGAGAAAAATAATGGTGTTCTTAATATTCTAGAATCTGAAAAGTCAACATTATCCCAAAAGTGATTTTTATAGTACATAAAAGGAAAGGTTTCATCAACTTTTCCTTCTTTATCTTTGGGAGATTCAGGTATTATTGGGTCAATAGTTGCCTTAATAATTTTACTAAAGAATATATTTTTATTATTTGTAAGAAATTCCTCTCTATATTTCAAAACTTCATTGTCAATTTTTTCTTGTTCTTTTTGAAGTTCTTGATTTTCAGCTCCATTAGCAGTTTTTAATTTCTCTCTTATTGGGTTTATGTCTTTTTGTTTGGAATTTATAAAATTAAGGTATGAGTAAAAAGGGGTGTTTTCCTTTGAATTTGTAAACTGCATATCACTCACAAGATTGTTTAATGAGGTTTTGAATTTAAATTTTTGTTCAGAAATAATTATATCAAACCATTTTTGTTCAGGAAGAACAATTAAGTACATACCACCATCTAATTTTTCATCGCCCGTAAAAATAAATTTTCCGTTTTTTGATTCTGTAGTATCTTTAGCATATTGTTTTCCTCCAAAATAATATGCTAAGATCACATCTGTGTTTTCAAGACCTACAACTTCTCCTTCAATTTTATAAGCCTGAGGAAAAAGATTGGAAAATAAAAAGAGGTTTAAAAAGATTAGAATTAGTATTTTTCTCATAAAATTAAATTTTTACAAAATTAAGAATCAATTTTGATTCTTTCAAATCTGTTTCTTGTTTTTAATATACCCATCCAAAAACACAATAAATAAGATTATTGTACTCCCAATATAAAACGATAAATTCATTTTTTCTGATTCACTAAAGATAATTAATCCAATTATTATACTGTAAATGGGCTCTAGGTTAATCGCCATTATTAAAGCATACGGTGTTATGTGTCTCATAATTTCTGTCATCCAAACAAAAATTCCTGCTGTACAAATTGTTCCTAATAGAAATAAGTAAATAAAATCATTTTGTGATAGTGGGGTTGTGAGTACGCTTAAATCTCCGATTGCTAAAAAATAGAGGCTTATAACTACAACTCCTCCAAACATTTCGACCATTGTTATTTTTGCTGCATCTAACTTATTAATGTATTTTCCATTAAACATTGTGAATAACGTACCTAAAAATGCACTAGCTATTCCATAGATATAGCCTAGAACATAGTTGATTTCCTTATTTTCTGGTTTTTCATATAGCATGTAGGATAGGGCTATTAAAACAATAACTCCAAATAAAAGCTCATATTTTAAAAGTTTTCTTTTAAAAAATAGAGGTTCCAAAAAAGCCGAAAATAAAGAAGCAGTTGCCATACAAATAACAGCAACAGAAATATTTGAAACTTTAATAGCACCAAAAAAGAAGAACCAATGAAAGGCAACAATTGCACCAATTCCCATTAGTGGTAAAATATCTTTTTTGGGTATTGATTGTATCTGCTTTTTTATTAAAAGAAAAATAAAAAGAGCAATGAATGCAATTAACATTCTATGCCATACAAGGTATGGTGTAGCAAGAGAGATTAGTTTACCAAGTACTCCTGTAAAACCTAAAAAAACAACCATTATATGTAATGATATTAATTTATTTTTTTTTAGGATTTGATACATGATTTAAATTGAATAAATTTGCGTAAAAATACAATTACATTATGAAAATTATCATTTCTCCAGCTAAGAAATTAAACGAAAATCCATGTAATATTAATAGTTCAACTTCTATATCGTTTCATAATGAATCACAAACTATTGTTAATGAGCTAAAAGACTATTCTGCTGACAATCTGATTTCGTTAATGAATGTTAGTACTAATATTGCAAATCTTAATAATCGAAGATTTAATAATTGGGAATATCCTTTTCAAACAAACTCAACAAAGCCAGCCGTATTTATGTTTGACGGTGCTGTTTATAATGAACTTGCTGTTCAAACATTAGGGGCTAATGATTTAGATTATTTGCAAGAAAATCTTAGAATCATTTCTGGTTTGTATGGTTTGCTTAGGCCATTAGATGAAATTATGCCTTACAGACTAGAAATGGGTACTAAGTTAATGATAAATGGTTATAAGAACTTGTATGAGTTTTGGGGTAACAAAATAACGGATCAATTATTAAATGAATGTAATAAAGAAGATGTTATAGTTAATTTGGCTTCAAATGAGTATAGTAAAGCAATAAACTTGAATAGTTTTGATAATGTTTTAACACCGGTGTTCAAGGATTTCAAAAATGGCAAATCTAAAGTAATTTCATTTTTTGCTAAAAAGGCTAGAGGTTCTTTTGCAAGATTTATAGTTGAGCAAAGACCTATTAAAGTTGAAGATCTGTTTAATTTTAATGGTTTAGGTTATCAATTTTCTGAAATTACATCCAACAACGAAGTAATATTCAATCGTTAGTTTTTACCTAAGTTATATTCTAGAGTTTCTTTGATATAGAAATGTCTTTTTATATATTTACAGAAAATCTCCCTAATGAAAAAGACTCTAGTTTTAATTTTTTTAATTTTTTGTTTTTCAAATACAGTAAAATCTCAGTGTATTGATTCTACATTAATTAATCCATTGTGTTTTTGTCCAATGATTTACGCTCCAGTTTGTGCTTGTAATGGTTTGGTATATTCTAATGACTGTTTAGCACAATGTGATGGTAATACAATAATTGGTCCAGTAGATCCAACGCTCGTTCCTGGTCAACCATGTTCTTTATCTGCATGTGATGTAAATATTGTTGGAGATTCTATTCCATGTAATTATCCTGTAATTTTAGAAGCATTTTCTGCTAGCTTGGCAAGTCCTTTTATTTATTCATGGTGGGATGATTCTGGAACTATTCTGTCAACTGTAAACTTATTCACTGTTGCTGCGCCTGGTATGTATTACGTTTCTGTTACAGATGCAAATGGTTGTACAGACACAACTAGTGTCAATATGCAGAATATGTCAATGACTATTTACTCAATTCCAAATCCACCAAATATTTGCTTAGGTGATTCTATTTATTTAGTGCTTGACACTTCATATATTAATACGATTTGGTTAAATTCTCCACAATCTTCAAATCCTGCTACTTTCTATCCATCACAAGATATTACTTATTTTGCTGAAGCTATTGATGCTAATGGATGTCAAAGAAAAGGAGAGATATTTGTTGACGTTGACTCTTGTGAATCAAATATTGTTGATTTATCTAAAGTATTTAATATCTATCCAAATCCTACTAATGATTATTTAAATCTTCAAAATAATACCAATCGTAATTATAGTTTTTATATCTATGATATCACTGGTAAACTTATAAAAGAGAAAAATAAACTTAAAAATTTACATATTGTTAATCTTGCCTACTTAAAATCAGGAATATACTTTTTAAATATTCACTCTGGAAATAATAATTTCTACAAAAAGATTATAGTTGAGTAGGAGTGTATTATATATTTTTTTTATAGTAATTACTATAATTTCTTGCAAAAAAGATGTTGTTATAATTCCGAACAATAATGCTCCTATTTATAGCGAGATACCCACTATTTTGTTGGAAAATTATGTTAATCGACTATATATTGATTTAATTGGGAGAGAACCACTAGACGATGAAATGAGTTCTGATGTACAGTTTCTTAGAAATAATGATGTTACTTTAGAATCTAGAGACTCCTTAATTTATAAGTTGCAATTTGATACTATTTTTGTTCCTGGAGATTCTTCATACAAGCAGGCGTATTTTCATAGGTTGTATGAGATGGTTAAAGTTAGATTAATAGAGGGAGTTTCTGATGGTTATATTCAGAACGAAATGGGAATTCTTTATTTTTTTTATGAAGTTGATTCAATTGCTGGAAATTTAATTCAGGCTCATAACAACCTTATTAAATACTATAGGTTAAAAGATGTAATTAACTCTAAATCAAAACTTTATAATGGATCATTGGATATTAAAGAAATGCATAGAAGGATGGTTAATAGTTCTATTTATGATAATATAAATATGAATACTTTCAATTTTGTAAATGCAGCCTTTGATAATTTATTATTTCGCTATCCTTCTGAATATGAATTTAATAATTCGTATTCAATGATTGAAGATAAAGAACCTTATACTGTTTTGGGTTATTCCGGAACAAATAAAGAAGATTTTATAAATATTATATGTAATTCTCGTGAATTTTACGAAGGAATAATACATTGGACCTATTTAACTCTATTGGCTAGAGTGCCAACAACAATAGAAACAGATTTTTTAATGAATGATTTTTATATCTCTTGTGATTTTCATAAATTACAACGTTATGTAATGCAAACAGATGAATATGCACATTTTTAGAAAATATATATTATTTATTTTAATTTTTTCCTTTTGCTTTTCTGCTTGTAAAGAAGAAGATTTAGTTTATGACATTAATCAATTACAATCAAGTTCTTATAATGCAAATAAGAACAAATTAAAATCTATTAGTCAATATATTTCTATAGTTTATGCAAATCTTTTTCAACAAGCTTTATCTTCAAATGAATTAGTTGAGATTACTAGATGTATTGAATCAATTGGAGATAAAGAAGTAGCTCACGAAATTGTTTTAAGTAATTTTATGAATAGTGATGATGTTATTTTGCCTTCAGATTCTCTTATGCGTGCTGATTTAGATATTTTTCTGGAAGATACCTACAAACGTTTTTATGTTAGAGATATAACAGAAGCTGAACGAGAATTTTTTCTAAACTTTTTAAATTCTAATCCAAATGTTAGCGCAGAAATGGTTTACATGTCTTTTGCTTTATCTAATGAATATCAATTCTATTAAATCATGAAAAGAAGATCGTTTATAAAAAAGTCATCGCTTGCCTCTACAGCTGCAATATCAATACCATTTATTCTCCCATCAGGAAGATTATTTGCTGCCTCTGGAGTGAGAATGGCCGATCATGTTGTATTAGTTGCTTTTGCCGGAGGGGTGAGACAACAAGAATCTATTCTTCAAAGATATTTAGACGATAGTCAATCCTACCCAAGTGCTGGTAATATTTTATATAATCTTTTTGACGGTTCTGCTCCAACCGATAAAATTGTTTATGGAACTAATAATATAATTAATGGGGATACTCCAATTCCTAAAATTCTTTCTCAAACTCTTCAAAATCAAGGAACCACATTTAGGGAAGTAAATGCTTCTGCAGTTGGTCATTATGCTGGTGTTAATGCAATGTTAACAGGTAATTACATGTACACTCAAGGTTTAAGAAATAAACCTACCATGCCTACTATTTTTGAATATTTAAGACGTCATCAGGGTGAAAAAGCTACTAAGACTTGGTTTGTAGGTAATGGAATTGGAAATTCTATACCTCTGTTGGATTACAGTACTCATGCAGAATATGGAGCGTCCTATGGTGCAAATTTTTTAGCTCCAACTATTACATTTGGATCTGATGGCGAAAAGCATCTTAAAAATGCGAAAGTTTATCATCCTGAGGATGAATTAGATCCCATGTATAAAATGAAGTATTTTTTAGATAATGTATGGTATTCTCAAGGCAAGGCATTACCAAATATTGGTAATACTGAAGAGGAAAAAGCAGAAATTAAACAATTTGTTAAAGATATGTTTGATAAAACACAAGCCGGAACAATTGCTCATCCTCCTGTCTCAGATAACGGTGATTTAAGTACTATTGGTTATGCCTGTGAGGTTATGCAAAGATTTAAACCAACTTTAACAGTAATTTATTTATCAAACGTAGATGGGTGTCATAGTAATTTTACTAGCTATTTGGGTAGCTTACACAGAGCAGACCATGGGGTAGGGCATATTTGGGATTATATTCAAAATAATATTCCTCAAATGGCTAATAATACAACTATGATGGTTATTCCAGAACATGGAAGAAATTTAGTCTCAAATAACATTGAAGATGGAAATGCATTTTCAGGATACGATCATTCTGATGCTAATAGTAGGCGAATATTTTCCTCTATTGTTGGTCCTGGAATTGATGGTAATTTATCTATTGGAAATGAAAATAACCAGGTTGGAGATATTGTTAATTTAACACCTACAATAGCTGAAATTCTTGGCTGTAAAGATGATGTTGTTAATTCTGGTTTAGTTGCTTCGAGTAAATCTCTTTTTGATTTAATATGATCTATGAAACAAGTATTACCGATTCTACTATTAATATTTTTCTTTTCTTGTAAAGAAGAGATAAATCCTTTCGATTTTAATTCGAACATTATTTCAGATAATGATACTTTATATTTTACAGATCCAATATCTTTTTCCGCTTTACATAATAATATATTTTCTCCAACTTGTGCTAATTCAGGATGCCATGATGGAACTTTTGAACCTGATTTTAGAACTATTGAAAGTGCATATAACTCTCTAGTTTATCATCCAGTTATTAAAAATGACTTAAATAACTCATTTTCTTATCGAGTAGATCCTGGGAATTCATTACAATCAGTATTGTATCATAGACTTATTGTTGATATTGATGGAATTTCTGGAATTATGCCGCTTGAATCTGAAGACGATTGGGAAAATAACAAAGACACTTATATTAGTAATATTAAGGACTGGATTGATGATGGAGCAAAAGATATGTTTGGTAATACTCCAGTTTTGTCTAATGATATTCCTTTAGCTAGAGGAATGGTTGTCTTTAACTCTGGACAAACATCAAATCCAATTTCACCTGGTCCAAACGGTTCAGTATTAGTACCTAACAACCTTAGTTCTGTGGATTTATGGTTTAGTGTGGGTGATGATTTTTTAACTTCAAATCAACTCACTCATAATAAAATTAAATTTTCTACTAGTTTATTTAATTTTAATAGTCTCACTGCTTATGATTTAAATGTTTTGAATAATCCTATTTCTCAAATTGGTTTTTACTCAAATAATGAAGACTATTTTCACAAATATAATTTTGACTTATCATCTTTCAGTATAGGAGATGTTGTATATCTTAAAATATATGTTCAAGATAATGTTAATCCAATAACTGAAATCCCTAATAATGGCTCTCCATTTGTTTTAATAAAACATTTCTCTTTAACTATTATTTAACATGAGATCTATTTTTTATTTATTAATTTTTGTATCTGTATTTTTTTCTTCATGCTCTAAAGATGATGATCTAGTAAATTTTAATTTAAGATTAATAGAAGTATTCCCATTAAACATAATAGAATTTCAAGAAAATATTTATGTTAGGTTATCCTATGAGCATCCTGAAGGATATCTAGGTTTTTCTGATCCTGATTATCTTTCTTTAGAAGTTAAGGATAGTAGGTTGTCACAGGCAGATTATTATCATGTAATACCTATTACTCCTCCAAATAACAATTTATCAGTAACTGGAGAATTATTAGTTGAAATTGATTCGCCATTTCTTTTTGGAAATGGTAATACGGAATTAGTGAATTTTTCTATAAGAATTCAAGACCAAAACCTTAGTTGGAGCAATACAATTACTACACCAAATATTAGTGTTAATAGAGAATGAGAGTATTAATAATATTAATATTATCAATTTTCACAATTTCTAGTACAGCTCAATATAGTATGTCTAATCAAACCGTTTATGATTGTGAAGGAACATTAAGTGACAGTGAAGCTAATTCCCAACAAGCAGGTTGGTACGATCATAACGAAAACTTCACATTTACTATTTGTCCCAATGGTGCTTCTTCAATTATTATTGATTTTAGTTTTTTTAACACTGAACCTATAAACGATTATCTACTTATTTATGATGGTCCTAATACAGCATCCCCAATTTTAGCAGGTCCATTTTCTGGAGTGAATACTCCACCGCAAATTACATCTAGTGGATGTGTAACAATTGTATTTGTTTCAGATTTAAATGTTGCTGCTGATGGGTTTAATTTAAGTTGGGAAACTATCATATCTGTTCCTGACCCTCCGCAATTAAGTTTAGCTAATGCTCTAAATTGTAGTACTAATGTTATTGAGCTTATATTGGATAAAAATATTCATTGCGATTCAGTGTTCACAGCAAATATTTCTGTAACTGGTCAATTAAATCAAATCGTTAATGCTGTACCAATAGCTTGTTTAAATGACTCAACAAATATTATTCAATTAAACCTAACCCCTGGATTGAATGAAAGTGGTACATATAATATTTTTTTTCAATCTTATTTTAAAGATGTTTGTGATAGTATATGGTCTTTGTCTTCATCTTTAAGTTTTGATATTTTAGATTGTCCTTTAATTGTTGATATCGTTGCTGATGATGATACAATTTGCTTGGGAGATTGTACAGATTTAAATGTGATAGTAAGTGGGGGTGATGCTTCATCATATAATTATTCTTGGATTCCAATCTTACCAAATAATTCTGGTCCTCATCAGGTTTGTCCAACTACTACTACTCAGTATATTGTTTCAGTTAGTGATCTTGGACCTGCTAATACCCAATCTGATACCGTAATGGTAGTTGTAGTTCCTCCAACAATAACCCAAGCAGATTTCTCCATATGTAATACAGATGGTTCAATATCATTAATTGCTTCACCATTAGGAGGGTGGTGGTCTGGAAATAGTATTATAAATGGTTTAAATCCAATATTTGATCCTACAGTTTTATCTCCTGGAGTATATTCTTTAAATTATGATGTTAATGGTTGTAATGATAATTTAGAAATTACAGTACTTGAAATTAGTGCAGGTCCTGATATCTCTGCTTGTACTAATGCTCCAATTTTTAATTTAAATTCATCATTAACTACAGCAGGAGGTAATTGGTCAGGAAATAATGTACAAGCTAATGGAGATATTGATGTAGGTCCTTTCAGTTCTGTTATAGAGGCTATTTATACGCTTTCTAATGGATGTTCAGATACTTTATTAGTAAATGTAGTTAATAGCATTTCAATGCCAAATAATCTCTCCTTATGTCAAAATTCAAATGACACCATTTTATTTGCCTCGCCATCTGGAGGGACTTGGTCTGCTATTGAAAACAATCCATTAATTCCAAGTTCATGTTTAAATTCAATTGATGATTTTCCATATGTTGAAAGTTTTGAATTAGGACTCTCAAATTGGACAAATGATATTTCAAATGATTTTGACTGGGTAGCAAATACAAACGGAACTCCTTCTAATAATACGGGGCCATCACAAGCTTATGATGGAAACTCATATATATATACTGAATCATCAAATGCTAATTTTCCTTTTAAAAATTCATCTATAATTTCTCCTTGTATAAATTTATCCCAATATGATAATCCTATTTTAAATTTTTATTACCACAAATATGGTAATGGTAATGAAAACGCTTTATTGACACTTGATATTTCAATGGATAATGGAATTACTTGGCAATTAGATAAATGGAGTATTATTGGAAATCTTGGTAATAACTGGTTTAATCAGTCCATTGATTTGTCTTCTTATAACTCTAGTGAATTAAAAATTAGATTCAGGGTTTTAACAGGAAATCATTGGTCTTCTGATATTGCAATTGATAAAGTTTCAATCTTAGGAGGAGCAATCTCCTCAAATGGTATTCTTCTAAGTAATGTAGCAAATTCCGGATTTCACACATACACCTATTCAATTGAAGGTTGTAGTAGTAATTTTACAGTGAGCTATCAGGAAATTAATGCTGGTAGTGATTTAGAAATTTGTCCTTCTCAAGCTCCATTTAATCTTATTGGAAATCCCTCTGGTGGAATCTGGAGTGGTATTAATATTATTAATAGTAATAATGGATTATATGACCCTGTAAACTTAGGAACAGATATTATTACATATGCTAATAATTCATGTGTTGATACAGTTTTAATAAATGTAATTGATACCGATATTTTTGATGATTCATTATTTCTTTGTCATAATTCTCCAAACCAATATTTAGATTTAGATGTTGTTTCAAGGGAGCCTACTAATGGGATTTGGACTGGTTTTGGAATAACAGATCCTAATTTTCCTGGTATTTTTAATCCTAATATTTCTGGATCTGGCTCGCACATAATAAACTATACAGCTAATTCTTGCACAGACAATTTAATAATACAAGTATATCCAAAACCAATATTATTTGATTCTATTATATGCTCAAATTCTACACCATTTGTTTTAAATATTAACTCTAGTGGAGGTATATGGGATGGTGTTGGTATTATTGATAATACAATTGGTTTGATTGACCCCTCATTTATGACTTTAGGCGTTAATTATCTACAATATACTTCATTAAACGGCTGTGTAGATACTTTTGAGGTAAATGTTATTAATCCACCTATTGTTTCCTTTAATAGTTTAACAGTAGATTATTGTTATGTAGACTCTTGGTATCCAATTAATACTAGTCCAATTGGTGGTGTTTTATCTGGAAATGGAATTGTTAATTTTTCCTTTAATCCTTCAGTAGCAGGATCTGGATATCATAATATTTCTTTTACATACGGTTCTGGAAATTGTATTGCAACTATAGATACAGTATTTTTTGTAGCAGATGAGCTAGTTACTACAACATCTGTTTCTGATGATACAATTTGTGAAGGTGAATTATTAACAATAAGTGCTTCATCTGTTGGAGGAACTAGTAATTATCAGTTTGATTGGAACAATAATTTAAGTAATAGTTTTTCTCATCTAATTTCTCCAACTCAAACTACAGAATATATACTTAGTGTTTCTGATGGTTGTTCCGAAAGAACTGTTGATACTTTACAAATTTTTGTTTTTGATACATTTGATTTAAATTTTTCAACTTCAGAAAAAAAATGTTTTGGAGAAGTTGGCTATGCTAAAGTGTTTTCTAACTCCAGTAATGTACAGTATGAGTGGAATACAAACCCTATTTCTTATGGTGATAGTATAATTGGTACAGTTGATAGAAATTATATCGTAAAGGCAACAAATACTATAACAAATTGTATTGTTTATGATACCATTAGAATTCAAGGTTATAGTAATTTATCTTCAATTTTTTCTTTAAATGTTAATGATTGTGTATCTATTCTAGATGCTAATATTCAATTAATAGATCTTAGTATTGTTAATTATAATGAAATTTCTTCTGATAGTTATTGGGATTTAGGTGATGGAACTAGAATTCCTTATGTATATTCCATTAATCCTACACATACATATTTAGATACAGGACAGTTTCAACTCAGTTTGTATTTAATAAATGATGGGGGCTGTATTGATTCTTCTAGCCTTAGTGTTTGTGTGGTCTCAGATAATAAATTTTATATACCAAATAGTTTTACTCCAGATAATGATAATTGTAATGATTTGTTTTTTATTAAAGCTCTAGGCTTGTTTTCAGATTTTAATATTAAAATTTTTGATAGATGGACATCAACTTTAGTATTTGAATCTAATGAAATTTTACTTACAAACGATATATTAGAAAATTCAAGTTGTGATAATAATACAATAGGTGATTACTATAAGTTGGGGAAATGGGATGGAAGAATATTAAATGGAATAAAAGCACCCTTAGGAGCATATGTATACGAAATAAGCTATAAAGAAAAAAAGGATTCAGAAATCAAAAAATTACTTGGATCAATTACCTTGGTTAGGTAATTCTTTTTCAGGGTCAAGCTCATCGCTTTCGTATGAGAAATCGTATCTTAATATTTTCCACTTTAAATTATCATTTTGTCCAAGTAGAACATATTCATCACAAAGGCTAATATTTTCGTATAAACTTTTAAATTCTAAAAAAACATAAAACCCATCCCCAAGACCTTCAATAGTATTTTCGAATTTACTTGATGATAATTCTCTGCTCATTAATCCACCAAATTCAATCATCAATTGATTAATTGCTTTTAACCAATATGTTGAGTCAGAGTTTACTTTAACCTTTTCAGAATATTGATCATATGCTTCGCTAAAGTTTTTATTATTAATATTATCAAGCCAGATATTTGCAACTTTTGTAGCATCTTTTACGTACTTTTCTTTAAATATTTGTCCACTAATACTATTCATAAAGAGAAATAAAAGAGATAAAAGAATAATTTTTTTCATTTTGATTTATAGAAAAATCCAATTACAAAAATATAAAATCGCCTATTTTAATCTGTAATTTTTCTAATAATAATTAAGAATGTTATTTTATTTTATCATTTTTTATTGCTTAATCTAGACTTATTAACTTTTTTAATCTAGTAATTTTTTTAACTTTCTCTAGTAGAGCTGCTAAATAATAATAATTTTAAGATATTAACTAAATTACTGATATTCAGGTGTTTATGATAATTCCTTGTTAATATTAATGAATGTCAAAAAAAATATTGCAATAAAAAGACAAATCAATTTATTTATAGAATAATTAAACTTATTAACAATATATATATTTCTCTTCTAGTAGATTTTGTTTATTTAAGTCAATTAACTATATTAGTCCATAATTAATTATTAATAAAAAACAAATATTATGGCTTTTACACATGAAAACTCAAAAGGTACTACTTATCACTTAAATTGTAAGGACGTTACTTTAAAATCTACAGGAAGAGTACAAAGAATTTATTATTTCTCAAAAGATTCAAGAGACACTGCTACTGATAAACCTGATGGATACAATGTTAAAGAAAACTCAAGAACTGGTTTACCATTCTTAACTAAAAAATAATATCAATTTGATATTTAGATAAAAGCCCTAGAAATAGGGCTTTTTTTAGTTTTATTCCTTTAGTAAAGCAACGTAATATAGTAAATAAGCAGCTGCAGCTAATGCTGCTACAACATAGGTGCTTGCAGCCCATTTTAACGCATCTTCTGCAAAATTAATTTCTTTGGTAGAAGTTATGTTTGCACTTTTAAGCCATATTAAAGCTCTTCTACTTGCATCAAATTCAACTGGAAGGGTAATTAGTGTAAAAAGTGTAACAACTGCTTGTAGTATCACAAAAACTAAGATTATTGTTGCAAAAGGAAACATTTTTAATACTCCAGCTCCAATTAATCCAAGAATCATAATTATATTCATTAGTTTACTGCTAAAACTTACCATTGGAACCATCTGTGATCTCATTTGTAACCATTGATACGAAGTTGCATGTTGAATTGCATGACCACACTCATGAGCAGCAACTGCTGCTGCAGAAACATGTCTGCCATTATAAACATCTGCACTTAGATTTATTGTTCTGTCTTGTGGGTTGTAATGATCGGTTAATTTTCCAGCTACAGAAATTATTCTTACATCATTTATGTTGTGATCCTTAAGCATTTTTTGGGCAATTTCTTTACCACTTAAGCCAGAGCTTGTTGCTATTTTACTGTATTTCTTAAATTTATTTTTTAAACGGTTACTGACAAATCCACCAACAACCATGAAGAGTATCATTATTATCCAAATCATTTTCTTTTTTTTACAAAATTAGTAAAAATCATATTTTTAGAACAACTTAATTATATTAGTTTTGTTAAAAAAAAATCTATGGATTTACCCCTAATTCTTATTACCAATGATGATGGCATAGATGCACCTGGTTTACGTCATTTAATTAAATTAATGAATACTATTGGCAAGGTAGTTGTAGTTGCTCCTGATGGACCACAATCTGCTCAAAGTCATGCGATTACAATAAATAAACCATTTAGATGTAAGAAAGTAAAAATTGATAATGGAAAACAATTAGAATTTTCATGTAGTGGTACTCCAGTAGATTGTGTAAAGTTGGCATTGTCTAAAATTTTAGATAGAAAACCTGATTTGTGTGTCTCCGGAATAAACCACGGTTCTAATGCTTCAATAAATGTGATTTATTCAGGAACTATGGCAGCTGCTATAGAAGCATCTGTTCATGATATACCATCCATTGGCTTTTCATTACTAGACCATGATGTGAATGCTAATTTTTCTCATGCTGATAATTACATTCTTAAAATTACCAAAAAATTACTTAGGTCAAAATTTAATAGTTGTCTTAATGTTAATTTTCCAAAGTATAATTCAAAAAGTAATATAAAAGGTTTTAAAGTAGCTCATCAATCTAAGGGGAAATGGATTGAAGAATTTGATGAACGGTTAGATCCTGCAGGAAATAAATATTTTTGGTTAACAGGAAAATTCATTAATTCTGACAAATCTGAAAAAGGAGATCAAAATATATTAGATAAAAACTTTGTTAGTATTGTTCCAATAAGTCATGATTTAACCCATAATGATCAAATTATAGATTTAAAAAATATTCTTAATGAATAAACAGAATGTTATTGGGCTTTTTGTAGGCATTATATCTCCATTTGTTGCATTTGCAATTTATGTTCTATTTGTTATGGAGTTAGATTTGTTTTATATGATTAATAAAGTTTTAGAAAGTAATAAGCTTCCGCACATAATAAGTTTAAGTCTTCTAGTTAATCTATTGATTTTTTTTATGAAAATTAAAACAAATAGAGATTCTGCAGCAAGAGGTGTTTTAGGAGCTACAATTTTTTATGGATTTGTTATTGTTTACTTGAAATTCATTTCATGAAGATTTATTTAATAGTGGGTGAAAGATCTGGAGATCAGCATGCTGCTAAAATTGTAGAAGAATTAAAAAAAGGATAAAAACGTAATAATTCGTG
Source organism: Flavobacteriales bacterium (assembly GCA_028122735.1). Taxonomy (GTDB): domain Bacteria; phylum Bacteroidota; class Bacteroidia; order Flavobacteriales; family BACL11. Next base: position 27,936 of record JAOHSR010000007.1, read on the forward strand.
GATGGGGAGGAGATGATTTAAAATCTCAAGGCATGCATATTGATATGCACATTGATGAAGTAAGTTATATGGGGTTTTGGGAAGTCTTTAAAAATCTTAAGAAAATTTATAATTTAATAAAGGAATGTAAAAAAGATATTTTAAATTTTTCTCCTGATCTTATACTACTAGTTGATTATCCAGGATTTAATTTAAGGATTGCTGAATTTGCTCACAAAAATAAAATTTCAACTTACTATTATATTTCCCCTAAGATTTGGGCTTGGAAAAAAAGCAGAATTAATAAAATCAGAAAATATGTTAATCGCATGTTTGTGATTTTTCCATTTGAAAAGGAATATTACAAAGATTTTAATTTTAAAGTAGAATATTTTGGTAATCCTGTATTTGAGAATATTGATGGTAAGATATTTAGTTTTGATTATAGAAAAAAACCTGTTATTTCTTTGTTTCCAGGAAGTAGGAAGCAAGAAGTTTCATTAGTGCTTCCTGTAATGTTGGAGATTGTTAAATTTTTCCCCAGTTATAATTTTGTAATTTCTGCTACTAATAGTTTCAATATTGATTTTTACAACAAATTCATTAATGGATATAAAAATGTTGATGTAATTTACGATAAATCTCTTGAAATTTTATCTATTTCTAAAGCAGCATTAGTGACTTCAGGAACTGCAACATTAGAAACTGCTTTAATGAATGTGCCACAAATAGTTTGTTATAAAACTTCTAATCTTTCTTACTTAATTGCAAAATATTTAGTGCAAATTAAATATATAAGTCTTGTAAATATCTTATTGGGTAAAGAATCAGTAGTTGAATTAATACAGTCTAAATTAACAGTAGAAAATTTAAGAAAAAATTTAGCTCATATTATAAAAGAAGAAAACATAAAAGAAATTCAATATGACTATAAAACACTAAAAAGTATCTTAAGTACTAGACAGAAAGTGTCTAAAGCAATTGCTAAAGAAATTTTAAGTGTTAAGAATACATAACTTTATTTGTAATTTCTATAATATCTTCTTCAAACTTTAAAGCTTCATTCAAAATTTTATCTCCATTATTTTCAATTTTATTTATGAATGCCTTATCATCATAGTCTAAACAATTAATTTTTACATTTAAAAATGCTCCTCTAATTGCTGATCTTGTACAAAATGCTGCAACGCATGCGTCTGTTATTGAATTTGGATTACCTATTTCTGCCATTTTCTTTATTACATCCATTAATAATAATCCAGTTTCCATAACTTTAAATGGAGTTAATATTGCATTTTTTGTTGCTTTCTGAATAGCAATGTTTCTTTTATTAATATCTTCTTGATTTTCTTTTGGAAGTTTAAAAGATTCCATTATCTGATTAAATGCATTAGTATCTTCATCAACTAAAAATAGTAGTTGTTTTTGAAACTCAAATCCTTTTTCAGCCCATTGTGAAAATTCTTCCCATCTATCATCCCAGCCTCGTTTATTTGCAGAAAGATTAGCAACCATAGTTGCTAATGCTGCCCCCATAGCACCACAATAAGCTGAAATTGAGCCACCACCAGGGGCTGGAGATTCGCTAGCTGTTTCATAGCAGAAATCTTTTAATGATAAATCTATTAGTTTGTCATTGGCTTGATCATCTATCATAAATTCAATAATTCTCTCCTCCATCTTAAATGGAGATAATTCATTTAGTCCTAAAGATTTTATAGCAATATTTATAATTTCTTTTTCATCAATTCCTATTGATCTATTTTGTTTAAGTAAAAAAAACTTACCCGCATCAACAAGTACTTTTTTAGGAACTAGTCCAATAAGTTCAGATCCAGTTACTCTTAATCCTCTTAAGTTTGCTCTTTCACAAGTTTTGTCAAAAACTTCATGAAGTGGAGAGGTTTTTATATCTGTTAAATTATAAGAGATTTGTGCAACTCCATATTCTTTAATATACCAACCAATTCCTTTTACAGATTTAAATAATCCAGGGGTTCTTAATGGATTTCCTTTTTTGTCATTTATAATTTTACCAGATATTTTATTTCCTTCTCTTTTAATTCTACCGGCTTCTCTTATATCAAATGCAACAGAATTGGCTTTTCTTGTTGAAGTAGTATTAAGATTAATATTATATGCGACAAGAAAATCTCTTGCCGAAATTGCAGTTGCACCAGATTTTTTTATTGACTCTGTAAATTTTGAAGGACCAAAATCTGGTTTCCATTTTTTATCAGCTATTTTTTCCCCTAATCCTTCATATTCACCAGATCTGCAGTTAGCTAGATTTTTTCTTTCTTCAGAAAAAGCTGCATCTTCATAACAGTAAATAGGTATGTTTAATTCATTTCCAACTTTTTCAGCTAAAACGTGAGCCCATTTGACTACTTCTTCCATAGATATATTTGATATTGGAACTAATGGGCATACATCGGTAGCACCCATTCTTGGGTGTTCTCCTCTATGCTCACTCATATCTATTAAATTTTGTGCTTTTTTTATTAAAAGAAATGCAGCTTCTACTACTTCTTTTGGCTCACCTACAAATGTTATTACAGTTCTATTTGTCGCTTTTCCTGGATCAACATTAAGTAGCTTTACTCCTTTTATTGTTTCAACAATATTTGCTATTTCATTTATTTTTTTTAAATCTACTCCCTCTGAAATATTTGGGACACATTCTATTAACTGTTTCATTTCTTTTAATTTGTTTAACAAAGATAATATTCTATTTATTATCAATCGAAATAATCTATTTTTGTATAAATGAAAAATGACAATAATATTGATCTTAAAAATGGGATTGTTTTACCTGTTATGGAATCATTTTTGACAATTCAAGGTGAGGGTTATTTTTCTGGAAAAACTTCATATTTTTTAAGAATTGGCGGATGTGACGTTGGATGTCACTGGTGTGATGTTAAAGAAAGTTGGAACCCTAATCTTCATCCACTAATAAAAGTTGATACTATTATTTCATCAATTCTAGAAACTAATGTTAAAACTGTTGTTGTTACTGGAGGAGAGCCTTTGATGTGGAATATGGAATATTTAACAAGCCAATTAGTTAAAAATAACATTCAAGTTCATCTTGAAACATCTGGTGCATATCCCTTGTCAGGTACATTTAACTGGATTTGTTTATCTCCAAAAAAAAACAATGAAACCATTGAACAGTATTTATAGTCTAACTAGTGAATTAAAAATTATTATTTCAAATAAAAATGATTTTAAATGGGCTATGAAATATAAGGAAAATGTTAATTCAAAATGTAAATTATATCTTCAACCTGAGTGGAGTAAAAAAGATTCTATTTTACCAATAATTATTGATTTTGTGACCAAAAATCCACAGTGGACCATATCTCTTCAAGCTCATAAATATATGAATATACCATAATGAGATTATTTATAATAATATTTCTATCTCTTCTTTGTAGTGCTTTATATTGTCAAAAAAAAGATTTCAAATCTTATGATAAAGCATTTAAATATTATAAGAATAACAATTTTGATAAATCAAAAGATATTTTAATTAAAATAATAGAAAATAATAATAATTGGGAGAAGCCTTATTTGTTACTTTCAAATATTTATTTTATTGAGGATGATGTTTTTAAATCCTCAGAATTATTACTCGAAGTTTATGATGTCAATAATATTGATGATCAAAAAGGTATAGAAAAAGTAGCAAATAACTTTTACAAGAAAGGTTTTTATTCTGAAGCTCTTTACTATTATAATGCTGTCTGCAAGCTAGATTCTTCTTTTTGTAATAATAAAGTTAGACGTTCAATTAAGAGTTGTAAATTTTCTATAAACTCAATTAATAATCCTGTTGTTTTTAATCCTGTAAATATTGGAGGTAATATAAATTCTAATATGTCAGAAATTGGACCTGCAATTAGTTCTGATGATAATAAGCTTGTTTTTACACGCAGGGTAGAGGATAGAGATTCTGAGCCCCAAGAAGATTTTTATTATTCAAATAAAGTTGAGGGAGAATGGCAAAAGGCACTTCCATTCCCTCCTTCACTAAATACTTCTGGTAATGAAGGTGCATTATCATTTTCTAGTGACCAAAGCTTATTGATATATACCGCTTGCAACAGAAGTGATGGTTTTGGAAGTTGTGATCTCTATTATGGATATAATGATATTGATAATTTAAACTTTGTGAATTTAGGAGAAGATATTAATTCTAAATATTGGGATTCTCAAGCTTGTTTTTCATCTGATAGAAATTACATTTATTTTGTTAGTAATCGACCTGGCGGTTATGGAGGTACTGATATTTGGATTTCTGAAATTAAAAAAGATGGTTTTTCTAATCCAGTTAATGCTGGACCAGAAATTAACACCAAATTAGACGAAATGTCTCCATACATTCATCCAGATAATTTAAACTTATACTTTGCTTCAAATGGCCATATTGGTCTTGGTGACTATGATTTATTTATTTCAAAAAGAAACGATATAAATGATATCTGGCGAACTCCTATAAATTTAGGTTATCCAATTAATAATCATTTAAATCAAAACTCATTAGTTGTTTCTTCTAATGGTGTTACTGCATATTATGCTTCCACAAATGATGGATATGGTTTAGATGATATTTTTTATTTTGATTTACCTGAATTATTCAAATCCAACAAGTTAAATCAAATTGAACTTGAAATCATACAGTCTAAAGCAGGAGAGGAGATAGTATTTCAAAATGTACTCTTTTCTACCAATTCTTATAATTTAATAAGTGATTCTTTATATGAGCTCAATCTATTAGCTGATTATATTATTAAGTATAATATTAATATTCTCATTGAAGGTCATACTGACTCAATTGGTAATTCTAATTCTAACCTTATATTATCAAAAAATAGAGCACAAACAGTTTATAATTATTTAATATCTAAATCCGTCAAAAATGATCAGATTTCTTTTAAAGGATTCGGAGATAAAATGCCTATTTCTACAAACAATACTGAATTAGGACGTTCTCTTAACAGAAGAACTTCTTTTAGAGTTGTTGATTAAATGTTTTTTGTCTTTCAGGTTTTTCTTTTATTTTCCAATTGAAACCTTTTAGGTATTTCTTTTCTTCAATTATATCTTTTAATGGTGTTGTAATAGAATATGGTGATTTTTTGTAGTTGATGTTATTTATTTTATTTTCTTTAAAAGAAAGATAAATGTTAGATGACTCAAGATAATTCATTCCAATAATTTCTTTATTTTCTTCAATAAAATATATGCTTTGTCCATTACCCAAAACATTTATATTTTTTAGTTTGTTATTAAAGAAATCTCCCTCCATATATTTTCCTTTTATTTGGTTAAATAGAGTGAAGTCTTGTTCAGAAATGATAATGGGGTTTGAAATTAAAAATAATTTGTTTATTCTCTTGTTATAGTAATTTATGCTCATGCTGTCAGAAGATATTTGATATTCATCAAGCCATAACATTGGATTCTTATACAAATGTATTAATGAATCTGATGTTGAAAATGTAAGAGAATCACACTTCCCTTTAATATCATTATTTAAAATTTTAACATTATGAAAAGCATAAAGAATTTTTTTACTTGAAATATCTTGATTATGAAATTCATCTGCTTTTATAAATACTGTATCTTCATCTGACACTAAATTTAGTAATGGGCTTTTATTAAAAATCATTTTCTTCTGATTTTCAATATATAAAGCATTATTACTTTCAATAAAAAAATTATTTATAGAGTCTTCTAAAACAACATTATTTTTTGCTCTTAAATTATTATTATTTTTATTAAAAAATATACTATCTGCAAATAAGATATATTTCTCTGTTTTTAGAGATGCTTTTTTAAAGAATTCAGCTTTATTTTCTTTTTCAAACAAATTTGCTTCTTCACAAAAAACTACTTTATTATCAAATAATATCTCTGATGGTCCTTTTAATGTAGTTAGTTGATTTTTTTCATCAATTATTAAATGATTAGTTATTATTTGGTAGTTATTATTATAATAATTTACTGAGTCATTAAATTGATACGTTTTAATGTCGATGTTATAAATGCCTTTTTTTGCTGATATTTTTTGATTTCCTTTAGATATTTCGCTTAATGAATTAAAACTTATTTTATTTTTTTGAATATTGTAAGTTAATCTGTTGGAATTTAAAATATTTTCTTTATTTATTAAAATAACATTTTTTGAAATTATTGCAATTTTATTTTCTCCGTCATAATTTAGTATGTCTCCATTAATATTTATACAGTCACCCTTTTTAACTTTTACATTTACATAGGCAGTAATCTTCTCTTTTTCTGAAAAATAATGAGCAGAATCACAAAACATATCTGTTTGATTATGTCTTATATTAACATTGCCAATTAAACGCCAATAATCAGGGTGTAATTTATTATTTACGTAAGTAAAATCAGCATTTATTATTTCTATTTTCTTTTGATTTTTTTGAGCAAAAGAACTAGTACTTATAAGAAGAAAATAAATTATAAGATTTAAGTATCTCAAGTTTATCTGAAAAATGTTTGTTTTCGATCTGGTCCTACAGAAATGATTTTTATGGGTACATTAAGATGATCTTCTAGATATTTAATATAATTATGTACTTGATCTGGGGCTTCATCAAGATTATTAATCTTCATGATATCTTTTTCCCAGCCTTCTATTTCATCATAAACAGGAATTAAACTTTCATTATCTTCAAATGGTAAATAATCAATCTTTTCATTATTAGAATTTAAATAATGAGTGCAAACTTTTATTTTATTTATTCCAGAAAGCACATCAGATTTCATCATCATTAATTGGGTAACACCATTAATGTTTATTGCATATTTTAGTGCAGGTAAATCAATCCATCCACATCTTCTTGCTCTTCCAGTAGTAGCACCAAATTCATTCCCGACTTTTCCAAGATGTTCTCCAATTTCATCATTTAGTTCAGTCGGGAAAGGTCCGCTTCCAACTCTAGTACAGTATGCTTTGAATATGCCAAAAACATCAGTTATCTGATTAGGAGCTACACCCAAACCAGTGCATGCTCCAGCAGTAATGGTATTTGATGAAGTTACAAATGGGTATGAGCCAAAGTCAATATCTAATAATGTCCCTTGAGCACCTTCAGCTAGTACTTTTTTTCCACTTTTTAAGGCTTTATGAATATAATGTTCACTGTCAATATGACTGAAACTTTTTAAGGTGTTTAAACTTTTAAACCATTTTGACTCTAATTCTTCTAAATTATATTCAAAATCATAAAACTTTAAAAGTTCAATATGTTTATTTTTAAGTTTTTTATATTTTTCATTAAAATTACTAGAGTTAACATCCCCAACTCTTAATCCATTTCTTCCAGTCTTGTCCATATATGTAGGGCCAATTCCTTTTAGAGTCGACCCTATCTTATTCTTTCCTTTTGCTTTCTCAGATGCTGCGTCTAACAGTTTATGAGTAGGTAAAATAAGGTGAGCTTTTTTCGAAATTAATAGTTCAGATATTTCAACATTTAATTTGTTTATTGATTTGATTTCGTTTTCAAAAATTACTGGGTCAATAACAACACCATTTCCAATAAGATTTATTATGCCTTTATGAAAGATACCTGAAGGAATAGTATGTAAAACATGCTTAATACCATCAAATTCGAGAGTGTGTCCAGCATTTGGACCACCTTGAAATCGGGCAATAATATCGTAGTTAGTAGTTAAAACATCAACAATTTTTCCTTTACCTTCATCTCCCCATTGAAGACCTAGCAATACATCAACTTTCATCTAATTATTTTTAATACAATTATTTTCATCAATACATCTTCCATATAAATTTAGGGAATGCCTTGAGATTTTAAATTTCATATTCTCTTCTATAAAACTCATTATTCCTTGAAGTCTTGGGTCGCAAAATTCAATAACCTTATCACAATTTGTACAAATTAAGTGGTCATGTTGCTTATTTGAATAAGACTTTTCAAATTGTGCATGTGATTTTCCAAATTGATGTTTTCTAACAAGATTAGAATCTAGAAGGAGCTCCATTGTATTATAAAGAGTAGCTCTACTTACTCTATATTTCTTGTTTTTCATTTTGATATACAAAGTTTCAATGTCAAAATGATTATCGTGCTCATAAATTTCATTTAGAATAGCATATCTCTCGGGAGTTTTACGTTGATTGTTTTTTACTAAGTAATCAGTAAAAACTTTAGTAACCTCATTTATTGTTTTGTGTTGTTGAGTCATATTTTTTACAAAAAATAAAAATAATTAAAAACATTATTTTTATGACAGATTTTTAAATATTTATGCTTTGATATTTTTGCTATGTTTATAAGTTCTTGAGATTTTAATTATGCCTTCAATTTTCTCTATCTTTTTAGTTATCTCACTTAAGAACGTTTCATTGTGTACTTTTAGTGTGATTTCCCCTTCAAAAACACCATCATCTGTATAAATATTTATTGCTTTTATATCAACATGCAATTGCTTAGATATTATTTGGGTAACTTTATTAACAAGTCCTACACTATCAATTCCACTTAGTTTTAAATTTGCTATAAAATCTAGATTTTCTTTTGTTGTCCATTTAGCTTTTAAAATCCTATATGCATAATTTGCTCTTAATTCAATGGCATTTGGACAATCTTCTCTATGTACTTTTAGCCCATCTACTATTGATAAAAAACCAAAAATATTATCACCTGGAATAGCATTACAACATTTTGATATTTTATATTCAAGGATTTCATCATCCTCATTAAATACTATTAAATTATTTATAATTGGTGATTTATTTAAGTATCTAGATTTGTAAATTTTATTTTTTATTGTTTGATACCATCCAGAGTTTTTTAAATTAACAAATTCTTTTAATTCTTGATTTGAAATTTGACCGTTACCAAATCTAAAATATAATTCTTGAGAGCTGGATGATTTAAAAAATTTAATTAATTGAATTTCAGTATCTCTGCTTAATTTTGTTCTTAAATGTCTTAATTTTCTTTCTGCTAATTCTTTACCTTTTTCAGCAATAATTTTTTCTTCTTTTTTTAATGCACTTTTTATTCTCGTTCTTGCATGAGATGTTACTACAAATCTTAACCAATCTTTTCTAGGGTATTGTTTTTTAGAAGTTATTATCTCAACTTGATCTCCACTTGAGAGAATATGGCTTAATGCTACTAGCTTACCATTGACTTTTACACCCAAACAAGTCATCCCAATCTGTGTATGAATTTCAAATGCAAAATCTAATGCAGTTGCTCCCTTACGAAGAGTTTTAAGATCTCCTTTCGGTGTAAAAACAAATATTTCTCCTGAGTATAGATTTAATTTAAAATCATCAATAAAATCAATAGCATTTGATTCGGGATTTTCTAAGAGGCTACTTATTTTATTAATCCATACATCAAGACTATTTGATTTTTCACCTTGATTTTTATATTGCCAATGTGCTGCATATCCTTTTTCAGCTATTTCATCCATTCTTTTACTTCTAATTTGAACTTCGACCCATCTTCCATCTTCACCCATTACAGTGGTGTGTAAAGATTCATACCCATTTACCTTTGGTGTAGATATCCAATCTCTTAATCTGTCTGGGTTAGGTTTATAAAAATCTGTCACTATTGAATAAATTTTCCAACAATCAGATTTTTCATTTTTGTTATTGCTATCTACAATTATTCTTATAGCAAATTTGTCAAAGATATTATCAAATGTTACACCTTTATAAAGGATTTTTTCTCTGATAGAGTAAATTGATTTTGGTCTTCCCTTAATTGTTGTTTTTAATCCTTCATTTCTCAAAACTGTTTTTATAGGTTGAGAAAATTTATTTATATATTTATTTCTACTCAACTTTGTTTCATTCAATTTCAATGAAATTGCTTTATAAATTTCTGGTTTGGTAAACTTAAGTCCTAAATCTTCTAGCTCAGATTTAATTGAGTATAATCCAAGTCTGTGAGCAAGAGGAGCATATAAATAAAGTGTTTCTGATGCAATTTTTAACTTTTGTTGTTTAGACATTGCATCCAGTGTTCTCATATTATGCAGTCTGTCAGCAAGTTTAATTAATATAACTCTTACATCGTCTGATAATGTAAGTAGCATTTTTCTAAAATTTTCTGCTTGTAATGAAACTTTTTGATCAAAAACATCAGAAATTTTTGTTAGCCCATTTATTATCGTTGCAATTTTTTCGCCAAATAATTTTTGAATGTCTTCAATAGTGTAATCTGTATCTTCAACAATATCATGAAGTAAAGCACACATAATAGATGTTGTGCCTAAACCAATTTCTTTTGCACATATATTGGCAACAGCAATTGGATGTAGAATATATGGCTCTCCAGATTTTCTCCTTGTGTTTTCATGTCCCTTTACAGCAAGGTTAAATGCTTTGCGAATTTCTTTTTTATCTTCTTTAGTAGTTTTTTCATTACAAGCTCTTAACAATGCTCTGTAACGATTTATGATTTCCTTTTTTTCATTTTCTAAATCTAAAGGATCCATTTTTTAGTAAGCAAAGATTTGATAATTATTCATTAATTTATTTACCTCATTTCTAATTTCTTTAATCTTTATTTCGTTGTTATAATTTATGATTACTTGATCAATAAAGTCAACAATTTGAGGGATAGTGTCTTCTTTCACTCCTCTAGTTGTTATGGCAGGAGTTCCAAATCTAATTCCAGAAGTTACAAACGGAGATTTTGTGTCAAAAGGAACCATATTTTTATTTGCAGTAATATCAGCTTGAACAAGTGAGTTTTCAGCTTGTTTTCCACTTATATTTTTTGAAGTAAGATCAATTAACATACAATGGTTATCGGTTCCTCCAGAAATTATATTATATCCTTTTTTTGTTAAGCAATCTGCCATAATTTTAGCGTTAAGCTTTACTTGTTTTGAATAATCAGTAAATGATGGATCTAAAGCTTCACCAAAAGCTATAGCTTTTCCAGCAATTATATGCTCTAATGGTCCACCTTGAGAGCCAGGAAAAACTCCTGAATTAAGTAATATTGACATCATTTTATTTTCTCCTTTTAAGTTTTTATGACCAAATGGATTCTGAAAATCTTTACCCATCATAATCATTCCACCCCTTGGTCCTCTTAATGTTTTGTGAGTTGTTGTTGTTAATATATGGCAATAATTTGCTGGATTATTAAGTAATCCTGCTGCAATCAGTCCTGCTGGATGTGCAATGTCAGCTAGTAAAATTGCTCCAACGCTATCAGCTACTTCTCTAAATTTTTTATAGTCCCAATCTCTAGAATAAGCTGATCCACCACAAATAATCATTTTTGGTTTTTCTTTTTTGGCAATATCTTCAAGCATATTATAATCAATTAACCCAGATTCTTTATCAACATTATAAAAAGAAGTTTTATATAATTTACCAGAAAAGTTTACTGGAGACCCATGAGTAAGGTGACCTCCATGTGCTAAATTAAAACCTAGTATTTTATCTCCAGCGCTTAAGCATGCAAGCATAACAGCAGAGTTAGCTTGTGAGCCAGAGTGAGGTTGTACATTTACATATTCAACTCCGAATAATTTTTTTGCTCTATCAATTGCAATTTGTTCAATCTTATCAACTATTTCACAACCTCCATAGTATCTTTTATTTGGATAACCTTCTGCATATTTATTAGTTAGACAAGATCCAGCTGCATTCATAACATTATTACTAACAAAATTTTCTGATGCAATAAGCTCAATTCCATTTCTTTGTCTTAAGTCTTCTTCTTTAATCAAGTTAAATATTTGATGATCGCTTTTCATTATTGTTTTTTTTAATTTCGTAGCTAAGAACAAATATAGATTTTTTATGAATAGACTTAATGAACTTTTTAAAATAAAATATCCAATTATTCAAGGTGGAATGATTTGGTGTAGTGGATGGCAATTAGCTAGTACAGTCAGTAATTGTGGAGGTCTTGGATTATTAGGCTCTGGATCTATGTATCCAGATGTTTTAAGGCATCATATAAAAAAATGCAAACAATCAACCAATAACCCATTTGGAGTAAATATTCCTCTGTTATACCCAAATATTGAAGAACATATTAATATAATTATTGAGGAAAAAGTGAAAATTGTTTTTACTTCAGCAGGAAATCCAAAAAAATATACACAATTTTTAAAAAGTAATGGAATAACTGTTGTTCATGTTATTGCTAATCAAAAATTTGCTCTCAAATGTATTGATTCAGGAGTTGATGCTATTGTTGCTGAAGGTTTTGAAGCTGGAGGACATAATGGTATTGATGAAATTACTACTATGTGCCTAATACCTCAGATAAAATCTATTATTGATGTTCCATTAATAGCTGCAGGTGGAATTGGCTCAGGTGGTGCAATGTTAGCTGCAATGTGTTTAGGAGCAGATGGTGTTCAAATTGGAAGTCTATTTGCTGCTAGTAAGGAATCTTCTGCTCATGAAAATTTTAAACGTAAAATTATAGAATCAAAGTTAGGAGATACACAGCTAACTCTTAAAGAGTTAACACCTGTAAGGTTATTAAAAAATGAGTTTTATGAAAAGATTCAAAACGCATACAATTCTAACTACAGTAAAGAAGAATTAATTAATTTATTATCAAAGGGTAGATCAAAAAAAGGAATGTTTGAAGGTGATATGAAAAATGGTGAATTGGAAATAGGCCAAATTTCTGCATCTATAAAAAATATTGAATCTGTTGAAAATATTATGAGTAATTTAATAAATGAATTTAATTTAACAAAACAAGAACTTTTAGATCTTTAGTTTTTTGAATGTCTAAGATTAATTCCTTTTCAGAAGATTAGTGCATTTTTTTATTTGTAAATTTGTTAAATATAATATGAGAAAATTTATTTTATTTTTTGGTTTAGTGTTTTTTTCAATTAGTTCCTTTTCTTCCCATTTGATGGGTGGGGAAATCACTTGGAAGTGTCTAAAGTCAGGTCCTGATATAGGTAAATATGTTTTTACAATGAAAGTGTATAGAGATTGTTCTGGTATTACAGTTTCTACTCTAACTCAAGTTATCCAAGTTTGGGATCATCCTTCTGTTACTGGAATTGATGTTGATTTTATACTTCAACAAGATGTCTCTCCAATATGTGATCCTATTGCTAGTGGTAATAATCAATTAAGTTGTGCCGGAGGAGATCCTGGATCTGTTGAGGAGTATATTTTTGAATCACAACCTGTTCAACTTCCTGGAATTCCACCAATTACTGGTTGGCAATTTACCTGGGATAATTGTTGTAGAAATGCTGCTATCACTAATATTACCACCCCTTCTTCTGCTGGTTTTACTTTAAGAGCATCTATGTTTCCATTTGTAGATCCTACAACTGGAATTCCAACTCCTGCAGATCCTTGTTTTGATTCATCTCCAGAGTTTAAAGAACAACCAAAAACAATTTTATGTACTGGTTTCCCTTTTTCTTACAGTCACAATGCTTTTGATGAGGAGCTAGACGAATTAATATATTCTTGGGGTGAACCATTAGATGATTTTCTCACTACATATAATCCTCCTGTTGATCCACCTGTATTAACTTTTAATGCTCCTTATACAGTTGCTTCTCCTCTTCCTGGAGCTCCAACTCTAGATGCTGCAACTGGTGAGGTTTCTTACAATGCAAATATTTCTGGAAATTTTGTTACTTGTATTAAAGTTCAATCATGGAAATGTAATCAGTTAGTAGCTGAAGTATATAGAGAAGTACAAGTAGTTTTAATATCTTGTCCTACTTTACCAGCATCCCCAATTCCTAATAGTCCACCTGAAGTTTCTCAACCATTTATTGATTCTCTAACTGGCTTTCCTTCTTATGACACAATAGTCTATGCTGGTTCTTTAGTTGAGTTTGTTATTGATGGAATAGATGCTGATTTATACAACGGATTAACTCCTCAGGAATTAGTTATGGAGGTTTCTGGAGGGCAGTTTGCTGATGATTTTCTTACTATTTCAAATTGTTTAAATCCACCTTGTGCAACATTTAATAATGCTGCTGGTGTTCCAGCTCCATTTAGTAATTTTGGAACTGTTTCTGGGATTTTCCGTTGGCAAACTTCATGTAATCATATTGCAGCAAATATTGGTTGTGGTCAGACCTCAAATGTTTTTACTTTTTTAGTGAAAGTTTATGATGATTTCTGTCCTGCTAATGGAATAAAATTTGCTACAATAAAAGTTACTGTTTTACCCCTTCCGATAGATATTTCTCCTGATATTAGATGTATATCAGTTCAGGAAAATGGAGGTGTTAAAATTTCTTGGCAACATATTGCATCAGCACCAGCTAGTACTGTATATTCACTATATCATTCAACTAATCAAAATGGTCCCTTTTTATTTGTTGATAGTATATATTTTCCTGATAGTACTTATATTCATTCTAGCGTTGATGGAAATCAAGAATCTCAATTTTATTATTTAACTTCATTATCATCATGTGCTGATGAATCTGCACCCTCAGACACTCTACAATCTATTCTTTTAGATGTAGTAGCAATTAGTTCTGAAACAGAAGCAGATATGAATTGGAATTTTCTTCGTCAACCAAATTTACCAACATCTTCAAATACTTTTGATATTTATGCATTAGATGGAAATCAAATTTGGCAAAATAGTGGTAATAGCGCAAACAATAACTATATCTTTCCTGCTCAAACCTGTAATTCTCTCCAGCAATTATATGTTAGTTTGTCAGATGCTAGTGGATGCGTTTCAAATTCATCAATTAATGGTGCTATCTTGAAAGATACCATAAGTCCAAATAAGCCTGTAATTAATGATGTTTCAGTAAATTCAAATGGAAAATCTGTAATCTCTTGGTCTTCAACATCTACAGATGTAGATGTATATGCTTTATATATACTTGATGAGTTTGGAGCTTGGATTACTATTGATTCTGTTTATGGATTTAATAATACATCTTATGTTTTTAATTCATCAAATGCTATCAACAATTTTGAAACTTTTAGTGTAAGATCAATAGATAGTTGTGGAAATGCAAGTTCTAGAAGTATTATGCATAATTCAATTGATATTACTTCTAAGCTTAATATTTGTGATTTATCTATTGTTTTTAGTTGGAATGAATATATAAACTTTAAAGATGATTTAAGTCATTACAAACTTTTCTTAGATATTACAGATCTTAATGGAAATACAACAAAAGATTCCGTTAGAATTACTAACTCCTTAAATTATACTATTGATAATATTTTAGAAGGACATAACTATTATTTTTATATATCCGCATATAATGGTGATTCAACTATGATAGCTATTTCTGATCAAATTAATTATTTAATTTCTCTTCCAGGACAACCAAAATATAATTATATTGATTATGTATCAGTAAACCAAGATAATAACAGTATAGAGATAAGTTGTTTAATTGATAATGATGCCATAATTAATAAATATTTGATATATAGGTCTTTAGAAAATAGTTCTGTTTTTAATGAGGTTGGTAGTGTTCCTTTTAATAATTCAAATATTTCATTTACAGATTACAGTGCATCTCCACAAAATACTTATTATCAATACCAAGTATATCCTGTTGATACCTGTGGTAATATTTTACAGGCACCAACTGTATATCAAGTCAATCAAGATACTTCATATGGGCAAACTATTTTTTTAAATTCGGAAATTAATATAGATTATGGTAATGATCCTATATTTTTTGAACAGTATACCAATACATTAACTTTTAACGAATATGAAAACTGGTTAGGAGGTGTTGTTGAATATCAACTGTATAGATCTGTTAACAGAGAAGATTTTGATGTTTTACCTTTATATGTTTTTGATAGAATTAATAATCCAAATGAAGAATTGAAATTTATTGATATAGTAACTGATTTTGGTGATGGAAATGGTCGTTTTTGTTATTATATTAAGGCAATTGAAGGAAATAATAATCCCTACGGATCAGTAACTAATGGAAGTTATTCTAATATTTCATGCGTTTCTCAAACTCCAATTCTTTTTGTTCCGACTTCATTTACTCCAAATGGTGATTTTCATAATGAGGTATTTAAGCCTATAACTAATTTTGTTTCTGAAATTGGATATGAATTTTCTGTTTACAGTAGATCTGGTGATGTATTGTTTAAAACAAATGATCCATCAAAGGGTTGGGACGGTACATATTTAGGAAGTTATGTTCAAAATGACAATTATATCTATCATGTTTCGTACTTTAATGGGGTAGGAGATCTAACTGAAAAAGTTGAAGTTTTTACTCTAATTCGTTAAAAAACATACTTTTTAGTAAATTACTTAGATATAGATATACTTTTTTTTCATCAAAATCGTTAATTTTGCCAACCTTTAAATAGCATTATGGAAAATAAAATTTTAAAAGAGGGACTTACCTATGATGATGTTCTTGTTGTTCCAGCTTACTCTGAAGTGTTGCCAAATAGTGTAGATACTAAAACATATTTTTCAAAAAATATTAAACTAAACATTCCGCTAGTTTCTGCTGCTATGGATACTGTCACGGAATCTAAAATGGCTATTGCTATCGCTCAAGAAGGTGGTATTGGTGTTCTACATAAAAATATGAGTATAGAACAACAAGCTTCTGAAGTTAGAAAGGTTAAAAGATCAGAAAGTGGAATGATTCAAGACCCTATTACTTTAAGTATCGATTCAAATGTAGGTGATGCTTTTAAATTAATGAAAGAAAACAAAATTGGAGGTATACCTATTGTTGGAGAAAATAATTTACTTCTTGGTATTGTTACAAATAGAGATCTTCGTTTTGAAAATGATCATTCTTTAAGTATTAAGCAAGTAATGACCTCAGAAGGTTTAATAACAACATTAATAAATGATCTTCAAAAAGCAGAGAAAATTTTAAAAAGTAACAAGATTGAAAAATTACCAATTGTTGATAAAAATAATTGCCTTGTTGGTTTGATTACTTTTAAGGATATTATAAAAAATAGAATGCGACCTAATGCTTGCAAAGATAAATTTGGAAGATTAAGAGTTGCTGCTGCTGTTGGTGTTACAAATGATGTTTTAGACAGAATCGCTACCTTAATAAATGTAGATGTAGATGCTATTGTGATTGATACTGCTCATGGACATTCAAAAAATGTTATTAATATTCTTAAAGAAGTAAAAAATAAATTTAAAGGAATCGATGTTGTTGTTGGCAACATTGCAACTGCAAATGCAGCTGAGGATTTAATAAAAGCAGGTGCTGATGCGGTTAAGGTTGGAATTGGTCCTGGATCAATTTGTACAACTAGAGTAGTAGCAGGAGTTGGTGTTCCACAGTTAACTGCCGTTATAGATGTTTATGAAATAACAAAAAAATATGATATTCCTTTAATAGCAGATGGTGGAATTCGCTATTCTGGAGATATTGTTAAGGCAATGGTTGCTGGGGCAAGCTCTGTTATGTTGGGTTCTATTATTGCTGGTGTTGAAGAAGCACCAGGAGATACTATCATTTTTGAAAGTAGAAAATACAAAACTTATAGAGGTATGGGGTCTATTGACGCTATGCAACAAGGATCAAAAGATAGATATTTTCAAGATCATGAAGATGATTTAAAAAAGCTGGTTCCTGAGGGAATTGTTGGTAGAGTTGCCTATAAGGGGTTTTTAACTGAAGTTATACATCAAATGTCTGGAGGATTAAAAGCAGGAATGGGATATTCAGGAGCTGAAAATATTGATAAATTAAAACAAGCTGAGTTTATTAAAGTCACAACAGCAGGAGTTGTTGAAAGTCACCCACACGATGTTACTATAACTAGAGAAGCTCCAAATTACAGTAGATAAAGAAGATAAAAAAAATGAAAAAAATTATATTATTATTACTTATATTTAATTACACCTCTTTTTCACAAGATGTTTTATTACAATTAGAAGAAGATAAGATTACTCTTGACGAGTTTAAACATATTTTTAATAAGAACAATGATGATGTTGTTATTGATAAAGCTTATTTAGATGAGTATATTGAACTCTTTATAAATTTTAAATTAAAGGTTAAAGAAGCAAAAAAATTAGGTTATGACACAGTTGCAACATTTGTCACTGAGTTAGAAGGCTATAAAAAACAATTAGCAAAACCATATTTACGTGATGATCAGTTTAATGAAGAGTTGTTCGATGAGGCTCTTGCAAGAATACAATTTGATATTAACGCAAGTCATATTTTAGTTAATATTAATGATGAAAATAATGATGAATCTTTTAGTAAAATATCTGATATAAGAAGAGAAATATTAAATGGAAAAATATCATTTGAAGATGCGGCGTTAAAATATTCTGATGATAAGTCAGCAGTCGATAATAATGGAAACTTAGGTTATTTTACTGCATTTATGATGGTATATGATTTTGAAACTGCTGCTTACAAAACAGCTATTGGTGATGTTTCAAAACCTGTTAAAACTAAATATGGTTATCATTTAATAAAAGTTAATGAAAGACGTAAGGCTGTTGGAGAGAGAAAGGTTGCTCATATTATGTTTAAAATCGGTAAAAATTTTAGTGAAGAAAAACTGAATGAGTCTGAGAATAAGATTAATAAGACTTATGAACTTTTAAAGAACGGAGACCCTTTTGCTGAAGTTGCCGAGCGTTTTTCAGAGGATCGTTCAACTGCTGTAAAAGGAGGGGTATTACCACCATTTGGAGTTGGGAAAATGGTTCCTGAATTTGAAAATATTGCGTTTGATTTATCAAATCCTGGTGATTTTTCTAAACCATTTAGGACTGACTTTGGATGGCATATTGTTATGTTAATTGAAGACTTTCCAATTGAATTAAATGATGATTTATATTTAAAAGTTAAAACTGGTATTGAACGTGACTCTAGAAATAAATTAAGTAGTGATTTTATGTCTAAGAAATTAAAAGATCAATATAATGTTAAGGTTTATAAAGAAAATTTTAATTCTTTAAGAAAAGTTGCTGTTAAAGATGTGTCTAAAACTACATGGAATGGAAAAAGTGCCGAATTATTAGATAAACCTTTATTTAAAATTGAAGGGATGATTTTCTATCAAAATGAACTTACAGATTATATTTTAAAGAATCAAAAAGGTAATAACGATTTTGATATGCTATATCTTGATTTTTTTGACAAATCATTATTCACTTTTGAAGAAACACAATTAGAATCTAAATATCCTGAATTTAAAACATTACTTAATGAATACAGAGAAGGGATTTTATTATTTGATCTTACTAATAAGAATGTTTGGAAAAAAGCAGTTGATGATTCTTTAGGTTTAATTAAATTTTTCTCATCAAACATTGATAACTATAAGTGGGATGACAGAGTAGAAGCATCTATTTATAAGTGTATTAACCTTAATACAGCCAAAAAAGTTAAAAGTTTACTTTTTAAGTTAAATAGAGGTAGTATAGAAAATAAAGAAATTCTTGAAAAAATTAATAAGGATAGCCCTTTAAATCTTGAAATCATATCAAAAAAATATTTAAGAGGTGAAAATAAATATATTGATCAGGTAGAATGGAAAAAAGGAATAAGTAAAGATATTAAGGATAATGATGGTTCCTATATTATTGTTAATGTATTTAACGTCTTACCTGCTGCCACCATGACTTTAAATGATGTTAAAGGCAAGGTGATTTCAGATTATCAAAAATATTTAGATAATAATTGGATTAAATATTTGAGAAATAAATATAATTATTCTTTAAATAAAGACCTTTTATACTCGCTTATTAAATAACAATAGTGAGGTATTTAATATTTACTTTTTTAATAATAATTTTTTCTTGTAAAAATTCGGTAGATAAAGATATTGTTGCATCCGCATTCGACAAAAACTTATATTATGATGATGTTGTTTTAGAGTTGCCAACTAATATTTTAGATACCGCTTTGTACATTCAAAAATATATTGACGAATGGGTTACTGAAGAAGTTATGCTAAAACAAGCTCTTATTAACATAGACGAAGATGATTATATTGATGCTGCTGTTCAAAAATTCAAAAATTCACTTTTAATATTTGAGTATCAAAAGGAATTGATTAATCAAAATTTTGATACTACTGTTTCTTCTCTCGAAATTTTAGATTATTATAATGATAATATTGAAAAATTTAAATTAGATCAAGATATCTTTAAAGGTCGTTTA
>JAOHSR010000008.1 GCA_028122735.1 Flavobacteriales bacterium
AGGGTAAGAACTGTTCGTTCTTTTAATTAGCTTTGAGAAAATAATTACTTCATTTTGAAAAAACTACTACTCATATTACTTTGCTTGCCAATTGTGTTCAGTTCATGTGAGAAAGAGGAAGTTTTGTTAGCAAGATAATTAAGAAACCTAATTTATTGTTGATAAATAATTTTTTATACTTGAATACATAAGTTTTTACACTTCGATATAAGTTGAAAGTAAATCACTATACTTATATTTGAGATTTAAAAAAATAAAATGAAAAATATTTTCTTAGTCTTTGCTATTATTTTTGGACTAATGCTAACAACTCAAGCACAAGTTGTAACAGCTGTTCCGTGTGATATGTTAGGAATGTCTGTAAATGTTGGTTCTCAAGAAACCTCTATTAGTATTTACCACTCAGGACAATACATGACTCATCCACAATCAGAAAATATATTTATGTGGGAGTTTACAGACCAACAAGGAAATATACTGCATCAAGATACGATAATAGATAATTCATTCTGTAATTTTAATCATAGTTGGTCACTTACTGATACAATCAATGTTACTGTAACTTTAGTAAATGATTCGGCTAATTTGGACCCCTGGTTTATTAATCAAGGTTTACCTCTTACTGGCGAATCAATCAATTGTCTTTTTGAAGATCAATTGTTTTGGTTTATAGATACATTTCCAAATGGAACACTTTATGGTTCTTGGACATTTATTCATAATAACGTAGGTGTTGATCAAAATACTCAAACAGGAATTGATAATTATGCTTTGGAAAATAGAAGGTTAATTAAGATACTTGATATATTAGGCAAAGAATCTAAAGAGATTAAAAATCAATCTCTTTTTTATATCTATAATGACGGAACAGTAGAGAAGAAGATAATTATTCAGTAAAGTTCCGTCCAGACCGCAACAATAAAAGATAAACCCTTATAATTCAATAGATTATGAGGGTTTTTTAATTTTAGGGGGACAGAAAAGGGGACATTTTTTGGTCGTAGGATTCTCAAATTTTGTTTATTATTCTAAAATTTCAGTAAAATCATCTAGTTTTTTTACATTATAGTTAGCCCAAAACCGGTATTAGCAAAATCACTAATTAATACTAAAAAAATTACCAATAAAGCTGCTAATCCAATATAAATCCCTTTTCTAAAAGCTTTGTTTTTAGAAAATAAAAATAACAGTGGTAAAAACAACAATATAATACTTAGAAAACCTACAACAAAACCCAAAACATAATTAATGATATCATCAGAATCAGAAAAAAAAGCTGTTTTCGAGTATTTAATATTATCTTGTTGTACATTTTCTAATACTGGAAATGAGGCAAAACTAATCATAGGCAAGCATAGTAATATAAGTAGTAGTTTTTTCATTGTTAATATATTGTTATTTAATATCTGCTAAACCTATTGCAATAAGTGGAATAAATAAAATTGAAGATTTTATGGTTGAAAATTTTCTAACTTTAATAGTATCGATATCTTTCTTTGTAATAGTTTGGATTTTCCCATACTCTTTTAAAGAAATTGTCTCTCCATTTTTAGAAACTAATTTACCTTGAACATTTGTTCCATCAATCTTTTTAATTTTAAACTCTCTCTTTGATAATATTGGTAAAGTACTTTTAGCAAGAGAGTTCATTAAATCTCTATTTTTTGTTTCAATTGCTTCCACTGTGATTATATCATAAGTAACTATTTTGTAGTTAAAACAACTTTGAAATAAAAATGAAATTGATAGTGTTAGCAGTAGATTTTTCATTGTGTTAAATTTTTTATAAACTTAATAATTTTCTAACTAACTACTTATCAGTACTTTCACTGATGTTCCAATTAGGAGAGGATAATATTCTTACAGAAAAGGAAGTGTCTACTAAGTTAAAGGTAAGCCAAAAGACAATCTATAATATGGGTAAGAAAGTAACAATTAATTTTAATATGTATTTTTATATTTTTTAAAATAGTAAAAAAAAATTATGAGTATTATGAATAGATTTAAATTACTAGTAATATTATCATGCACAGGTTTATTTCTTTCATGTAAAAAAAATAATAATTGTGTGTCAACTCCATTAGCATTAAATGGAGTTTGTATAGATTCAACATTAATTAATGATTCTATTGCGTGTTATGAGATATATGCTCCAGTTTGCGGATGTGATGGTATTACATATTCAAATGATTGCTATGCTGATAGACTTGGAGTTATTTCTTATGTTGCTGGTGAATGTTGTGATTAATATTTTAAGATAAAAAAACAAAAAATCATGAAAAAATATATACTAATTATAATATTTTCAATAATAACTTTACATGTTAAATCTGAAATTCATGTCATTCTTGTTTGGGATGGTTATTATCAGTTTATGCCCTCATCTTTAAATATTAATTTAGGAGATACTATTCATTTTCTTCCCTTAGACCCTCCCATGATGGCACATACAATTACATCATCTAATATTCCAATAGGTGCTAATTCTTTTGATGAAATATGGCAAGCTCCAGCTGATACTTTTTTTCAATATATTCCTCAAGTTGAAGGTTTTTATGAATATGTATGTACTCCACATATTTCGTTTGGAATGATTGGCTCTTTTAATGTCATAAATACTGGAACATATGTTTTTGAAGATCATTCTAAAAACAAAAAACTACTTAAGATAACAGACCTTTTTGGAAGAGAAACAAAACAAACCAATCAACCTCTCTTTTATATCTATGATAATGGAACAGTAGAAAAGAAGCTAATTATCGAATAAGGTCCCGTCCAGACCGCAACAACAAAAGCTAAACCCTTATACTTCAATTGATTATGAGTGTTTTTTAATTAAGGGTGGACATATAGTTGGACACTTTTGGCCTAATTAGTAATTATTGATTTTCTTTGAACAATAGATTTTTCATCTTTATGTGTTTCTAAAACGATTTGACTTTCTATATCTTGAATATTTGGAATTGTTGAAAGTTTTGAGATTAAAAAATCTTTGTATTCTACGATAGAGAAGAAGATTGCTGTAGCAACGAAATCAAAACTTCCGGATGTATGATGAAGCTCATATATTTGATCAAGTTTCATTATGTTCTCTACAAATAAATTTCTCATTTCTTTATCATGATTCTTTATTGTAATGTTAATTAATACTTTAATTGATGCATCCAGCTTTTGGTAGTCAATTATAGCTACATATTTTTTGATAATTTTTCTTCTCTCTAACTTTTTTATTCTCTCATAGATTGGAGTAACACTTAAATTTAATTTATTTGAGATAACCTTTATTGGAGTATTTGAGTTTTTTTCTAAAATCGATAATATTCTTAAGTCAATTTTGTCCATAGTTTTTTTTTCTAAAACAATAATTTAAAACAACTGTATTACGTAATTTTTATTAAAAATACAATAATAACAATAATAATTACTTATTTAAATGCTTTTTTAAGATTTATTGATAAATATGATTTGATTTGCAATAAAAAGTAATAGTTGTGATTATTGATACGGTAAATTTTACAGATATTGAATTTAAAACTTCTGTTTTGGAAGTTGATAAATCTTTGATTCTTTTTTTAGCAACAAATTCAAACGGAGATATTATTGGTAAATGTTCTCTAAAATTTAGAGAAAATAATGTAATAAGATATCAGGGTGCTTTTGTAAAAAAACAATATCGTTTTAAAGGCATTTACAAGATATTGTTTGAAACAAGAGATCAATATGTAAAAAATTTAAGTAAGAAGTTTATAGTTGAATCTTATTGTAGAAAATCATCAGTCAATCTTTTTTTAAAAAATGGATTTGAAATTTCGCATGAACTTTATTTAGTAAAGAAGAAGTATGACTAAAAAACAGAAAATAATACCATATTACCAACTATCGTCACTTGAGAGAGATTTAGTTGATGAAAAGTTATCTAATGGAGAGAAAAAATTCACTACCTCATTTAGAAATAAAAAAGTAACATCAATTTTTTTAGATACCGAAGAGTTTCTTATACTGGTTCCTTTAATTATTAGTGATGATTTAACTATTGACGATGTTGATTTTGATTTACATTCTTTAGATTAAGAAGATTAAATTATCCATAAATTTGATTTTTAAATTAATAAGATAAGTCCCGTCCAGACCGCAAAAATAAAAGTTAAACCATTATAATTTAATAGATTTAGATTGCTATGCTAAGCATAGGTTTACTTATTTAGATTTGTAATTTTATAAATATTTATTAATTATAAAGAATGAATAAAACATTAGTATTTATTTTTCTTGCAGTAATAACAAAAGAAAGTTTTGCTTCCTTTCCAATATTAACAAATGAAATAGAAGATTTTGCGGTTGGAAATTTAACTTATCAGAATCCGTGGTATATATCTGCTAAAAATGCAATTCTTTTTCTTGCTTTTTCAATTTTTGGATTAGGTGTGTTCTCCGTTTTTATAGATGAAGGATTTGTTGTAAATGATTACGAAGGGCCTAAAGTTTTATTAATTCTTCCTTTATTAATTGCTTCTATAGCACTATATACTGCTGTTTTTTTTGGGAAAAAAATCTTTGGAAATAGTGTGAAAAATGTAGATAGACTATCAAAAAAGATAGTTTTTTGGACTTTACTTATTTCTGTTTTTTTAAGCTTGCTTATAGGTTTTTCTGGAATGGGTTCTGGAATGGGGGGGTAGATATGTAACCGGATTTTTTACTTTACTCTCATATATTTATCTTCTGTTTTTTCTTAAATAAATTTCTAATTTCCTTAAATAAGAATATTAAAATACTTAACCCTAAAGAAAGTATTCCAAAGTATAACCACCCTAATCCTGCTAAGAATTGAGTTGAATTATTTGCAACTTGAGTGGCAATTATAATTGAAATAATTCCTAACACTAAGAAAAAACTATCTAATATTTTAAATAGATACTTATAATTATTTTTCTGCTGATTATAATTATGTTTTTGGAATCCAATTTTATAATTTTCTATTTTATCTTTCTTAATTATAATTGTTGTGTCAGAAAGTGTAGTTTTCTTTACAGGAAAAGAAGCTAATCCAATTAATGGAATAAAAAATAATATTGTAAGAATTATTAACCTCATAAGGCAAAAATAAGTAAGATGTTTTTAGTTATTATGCTATACATAACTTGATATTCTTAAAAAATAACTTTTAAGTTTGTATGCTAATATTTTATTATGAAAAAAACACTAATCATATTACTATTCTTTCCTTGCATATTATTTTCACAAATTGACTTTTCAAATCAAAACTCCTTTGATATTATATCATGGAATTTAGAGTGGTTTCCAAAGCAAGGAAGTACAACTGTTGATTCTGTCAAACAAATAATTGAGGTTATTAATGCAGAAATAATAGGTGTACAAGAAATAAGTAGTGTTTCTGATTTTAATCAACTTATAAACAAATTAGACTCTTATAATGGATACTGTACAAATACATCAAATCTTAATTTAGGATATATTTATAAAAATACATTAAATATAGATTCAATTTATACGATTCTAAATTCAGAGAGTTATTTTTTTGCTGGAAGATTTCCTCTTGTTCTAGAAATGAATTACGAAGGCGAGGATTTTGTTATAATAAATAACCACTTTAAGTGTTGTGGAGATGGGATTTTAGATTTTAGTGATAATACTGATGAAGAGTTTAGGCGCTTTAGCGCTATTAGCCTACTTAAAACCTATATAGATTCTAATTATTCAAACAAGAATGTCCTTATACTTGGAGATTTAAATGATTTAGTTGAAGAAAGTTTTAATAATAATGTTTTTATGCCAATAATTAATGACAGTATTAATTACTTGGTTGCAGATAAATATATACCAAATCAAAACACTGCTAATTGGTCTTATCCATCTTGGCCATCACATTTAGATCATATAATTATAAATAAAAATCTTTTTGATAATTTAATAAATATTTATCAAGACGTTAAAACTATTAGAGTTGATAATTATCTTGGGAGTTTCCAAATTTATGACAATATCATTTCTGATCACTTGCCTGTAGGTGTTAATCTTTCTTCTAATCTAACACAAATAAATGAGAATTACATTAATAAAAAAATAACGAAAAAATTTTTTAATTTTTTTGGACAATTCTCACATCCCCAAAAAAACACTTTGCTTATAAAAGTAAATGATGATGGAACGGTTGAAAAACAGGTTATTTTAGATTAGGTTTTTTCTATAGTTGACTAAGGTGCGATACAATTACTATAAATAATATAGTTCCAACTACTGCACTAATTAACAATAGCAATTTCCACAACTTTTTATTTTGATATATTCTTAAGAATAATCCAGTGTATCCTATTAAATTTAATAAAATAAAACTTCTTAAAGGAATTAGGAAAAGAATATTAAGTACAATTGCCCACCAAGTATTATACCAAATTTTCTTTGTTTCTAAAGGTTCTTTAAGTATTTGATTTGATATATCAGTTATGTCATTGTAAATAGGAAAAGAAGCCATTCCAATTATTGGAACTAAAAAAAATGATGCAAAAATTACTAATCTCATTTTACAAAAATAGAAGAGATTTCTTAAGATGTTATGCTAAGCATAAGTTTCTTTTTTTAGATTTTTATTTTTAAAATATTAAAATTAATAAAATGAAAAATCTAATATTGATGTTACTTACTCTTCCAATGATTAGCTTAGGGCAAGGATTTAATTCTTTTAAAAGTTCTGATGTAGTTATTAATCACCTTCTTGGTACTGCTATTCCCTATTTAACAGAAAAAAATAAAACTAAGCCAAAATTTAATTACCATTTAAATACCCAAGAATCCATTATAAATTGGAATGACAAAAAACTTATAAAATGGGGAATTCATAATAGACATGAAATAGAAACTATATCTAATATACAAATGGGTAGCTATAATGACTCTATTCATTATGATAAAGATGTTGATGTTGTTTTTGAAGAAGGATTCTACAATGGTAATGATTGCTATTTTATTCATATGTTCTTTAATACACAAGATACATTAAGAAGTGCAGGAGTAATTATAATAACAGATGATCAATATGAAAAGAGTAAATATTTCTGGTCTTCAGATACATCTGTTTATATTACTCTTTTTGGATCACAAGCAGATAGTAGTATTTCATTTTATGCTGGTGGATCAATGGATGGAAGAGCAACTTGGTTGGGTGAAATAAAAAAAGCAATAGATTCAGAATAAGTATCAGTTTACTTTAATTTTTCTTTAGTATTTAGACCTTTTTTTCTTTTTGAATTTTCATCTTTTGTTTTATATGGACAATTTTTACAGCCATTTTTGCAGCAATATCCTCTTTCTAGCAATATTTTTTTACTTAAAGGCTCATAATTCATAGTGATAATTTCAAAATCTTAAATGATTAACAATTTAGTTATTAAGTCTTACTATTTTTTTTGGCCATGGATCTTTAAATTTATCACCATTTTCCCACCGTTTGATTTCATTTTCTGTTAGAAAACAAGATTTTAGTTTTTCAGTAAACTGATTTACTTGATCTTTATCTCCAATAACGGTAAGATCACAACAACGATCTCCAAATCGTCCTGTTTCATTTGCTAGTCTTTCCTTAAGTAATTTCATTTCTTCTTCTAATAGTCCATTATTTTTATTTTCAAAAATCGCAGCAAGCCAGGTTCCCATTAGTTCAAGATTAATTCCTCCTGAAGCCTGATTCCAAAGCAGAGAATGTTCTCTTCTGCTGGCTAGCCAAAAAAAACCTTTGCTACGATAAATCCTTTTGTCAAGATATTTGTGGCAAACATCCCAAAGTCTTTCGGGATGAAATGGGCGATCATCTTTTATTACTCTTGTTTCTATATTGTAAGGCCTGTCAGTATTTTCTTCGACTTCTAAAATAGGCTGTAGTTCATCAAATAAAATTTTAACATTATCATAATTATATTCTTTAATTTTAAATATAGATTCGATAGACAGTTTTTCGAAAATTATTGGATTTACTGAAACAAATGGATTAATTTTTTTTATATGATTTACTATGTCCTCAAGTTTGTTGTTATTTATTCTGTCTGATTTCGTAAGAATTAAATGACTACAAAACATAATTTGTTCAACTAATAAATTAATTGTCCCTCTTTTTCCTTCTCTCATATTTTGCTGCATGCTCGTGATAAGAGTTCTTCCATAATCATAATCATGCGCTAACATAAGACTATCAACAAGTACAAGTACAGCTGATAAATTTACTTTCTGATGATTTTTAAAATATCTTATAAGTGGCATTGGATGACAGCCTCCAGAAGTCTCAATTATAATTAGATCAGGATGAGAATTAGATAATAATTTACTTATTGACTGATCAAGTTTTTTTAAACCTATTTTACTGCTAAGAACATGTGATGATATGGATTCCAGAATTTTGTTGTCACCTTCAACAATTGCAGTGTTGGCAATTAATTCGCCATCTACATCTAACTCACTCATATCGTTTACAATTGCACAAACAGATAGTTTCTTACTCTTTGATTGAGATAAAAGATTTCTAAATAATGTAGTTTTCCCAGAGCCTAGAAATCCATTTAGAATAATAACAGGAGTTTTTCGCATAATTGGTTATTGAGTCTAAAATTAGAAACGCAAATTTACATTAATATTAAAACTCTTTTCTTTCAATATTATTAGATGAACTTAATTTATAATCATTCTAAACGCAACCAAGTTGCGTTTAGAATGATTGTTTGTTTATTTGTAAAATTTTTTAATAAATTGAGTGAAAGTGATTGGGATAAAAATTTTGGTGATAGAAAAAACGAATTAGTATTTATAGGCCAAGATATGGATGAAAAATTAATAAAAATCCAACTAATTTTTTTTATCTACTGAAAAGGAGATAGAATCAAAAAGATGGAAAGATGGATTTGAAGACGCCTGGCCTATAAACAGAATAAATTCTCTTTAAATTCAACTTTTAGAATAGTTAAGATCCAAAGAAATATTGTTGTGTTTGAATACTATTTGATGTAAAATACTGCTATTTTTTACTTATTTGCATGTGAACCATCACAATTTCCATTTGAATCTTTAGTATTTCCACACACACATTTTGTTTTATTATCTGTACTCATTGTTTTGATTTTTAGGTTCATATTAATTATAATGTAAATTTAAAGAATGTTTTTGTCTTAAAAAAGCATAACTACTTGATTATTAATAATTTATATTTAGATTAAATAAAAATTAGAATATATGTATATGATGTTTTATGTATGCCATAAACTTTTCTTAGCTTTGATTTAATAACTATTTTCACTTAAAAAATTAATTAAATAAATAAATAAAATGGAACAAATTTTAATTTTAGCTCAATTAATAGTTTCAATATCTGTTATTGTTGTTTGGGTTTTCAGAAGAGATAATATAGACATAGAATTTGAATTATATAAATTATCTAATCTTACTAAAAATATTGTTGGAGCATTAAAAATTTCATTAGCAACAATGCTAATTTTGGGTATTTGGTACAGTGAACTTTTATTGATTTCATCATTATCTATGGCCTTTTTGATGCTTTGTGCTCAATATTTTCATTTTACTGCAAAAAATCCTTGGTATAAATATGTTCCTTCATTACTATTTCTTATACTTTCTTTGTTAATTGCATATTTACAGAATGAACTATACATTGTTCAGGCTTTAAGTAATGTGTAAATCTAAAAGATGCTTTTAGAAAATATACTTATTTATTTTTCAGCTCTTTCATTTATTTTCTATTCAATTAATTCTGTTTATTCTCAAAGGTTAATTGAAGAATTTGAAAGATGGGGATATGCTAAGTTTAGGTACTTAATAGCATCTTTTCAGTTTCTTGCTGGTATTGGTTTTATTATTGGAATATATTTTACCTTTTTAATTACTATTGTTTCATTCCTGCTTTCTGTGATGATGGTTATTGCTGTTTATACTAGAGTAAAAGTAAAAGATAATTTTGTTCAAATTTTTCCTGCTGTTTTTTATACCTTACTAAATTTAATTATTTTTTACAATTCTATTTAGTAATGAAAAAGATACTTCTTCTATTATTTTGTTGTCCATTTTTAATTTATAGTCAACAGTCCTTTAATTTTCTACATGATGGATTAAATAGAGACTATATATACTATGCTCCAACCAATCTTGCTTTAGATGCTCCACTAGTCTTTGTAGCGCATGGCTTTACAGGCTCTGCTCAAGGAATGATGAGCTATTCTGGAATGAATGCTATTGCCGATCAAAATGGTTTTGCTGTTTGTTACCCTCAAGGAACTGTAGATAGTTGGGGTAATAATTTTTGGAATGTTGGCTATGATTTTCATTTTGGTTTAGCTGTTGATGATGTTGATTTTTTAGAGTCTTTAGCATCTTTTCTTCAGTCAAACTATCAATTAAGTTCAAATAATACGTTTATTACTGGATTTTCAAATGGTGGTGAAATATCATATTCACTTGCTTTTGATGGCTCTAATGTTTTTAAGGCTTTTGCCCCTGTTGCTGGAACTGTATTTCCAAATGGAACAATTAATAACCTTTTTAATTCGAATATGCCAGTACCCATGTTTGTGACTCATGGGTATAACGATAACACCTCTTTTTATGATGGTGATCTATATGATCAATTTTGGGGTCCATATTTGAGTGTTGATACATTAGTCGATTTTTGGATAAATGAAAATTCCTTAACAAATTTTATTGTTGATACATTTCCAGATTTAAATAATGATGGTAATATAACAATTAGTAAAAAACACTTTTCTAGTTTAACAAATAATGAAGTGTGGTTATATTCACATAACAACGGCCATAATTGGGGTGATAGTGATATTGTTATTGAACAAGAAATTTGGGATTTTTTCTCATTATATATTAATAATTCAACACAGGTAATTGAACTAAATGAAAATAGAAATCTTATTTCTATTTATAATTTACTTGGTCAAGAACATTTAAATTCTAAAAACACCTTTCTTTTCTATCAGTATGATAATGGAGAAGTAGAAAAGAAAATTATTATAGACTAAGTCTAAATTCAACATTTAAATTTTTTATTTAGTCGTAAATTTGTGAAAAATATTTACAATTGATATTCACATTCCCTAAGCCTAATGACAGCTTAAATTTTTTATTAAAAATTATTTTGACTGTCTCTATTATTTATTCTTTTATTTCTCTTTTTTCTTATTTAAATATAATTTTAACAACACATGATTTTTATACTCTCTATCCTCTTGAATCAATATTACTTTTAATCGGCACATTATTTATTCTCACTGGTAATTTCTTGATTTTTATTCTTAGGAAGTCTGGTTTTTGGTTGTCTTTGATTGGAGCATTAATTGTAATCTTTATAAATATCTCTTTTGATGGAATTGATTTTTTTCAAAGTTTTTATGGCGTTGAATTTCAATTTTTGGTTTTCTTTTTAATGATTTATAAAAGAAATGGAATTAGTACATGGGATATTATTTATAAAAATTAAAATATTTCAATTTTCATTTACTAACGTTAAATCTATTTTTTGTATAATTTTCTATAGTATTTTCTTCCATTTAGAAACTCTCCGATAAATGTTCCTCGTACTAAAAAATGATAGCTTAAAAGGCAAATTATGCTTGTTACTAAAAAAACAAATAAAAATTTAAATGTTGTAGGTACCGACCAATCAGAAATGAAAGCAGGTATAATAGCAGTAAATGGCATATGCACTATATATACCCAATAGGATGCATCTGAAAGGTATTTCATAATTGCAGAATATTCTCTAGTATATCTAATAAAGAGTCCTGTAATTCCAAATATAAAAAGCCATACTATTATTGATTTTAAAATTATATGAGAAAGAAAAGTAAATGACTCATTCATGAAAAAATAAAATGTAAATAATATTATTGCTAGAGATGTGATAAATAAGTCATATTTAGTAAAGGAATCTAAAAGAAATTTAGATTTATATAAAATCCATCCAATAATATAAAAAGAAGAATAATATAAAAACATATTCAAATCAGGAATGAATGAAATGGATGTGGATACTGACCAAGTTCCTATTATATAATAAATTGTTGCAGTGATACTTGCAAATATTAAAATACGAAGTAATGAGTGTTGCATTATGCTTCTAAAAAGTGTATTAATATATTCTAATATTTTGGGAGTCTTTGTTAATAATAAAGCTAGTATAATGGTAGAAGTTGTAATTAGAGTTAAATAATATAAAAACCAAAGATGAAATGTAAACTTAGGAATTAGCATATCAACACCAGAAAAAAATGCAGCAATTACTGGAAGAGGATTGGATTCTCCTGAAAAAATTAACATACTGTAGCCAAAGCAAAAAACAATTGCAGGCCAGAGCAAAATGATGAAAACTATAAATGGTAAAATAATTCTAGAAATTCTATTTTTAATCATTGCTAGTGGATTTCTGTCATAAAACAACATAGAACCAAAAAACCCTGACACTAGAAAAAATATCTGCATTCTAAATGAGTGAATCAAGCTAACAATAAAATCATTTGAAAGATGTGTAATTGAATCTCTTATTGGCCAAGAACCTAAATCTTCATAAACACCGTAAGTAATAGCAGAGTGAACTACTAAGCCTAAGAGCATCATTATGGCTCTTAAAGAGTCAAAAGAGTAGATTCTAATTCTGCTTGTTATCTTTATATTGTCGACAATCAATTTAAATTATTTAAAGTTAAAAATAAATGAGTTTTTTTAGTTTCTTATGTCAAGCATAGTTTTATTTGATTATATTTTCTTTTCTTAAAGATATTAGCGTAAAAACCCTTAGTTGAATTTATACATAAATGATTAATTTTGTTTTATGAATATTAAATTCAATAAGAACGAAGACTTCAACAAACTTTTAATTTCAGATCTTCATAAACGTTTTGCAAAAGTAAAATTAGGAGGTGGAAAGGAACGTATTAAAAAGCATATTGCAAAGGGTAAGATGACAGCTCGTCAAAGAGTTGATTATTTATTAGATAGTAAAGCGAAATCAATAGAAATTGGTGCTTTTGCTGGAGACAATATGTATAAAGAGCACGGTGGTTGTGCCTCTGGAGGTGTAGTTGTGAAAATTGGTTATATAAATGGGAAACAGTGTATTGTAGTTGCAAATGATGCAACTGTGAAAGCTGGAGCATGGTTTCCTATTACTGGAAAAAAGAATTTAAGAGCTCAAGAAATATCAATTGAAAATAAAATTCCAATAATTTATTTAGTGGACTCTGCAGGAGTGTATTTGCCAATGCAAGATGAAATTTTTGCTGATAAAGAACACTTTGGTAGAATCTTTAGAAACAATGCTATAATGAGTAGCTTGGGAATTTCGCAAATATCAGCTGTAATGGGAAGTTGTGTTGCTGGTGGTGCCTATCTTCCAATTATGAGTGATGAATCTATTATTGTAGATAAAACTGCTAGTATTTTTCTAGCAGGAAGTTATCTAGTCAAAGCAGCAATTGGTGAAAATATTGATAACGAAACATTAGGTGGGGCAACAACTCATTGTGAGATTTCAGGAGTTACAGATCACAAAGCCAAAAATGATAAAGATGCACTAAATAAAATAAAACGCATTGTCGACAAAATTGGTGATTTTGATAAAGCTGGCTTTAATAAAGTTAAAAGTGAAGCTCCAAAAGAAAATGAGGACGATATTTTTGGGATTTTACCTAAAGAAAGAAATACACCTTACGATATGTTAGAAATTATCAAGCGTTTGGTTGATAAGTCAGAATTTGATCAATATAAGGAAGGATATGGACAAACAATCTTAACAGGATATGCAAGAATTGATGGTTGGGCAGTTGGTATAGTTGCTAATCAAAGAAAATTAGTTAAAACAAAAAAAGGAGAAATGCAATTTGGTGGAGTTATTTACAATGATTCCGCAGATAAAGCAACTCGTTTTATTGCAAATTGTAATCAGAAAAAAATACCTCTAGTTTTTTTACAAGATGTAACAGGATTTATGGTTGGTAGTAAATCTGAACACTCAGGAATAATTAAAGATGGAGCAAAAATGGTAAATGCTGTAAGTAACTCTGTAGTTCCAAAATTTACAATTATTATTGGTAATTCATACGGAGCAGGAAATTATGCAATGTGTGGAAAAGCATATGATCCAAGATTAATTGTTGCTTGGCCAAGTGCTGAATTAGCAGTAATGAGTGGTAAGTCAGCAGCCAAAGTTTTACTTCAAATAGAAACTGCATCATTAAAAAAACGTGGTGAAAAAATCACAACTGGTAAAGAAGCTGAATTATTTGATCAAATAAAATTACGATATGATGAGCAAATATCACCTTATTATTCTGCTGCTAGAATTTGGACAGATGCAGTTATTAATCCGTTAGATACAAGAAAATGGGTCTCAATGGGTATTGAAGCAGCAAATCACGCGCCAATTGAGAAACAATTTAATATGGGAGTTTTACAGGTTTAGATTCAAACTTATTTTTAAAAAAAAGAAATGAATGAGATATTTTAATGAGGAACATAATTTATTTAGAGAAAGTTTAAGAGAATTTCTTGACAGAGAGGTAAGACCAAATATTGAAGAGTGGGAAAAGGCCGGAAAAATACCGAAGTCTATCTGGCAAAAAATGGGTAAGATGGGTTTTTTGGGCTTGACATTTCCTCAAAAATATGGAGGAGGAGATCTGGACTTTTTTTTTGAGGTAATATTTAACGAAGAGTTAGGAAGATTAAATAGTGGTGGTTTTGTTATTACTCAACAAGTTGTACAATACATGTCTGCTCCATATATTTATAAATATGGGAGTGATGCATTAAAGGAAAAATATCTTCCAGGAACAATATCAGGAGATTTAATAGGTTGTATTGGAATTACAGAGCCTGATGCAGGATCGGATACAAAAAACATACAAACTAGAGCAGAACTAATTGATGATCATTATATTATAAATGGGTCTAAAACATTTATTACTAATGGATTATATGGTGATTATATTGTTCTTGTTGTAAAAACAGATACTAGTGCTGGTTCAAAAGGAGTTAGCTTAATTTGTGTTGATCTTAGTTTAAAAGGGATTACTAAAAATAAAATCAATAAACTTGGTTGGCATTCTTCAGATACTGCAGAAATTGGTTTTGATAATGTAAAAGTTTCTAAAGAAAATTTAATTGGTGAGGAAGGAGAGGGGTTTTATTATTTAATGAATGGTTTACAACTTGAAAGACTTTGTTTCTTGCCTAGTAATGTTGCAACTATGGAGTATGCCTTGTCAGTATCTTTAGATTATATGTCTCAAAGAATGGCATTTGGAAGATCAATTGATAAGTTTGAAGTTATAAGACATAAAGTATCTCAGTTGTCCTCTGAACTTGAAGCATTAAAAGCTTTCAGCTATTACTGTTGTGATCTATTTGATAAAGGTATTTATGATGTTAAGTTGTGTTCTATGGGCAAATTACTTGTTACCGAATTACACGAAAAGATTTCTACTGAATGTCTTCAATTCTTTGGTGGAAATGGCTTTACTGAGGACTATCCAATGGCAAGAATGTTTAGAGATTCTAGAGTTGGTACAATAGGTGGAGGTACTTCAGAAATTATGAGAGAAATTATTTCTAAGGTAATTATTGATGATGTTAAGTATGAAAAAGCAAAATCAAATATTAACTCAAAAGAAAATTTAATAAATCTTAGTACGGATTATTTTAATAAAGAAAAAACCAGTCCTTCACAAGCATTTGATAATTATGATTTTTCAATAGCAACAAAGGCATTAGTAATTGCTGATAATACAATAAATACTACAATAAAGCATATCAACCTATCTGATGATAATGGTTCTAAAAAAAGTAGTTCACAAGTGATAAGACATCAAATTGCTCAAATGGCTTCAGAAATTGAGTGTTATAAACAGTTTGTAAATTCATTATCTAATAGACTAAAGTTGACAGAAAATTTAGATAAAGAAATCTTAATGGCAAAATTAACTTCAATGCAATTAATGGATAAGGTCGTCTCCCAATGTTTTGAAATATTTGGAAACTATAATGATTTAAAAGGTCATCCATTGGATGAGGTTTTTCATACTTCGAAGAAGATTCAAATTTCTAACAACAAGAGAGAATTGCACGAAAATATTGCTAAATTTATAATAGAAGATTAAGCTTTAGTAGTAATCGTTATTTTATAATTTCTAATAAAATTCATTAAAAATTGTAGAAGACTTATTTAAACAATTTTCAAAATGCAATGAATTAATATTATTAGACATGTTTTGAGTGTTTAGATAAGATATTATTTTTTCTGTAGGTAAGTTACCAACTGTTTGATCACTTGCCATAGGACAGCCTCCAAAGCCTTTAATAGCACCATCAAATCTTCTACACCCTGCTTTAAATGCACTATCTAATTTTTCATAGCATGTTTTTGGGTCTGAATGAAGGTGAGCACCAAATTCTATATTAATATGACTTTTTAATACAGAGTTAAAAATATTTTTTATTAATTCTGGATTAGATGATCCTATAGTGTCACTTAGAGATATCGTCTTAACTCCCATTTTACTTATTTCATTTACCCAATGGTTAATAATATCTAAATCCCAAGGATCTCCATAGGGATTGCCAAAACACATTGATAAATAAACAACAACTTCTTTATTTGCTTTTTCTGCAACAGAAATTATTTCAGCTAATTCATTAACTGAATCATGAATACCTTTATTTGTATTTCTAAGTTGAAAGCTTTCAGAGATTGAAAAGGGATAGCCCATGTAACTTATTTTTTCAAATTTTGAAGCATTTATAGCACCCATTTTATTAGCAACAATAGCTAAAAGTTTAGAATTGGAATTTGATAAGTCAATTGAGTCAATAATTATTGAAGTATCCGAAAGTTGAGGGATAGCTTTTTCAGAAACAAAACTCCCAATATCAACAATATCAAAGCCAACATTAACTACACTTTGTAAATACTCTAACTTTATATTTGTAGGTATAAATGTCTTTATGCTTTGCATTGCATCTCTAGGGCATTCAATAATTTTTACTTTATCCAACATATAAATAAAAATAAAACTATTTTTTTAGTTTTAATATAAATTCCTTATTGGAATAAAATAAAACTATTCAGATGTCTTTAGGAACGAAAATATGTTAGAATTATATAAATGAAGACATACAAGTGAAATTGCAGGTATATATGCCATTTCGTTGGAAATATGGAATAAAAAATATGTTGAATTTAAAGTTACAAGTAATAAGCCTATCCAGCTAACTACTAATGAAAATTTTATCCATTCTTTACTTCTTTTATTGTTTGTTATATGAACAACTGCAAAGAATGCAACAATTAAAAAAATATAATCCATTGATTGCCACCAAGTTGGTGTTTCACTACAACACACAGCTGCAGAAGACTTAATTAAAAAAACAAATGGTGTTGCAATACAATGAACCAAGCAAAGGAAACTTGCTGATGCTCCAATTATATCTACTTTATTTGATAATTTTAAAATCATTATTTAAAAATTTTAAAACAAAATAATAATTAATTTTAAAAGATAATTTTCTTTTTTACCGTACCATCTTTATATAAATAAAAAAGCAGTTTGTTTTTTTCTTTTAAACTTTCAGCTCCTAAAATATTAAAAACCTTTTCTACTTTCTTGGAAGACTCTATTATATCTTGTATTTCTGTCGTATTTAAACATTTAGAATTTACTTCAATATTATAAAAAAAGTAGTAATATCCTGGTTGAGATGCACTTGAGCCTTTTATGTTTATCATGTCAGCGATATTATAAGGATAATTTGAACCAGTATTGTTTCTAAAAAGACCAGAATTATTATTTGCTAGTCCTAATTGTAAATTTGTTCCAACTGGAACATCAAAATTTAAAATTATATTCTGTTTTCCAGCTGAAACAGATAGTGTGGTATCATCAATTACATTTCCATTATTATTTCTCAACTCAAAAGTTATACTTTTGGGATCTTCCGCATATATATCACACGATTTAATCAAACAATTATCATAACTATCAAAAATAAGATGTTGATTATTATAGAAATATGAGCCGCTTCCAATATTATTATCTATTGCACCACCAAAGAAGGTATTCACATTTGCATTTGAATTATAATTTGATGCTGTGGGATTCATACAACCAAGTACTGCTTGTGTACAGCTTCCATCATCATAGCATGCATTAATATTATAATTAATAGCATTAGGGTCTGTGCAACCAGAGATGTAGCAACAACTTCCATCATCTGTAATTGCTTGGGTAGAAAAATTAAATGCTAAGGAGTCAGTACAACCACATTGTTGGTCTAATTTATATTTAACTACTGAAACAGGAAGTGAGGGAGTATTGTAATTATTGTTTTGACCTAAAAGAAAATATACATCACAACCAATAACAAAATTTCCTGGAGCCCAAATTGCATCTCCAGGATGAGATGCTAATTGATTCCAAATATCATTTGAGGGGTTATATTCCCAAAATTCACCATTATTTAATGGGTTATGGTCGTCACCGTCTCCACTAAGAATATAGCCTTTACCATTATATGTAAATTGTGTGCCGGCTACTCTTGCTTCAGATGGAAAATTAGATAACTGAAGCCAACTATCATTTGAAGGGTCATATCTGTAAAAATCATTATATATGTAAGAATTAGCTGATGGATTGCTTCCCGGCCCTGTAACACTTCCATGCCCAAAGCCTACATAAGCATAATTTCCTAATCCAAAGTAGAACGGATGATGTCTATTATTACCAATTATATCACTTTTTTGACTCCAACTATCTGAGCTTATATCATATTGCCACCAGTCTCCCAAATTACCATTGTCATTACTTCCGCATCCTACAAATATCTTATTATTGACAACTATCATTGCCGGGTGATTTCTTCCACTTCCAGTAAAACTTGATAATTGAAACCATGTGTCATTAGACATATCATATTCCCACCAATCTGTTGGGAATGTGCCGTTATCAGTTGAGCCAAAACCTAGGTATGCTTTATTTCCTATTGATACTCCATATGAATACCCTCTTCCAGCTCCTGGAAAATCTTGTAGCTGTGACCATGAATCTGAAGATTTATCATATTTAAAAACATCATTTAAATAACTTCCTGAAACTACAAAGCCATAGTTATCATTTGAAAAAGTAATGGGATGGTGTCTGCCATCACCTATAAAGTTTGCAACATTAAGCCAAGATTGTGAAAAAATTAAATTTGAAAACAAGATTAAAATAAAACAGATTTTTTTCATTTGGGTTTTAATATATGATAAGTTATACTGAATTTAAAGAATGCAAAGATAGGCATATTAAACGCAACTGAATTGCGTTAAAATTAAAAATAGTTTATAAATGCTATTTGTTTAAATATGTTTTTTTTAATTTGCCAATGATTATGGTAAACAATAAATTAATAGATGTTACTTTTAAAAAGTATGGATTAAGGAAAACATCTTTTAGAAAAAATTTATTTGAATTATTTCATAATTCTTCAAATACATTATCTGCAAAAGAAATTTCTTCAAAATTTTCTTCTTCAGCTGATAAAGTATCCATTTACAGAGCTTTAGAATCTTTTGAAAAAAGTGGCCTTATACACAAGGTTCCGGATAAAAATAATCTGTTGCGATATTCTCTTTGTAAGAGCGAATGTAGACCAAATAAACATGCTCATGATCATGCTCACTTTCTATGTTCTGTTTGTGAAGAAACCTTTTGCCTAGATGACTTTACATTACCTTCAACTAAAAGTCATAATGGTTTTTTAATTAATGATTTAAAAATTATAATGGAGGGAACATGCGTTAGTTGTAAAAGCATATAAGTTTTTTTATCTAACGTATTTATTATTAATATTTAGTATATTATGTTTTCAAAATGAAAAGAATTTTAATATTTTTAGTTTTTATATCATCATATGTTTTTGGTCAAAGCCCAAATTATTCTGAAGATATAGCTCCAATAATCTATAATAAATGTTTACAATGTCATCATACAGGTGGTATTGGTCCATTATCATTAGAAACTTATCCGAATGCCGTATCAAATGCTGGTTTAATTCAACATGTTGTTTCAACAGGGGAGATGCCACCTTGGCCACCAGACACTACATATCAGCGTTTTGCTTATGAAAATATCTTATCAATAGATGAAATTGCAAAGATTACTGATTGGATTACCGCTGGCGTTCCTCTTGGTGATACCAATTTATTACCCCAAATGCCTACTTTTTCTAATAATTCATCTTTTGGTCCAGCTGATTTAGAAATTCAAATCCCAACATATTCAAGTACTGCAACTTCAAATTCTGATGATTATGTCTGTATATCTATTCCCTCTGGATTACTTCAGGATAGACAAGTTAGAGCTATTGAAGTTATTCCTGGAAATATTGAAATAGTACACCACGTTCTTGTTGCTATTAATGAGTTTGGAAGCCCATCAACAACCATAACACCAAATTGTATGGCCCCAATGGGAGATCAAGTTTACACATATGCTCCTGGATCACCTCCAATAGAATTTCCGGCAGATTCATTAAATAAATTTGGTATAGAGATTCCTGCTAACAGTAGTATTGCACTTGGTTTACACTATCCAGAAGGAACTTTTGGGCAATTGGATAGTACAAAAGTTAAATTTTATTTTTATCCTCAAAACACAAGCATAAGAGAAATATATACGGAGTATTTAATTAACGAAGGTTTGCCTCCAGATCCTCCTTTTTCTATTCCTCCAAATCAAATTACACAGATGTCGTCTACATATGGTCCGATTATTAATGATATTTCAGTAATGTCAATTTTTCCACATATGCATTTACTTGGAAAGGATATGGAATGTTTTGCAGTAACTCCAACAAATGACACTATTAATTTGGTTAGAATAAATAAGTGGGATTTTGAATGGCAAGGTGCATATTTATATAAAAAGTTCTTAAAAATTCCAGCTGGTAGTATAATTTATGCCTTTGGAAGTTACGATAATACAGCCTCAATTACTAATCCAAATCCAGTACTTGTTCAATCAGGTCTAAATACTGATGATGAGATGTTTGTTTTTATTTTTCAGTTTTTAGATTATCAGAATGGCGATGAAAATATAGTTCTTGAAAATACATCTTTATCTACCTCTATTTTTGATAATACAATAGGTTTTAGTAGAAAATTAATTTA
This sequence comes from Flavobacteriales bacterium, assembly GCA_028122735.1. Taxonomy (GTDB): domain Bacteria; phylum Bacteroidota; class Bacteroidia; order Flavobacteriales; family BACL11. The sequence continues at coordinate 21,224 of JAOHSR010000008.1, forward strand.
TGAAACTAATTTATTGGGTCAAAAAATAAAGAATAGAAAAAATATGCCTAAGTTGATGATTTATAATGATGGTTCAGTAGAAAAGAGAGTTGTTATAGATTAATTTATTTTTTAAGAATGTAAAATTCATTTATTATATTTTTTTAATAATAAATTAATCATAGATTAGCATCTTATAATTTATAAAAACAAAAAAATGAGATATATTATTTTATCATTAATGGTTATTTTATCTGCATGTACTCAAACAGATGATTTAGCTTTATACAAAACAAACTTAGAGATTGTACAAAAAGCTATGGCTTGCTATGAAACTCCACAAGATTTTGAAACTTTTGCATCTTTAGTTCATGCTGATGTTGAACATCAATCTCCTGTTTATGGACAGGGAAAAGTTGGATATGATGGTGTTTTGGGACAAGCTAAGTTTTATATGGAAGGTTTTTCTAATGTTGCTTTTGAAAATGCTGTTTGGTTACCTGGAGTTGACACAACATCATATACAAATGATGGAAGTGTTAGAGTTTACGGAACGTGGACAGGAGAAAGCAAGGAAACTGGAAATAGTTTTTCTGTAGACTCATACCACTATTTTGATATTCAAGATGGACAGATAATTGCATCAGGAGATTACTTTGATGCAACTGGAATGGTAATGGCAGTTTCTGCTCAAGCTGCGCAAGAATAATCTGAAATATTCACTTTAAAAAAGCCTTTGTATTTTCCCTCATGATTTTTATTGTGAGGGCTTTTTTTAATATATTTTTTACAAAAATGCAAAATAGTTTTATAGTTAATAAATTAGATTACTTTTGCCAGCCTTAAATACTACTTATGAACTCTATTAGAAACATTGCTATAATTGCTCATGTCGATCACGGAAAAACTACTCTTGTAGATAAAATTATTGATCAATGTAAAGTTCTTGATGAACGAAAAGAAAGAACAGAGTTGTTACTTGATAATAATGATTTGGAGAGAGAAAGAGGTATTACCATTCTATCAAAAAATGTTTCTGTAAATTACAAAGACATAAAAATTAACGTTATTGATACCCCTGGTCACGCCGATTTTGGTGGAGAGGTTGAAAGAGTATTAAAAATGGCAGATGGAGTGCTTCTTCTAGTTGATGCGTTTGAAGGAGCAATGCCTCAAACAAGATTCGTGCTTAGTAAGGCAATAGAATTAGGTTTAAAACCAATAGTTGTTGTAAATAAGGTTGATAAGGAAAATTGTACTCCTGAGATTGTTCAGGAAGCAATATTTGATTTAATGTTTAATTTAGATGCAACTGAAGATCAATTAGATTTTGTTACAATTTTTGGATCATCTAAAGAAGGATGGATGAGTTTAGATTGGAAAGAAAAAACTTCAGATATATTTCCTCTTTTAGATGCTGTTATAAACGAAATCCCTGAAGCCCCATATAATGAGGGAACTGCTCAAATGCAGATTACTTCTTTGGATTATTCCAAGTTTGTTGGGAGAATAGCAATTGGAAGAATTTTTAGAGGAGATTTGGAGGAAGGAAAAGACTATATGCTTTGTAAATCTAATGGTGTGAGAAAAAAAGTAAGGATTAAAGAATTGCATGTCTTTGAAGGTATGGGTAAGGTCCAAGTAAAAATGTCTAAATGTGGTGATATTTGTTCAATTGTCGGACTGGATGATTTTGAAATTGGTGATACAATTGCAGATCTTAATTCACCAGAAGAATTACCTAGAATAGCAATTGATGAACCAACTATGAGTATGTTATTTACAATTAACAATTCTCCTTTTTTTGGAAAAGAAGGTAAATATTGTACATCAAGACATATTAGAGACAGACTATATGCTGAGCTCGAGAAAAATTTAGCAATGAGAATTGAAGATGGGGAGAGTGAAGATAAGTTTAATGTTTTTGGTAGAGGAATACTTCATTTATCAGTTCTTATTGAAACAATGAGAAGAGAAGGTTTTGAGCTTCAGGTAGGTAAACCTCAAGTTATCTACAAAGAAATAAATGGAATTAAAAGTGAACCAATGGAGGTCCTTGTTATTGATGTTCCTGAAGAATTTTCTGGAAAAGTTATTGAATTAGTAAGTCAAAGAAAAGGGGATATGTTAGTAATGGAACCCAAAGGAGATTTATTGCATTTAGAATTTGATATTCCATCCAGAGGTTTAATAGGTTTAAGAAATAATATTTTAACTGCAACTTCTGGAAACGCAATTATGACTCATAGATTTAGAGAATATTCTGCTGTTAAAGGGGATATTCCTGAAAGAATGAAAGGTTCTTTAATTTCAATGGAAGCAGGAAGTGCAACTGCTTTTTCAATTAACAAATTACAAGATAGGGGGAGATTCTTTATATCACCTGGAGCTGATATTTATAAAGGTCAAGTTATTGGAGAAAACAATAGAGATAATGATCTAGACTTAAATGTTGTTAAGGGAAAGAAATTAACTAATATGCGAACTCAGAGTACTGATGCTGCTGTTCAAATTGCACCTAAAATTGATTTCTCTTTAGAGGAAAGCATGGAGTATATTCAAGTTGATGAGTATTTAGAAATAACTCCTAAATCTTTAAGAATGAGGAAAATTAGTTATAGAAGTAGTACCTAATTTTTTTCAAAGATTTATTGCTAATTTATAAAATCCAAAAAAAATATAGTCTTCAATCATATGCCCAGTATTGAAAATACTTTAGCGAATTCAGTTATACACAGAGCTGAATCCAGAAACAGTGCTGACTTTGGCTGGTTAAAGGTTAATCATACCTTTAGTTTTGCTAATTATTATAATCCTGAAAGGATGAACTTTGGTGTTCTGAGAGTTTTAAATGATGATGTAATTGCCCCAGGAAAAGGTTTTGATACTCACCCTCATAAAAATATGGAGATTATTACAATTCCTTTGGAAGGTAAATTAAGACATAAAGATGATATGGGCAATGAAGGTATTATTTCAGATACAGATATTCAAGTGATGAGTGCTGGAAAGGGAGTGTATCATAGTGAATTTAATGCAGATAAAAATAAAGAGGTTAAAGTATTACAAATTTGGTTACATCCCAATAAGAATTATGTTGAGCCTAGATACCAACAGATATCTTTAAATGATATTTATACTAAAAATGAGTTTTTTCAAATTTTATCTCCTGAAAAGAATGACCAAGGAGTATGGATACATCAAAACTCATGGTTCTATATCGGTGATTTTGATGATGAAAAAACTATCGATTATAATATAAAAGGTTCAAATAATGGAGTATATTTTTTTGTTGTTGAAGGAAAAGCAAGTATTAATGGCTCTGATTTAGGCAGAAGAGATGCCATAGGAATTTGGAATACTGATTCGGTTAATATTTCAGTATTTAAACACACAAAAATTTTATTAATGGAAATACCTATGAGTTCATAAATAAAAAACTATTAAACGCAACTCATTTGCGTTAAAATAATTAGATTTGCGAAAATAATTTACGTGAATCTAAATACTCTTTCCAAAACATTAATCCTTTTCTTACTGTCTACTTTTTGCTATTCAGTTACTGCTCAAAATTCTGGTATTGTTAAAGATTCAGAAAATCAGCCAATTGATAATGTAAGTGTTTTTATTGCTGATCAGAATATACTTTTAAAAACAAATAAGTTAGGAGAATTCTTTTTTAAAAGTAAATTACCTAATAACACTTACCTAAACTTCTATAAAAATGGGTATGTTTCTAAACTTGTAAAATATAAAGAGGGTAATGAATTTAAAGTTTTTCTTAAAAAACTTCATGTTACTCTTGATGAAGTTGGTGTTGTAGAGTCATACAGTGAATTAGGTAATACTAAGCTAACTAATATTGATAAAAAATCATTAGAAAATGTTTTTTTGAGAGATAATTCAATGGTTGAAAGTATTACTCAATTAAGTGGAGTAGATATAGTTTCTTCTGGATTAGGAATTCAGAAAGTAGTAGTCAGAGGCTTATCTGGAATGCGAGTTGTTACATATTTAAATGGAATGCAAATTAATAACCAACAATGGGCTAATGATCACGGTATTGGATTTACAGATTTAGGTTTAGGTGAAGTTGAGCTAATTAAAGGTGCAAGTGCATTAAAATATGGTTCTGAAGCAATAGGTGGCTTGTTGTTTTTTAAAGATTCTCCTTTTGTTTCAAATAAAAAAATGAATGGATACATTGCCTCAAAATTCGATAATAGTAGTTATTTAAGCAGTAGTCAATTTGGTTTTAATTGGAACAGAAATAATTTTTTCTTTAACCTTTACGGACAGTATTCTATTTCTTCAGATTACAGACTTCCTAATAACGATTATCTTTTTAACTCTCGCTTTAATCAAAATGCAATTAAGTTTTCTGTAGCTCATAGGTATAAAAATTTGCAAAATATTTTTAGGTATCAATATCATTATGAGAATCCCGGTATACCTGCTCACGCTCATGTAGACCCTGCCGATATTAACATTGAAGATATTACGTCCTCTTCATTTGATTTTAATAATGCATATAAATTACTTACCCCATATCAGTTGGTAAATAATCAGCTCTTTAATTATAATTTAAATTACTTATCTAACAACTTGAAATTAAGTCTACATCTTGGTCATTTTATCAATAATTTACAAGAATATGAGAAGTGGACTAGGCCTGCATTTGACTTAACAATTTCAAATACACAAATCACTCCAAATATTAGATATAAAATAAAAGATTTAACATTTAATCTAGGTTCTCAGCTTAGTGTGTTAGATAATAAAAATAATGAGGATGAAAGATTAGTTCCTGATGCCTCAACACTAAATGTAGGTCCTTATGTAATACTAGATTATGAAAAAAATAATTTTGGTTTCAACTCAGGAATTCGTTACGACTATAAGCATCTAAAGTCAGAGGATAATATTTCAAATATAAATTATGATAATGAGTTTTCAAATACTAGTTTTTCATCTGGAATTTATTACAAATTCTTAGATAATGTTTTAAGATTTACATATTCTGGTTCATATAGAGCACCACACTTTTCAGAATTATTTTCTGATGGTGTTCATCACGGTACAAACAGGTATGAGTTGGGGAATGAAAATTTAGATATTGAATATGCTGATCAATTTGAATTAAAATACCAATGGGCTAATGAGCATTTTGGTTTTGTTCTAAATCCATTTTTACAAAATATCTCAGACTTTATCTCCATAGTTCCCACTGACACATTTATAAGTTCTTATAGAGTATATAATTACAAACAATATAATAATGTTGAAATTAAAGGTGTTGAAATGAATTTGCATTATCATCCTCATCAATTACATAATTTACATATAGAACAGTCCTATACTTTCTTGCAAACAAAAAATAAGGACGATCAATACGGATTAGCTTTAGTTCCTGCTAATAGTATAAAAACAAAATTATTATTTGATTTAAATGACTATGAAAGATTAGTAAAATATAAGTTTGATTATCTCTCTTTTTATCATGTTTATAAATTTAGTCAAGAAGATTTTGCTGAATATGAAGAGTTAACGGAATCTTATAATTTAATAAATTTCCAACTGGGATTAAAGCTAAGCGGTAAATTATTATGTACAATAGGTATAAATAATTTACTTAATAAAGAATACACACCACATACTTCAAGAATTAGAGGTGTTGCTGGAGGGGTACCTAACCCTGGTAGATCATTTAATATTAATTTAAAATATGAATTTTAACAAAATACTCTGATGAGCTTTTATGAAGCGAAACACCTATGTTTGGTGTCAGTATTAATTTAAATTATCAAAAATGAAAAATTTTAGTTTACTATCTGTTTTAATGATAGCTGTATTTGGATTCATGACTTCATGTTCATCATCAGATGATTGTCACGAGTGTCATATTGCATATATGATTGGTGATGCAGAAGTTGAAGTTGAGATCGGAGAGTTTTGTGGAGATGAATTAGCTGATGTTGAAACTCCTGGGTATGCACATACAATTGATGAGACAATTGTTGGTAATGATACAGTGCCTGCAGGAACTTATACTGATATTCATTGTGAAGAGCATGCTGATCACGATCATTAATAGTTGAATTATTGTTAATTAAAAAGAGTCTAGATTTTCTAGACTCTTTTTTTATGTAGATTAAAATAAATTATTTTTTTTACTAGCTAATTTTAATGCTATCGAAAAATTCCTTTCTTGCTAAGTTATTGTTGTCTCTAAAAACTCCTGAGGCTTTTGTGGTAACCATGGATGCACCCTGGTGTTTTACTCCTCTACAGCTTACGCAATTGTGATTTGCAACAATGGTTACTATTACTCCTTTGTTGTCTTCACATACTTTATCTACAGCATTGTGAATTGCTGTAGTTAGCTGTTCTTGTATTGCACCTCTTCTGCCAAATAATTCAACGATTCTATTTAGTTTACTCAACCCAATTACTTGTCCTCCCTCTCCTGCAACATATCCAATGTGAACTAATCCTCCGATTACTTGGTGGTGGTGAGAACACATTGAAGTTAATGGAATATCTCTTTCAATAATAATTCCGTCATAACCATCAGATGGGAAAGAGGTGATTTCAGACATTGCTGTATATCTCCCAGACCATAAATCGTTTACATATGCTTTAGCAACTCTTCTTGGAGTCTCCATTGAGTTAGGGTCATTTCTCCAATCGCATTTTAGAGCATCTAAGAACATACCAAATGCATGTTCAGCAGAATTAATCATATCTAATTTTTCATTTTCACTAAGAGGAAATCCTTCAGCTACTGCATTGGCAAATCCTGTTTGAACGATTTCTAATTCATCATTAACTGCAACTCTGGTTCTGTTTTTTTTGTTTGACTTCATATCTAAATTTTCAGAAACATCTTCAACTTCAACGGTGTTTTGTGTATTGTCATCTATAAAGTAATTATCCATTATACTAATTGTTTTGAGGTTAGTTTGTTTTTATAAGTAGCTCTTAAATTTTTTACTGCTGTATTAATTCTTATTGGTTCATAAATTGCGGAATTATTTGTTCCGCCTTCATAGCTTTCTACACTAAGAACTCTCACTCTGCCATCAGTTTCTTTATTTATTTCATTGTCTATGTAATTGTACACGTATTCAGCAAACTTTTCACAACCTACGTGATCAATAATTCTCAATTGAATTAAGTTTTTATTCGCTAAAACTCTAAAAGATTCTAATTCTGGATCATTTTTTGCCACCACAGTTGTATGATCAAACATATATTTCATATGCTCTTTAATTCCATTTCTTTTGAAACATCCAAAATCACATACCCAGTTAAGTTCATCAAGATTTCCTTCAAAAGTTATCTTAAATTTTAATGCGTACCCATGCACAAATTTGCAATGTGAATGGTCTGCTCTCCATTGACGAAATGCAGTGCTGTATCCTTCAAATAGTTTTGTACTCTTATAATTTTTCATTTTGTATAATTATTTTTAAACAAACTTATATAAATTTTCTTACAAACAAAATAAAATAGACCTTTTTT
>JAOHSR010000009.1 GCA_028122735.1 Flavobacteriales bacterium
AAACTAAACTCATTTTTCCATTTATCAAAATTATTTTTATCTAAATTTTGTAAGGTTTTAGTTTTCCACTCCATTTCATTTTTTGAAACTAATCTTTCTGAAGATTTTTTATAATCTAACATTTCTTTTTCATATTTGATATTTAAAAAACTACAAATTTTATGAATTGTTTTGCCTGGAAATAAGATTAAATCTTCATATTTAACGGTATTTATAAAACTTGAATAGTCGTTATTTTTACTAATAAATTTATTGTACTTATTTAACTGAGAATATACTATTAATATTTGAAGAAAAAAGGGCCATTTTGAAGACCATTTAGCCTTAATCCGTGATAGAATTATATCTCTTGGATCTCTAATCATAAAAATTATTTTCGGCTTTTGAAAATCTGAAATTAATTTTTCAATGTGGTCTAATAAATTAGGATCTTTATCTCCTATGTATTTGATTTCAGCTTTAGATTCTTTATTAATCATATTAATATAAAAATCAAGTTTATTTAATGTTTTATTATCATGTAAAAAATCTAAATTATTTAGACGATCTTTTCGATTTTCTAAAAACCAAGAAATATTACTTTTACCATACAATACTTTTCTTAAATATTGATTTTCTTTAATGAATTCAACTTGAGAATTGGAATCAAGCATACTTTGCAGTAAACTAGTTCCAGATCTACCAGGACCTAAAATAAATATTGAATCACTTGACTGATTCATATATTTTGATGTAATCATTGCTTATTTTATTAATGGAAAATTGTCTTTTTATTTTAATTTTTAATTCTTCAATTATAGGCTCGGCTGATTTAGATTTTCTAAATTTTAATGACTTACTAATTAATTTTGACAAAGTTTGAGGATTAGAACCTTTATATGGAACAAGTATATTTGTTTGATTTTCATCTAACTCAAATAAATCATGAAACTCTCTTATTATCTCATTATAACCTATTACACTTAATCCCGAATTAATTGCTTCCAAATAAACTAATCCAAATGATTCACTCAAGCTAGGGACTACTAATAGTGAATTTTTTTGATATTCTTCAAGTAAAGTATTATTATCTAAATAACCCAGAAATGTAATTTTTTCTGATTTGGAAACAATATCTTGAATTTCTTTTTTCATTTCACCTCCGCCACAAATAGTCAATCTAATATTACTTTTTAAAAAATCTAAAGATTTAATTAAAACCTTTATTTGTTTTCTTTTATTTAACGATCCTGCAAAAATAATACCTTCAGAATTTCTTTTTTTTGTTTGTATTTTTTTTTCATATTTGATTGGATTATAAACAACTTTTGAACAACTTGGAATATTAAAACCTAAACTAAATCCTTTAATTTTATCGACGTAAGAAACATGAATAATTTCTGAAATACCATCAAAAATTTTATTTAGGTGTTTATTCCAAAATCGTAATTGATATCTACTCTTATTCATAAATTCATGATATGAGTGGATTGTTAAAATAATTGGTTTAGAATTTAAATAGAAAATAACATCAATAATTCTTCCTTGCAATCCATGAACATGAATAAAATCATACTTATCAAAATCAACTATATTAAATATTAATGAGTAATAATTAAATATTAGAAATGACTTAAACTCTAGAATAAAAATAAACTTAAAAGAAATTAAAAAAAGCTTTAAAAAATTATAAAACGAAAATCTTTTCACAAAAGCAGTATTAAAATTCTTATTATTTGTTTTACCTGTAGATAAAACATGAACATTTAAATTCTTTGTTATGTAATAATCAAACAATGAAGTCATTACAGTAGCTACACCACCTTGATTTTGTGTTGAATATTTGAAAGAACTGAGAGGGCCTACCTTTAAAAAAATCATATTTTTATTCTTATTTTAATTAAATGGAGGATAAGAAATATAAAAAACCATGAGACATTCCATATAAAATCAACAAATCCCCCAAGAACGGGTGAGTAAATAATAAAAAATATTATTAGCCCAGGATTAATTCTATTGTAAATTTGACTTGAGGTTATCGTATCTAAAATAGAGATTATAAAACCAACTAATATTGGTGAAAAGTATAATCCAAATTTACCAAAATTAGCATATGCTTCTGCTATGAAAAGAGAATTTACAACACCTGACGTACCCATTTCAATTCCTTTTGGGTTTAAATACTCCATCACAACTCTAGCAGATCTTTCGCTTTCAACATTATAAAATGAAGTAATCCAATTTGGAAAACTTGCACCCATTAAAAAATCATGATTGTCAGGAAAAATAATTAAGGTGTAATATAATCCTGTTAATGGAACAAAAATTATACGATTAAAAATTGAAAAAAAACTAAACCCCTGACCTTTAACAATAAGATACATTAAAATTAAAAAAACAAATAATAATAGTCCAAGTTTAAAAAATGACTTTTTACTCAAGCTTTTTTCGTGAATTTTTTTAATCAAAAACAATGCTAGTAAATAAAACGCCAAAGGTGCTTTTTCTAGAGTATATATTTCTGAAAATATAGCTAAAAAAATTGCGAAAAAAGTTAATATTTTAAATTTATTAGTATGTAAATAATTAGAAAATAACATAAAGGAAACGATTAATGCTGTTTTATTAAAAATAACATTTTTTATAAAATTAATCCCTTGGAAATCAAATTTAATTGATGATCTCCCTAACATTAGGTTCGATTTATCACCCTTAATAACATCAAAAAGAGGTATTGAGTTTGACATATATAAAGTATATAATCCGGCGAAAAAAGATGTCAATATTAAAACCCTTAAAAGATTTATATTTAAATAATCATCAAATAATAATTTTTTACGATAGTTTAATTTTAAGAAACGTACTATCATTTTATGTAAATAATATCCCATTGGAATTAAAAGAACAGTGTAAACTACCAAATAAAAGACATCAATTCTGAGATGATCAATCGTCCCTTTTAAAAAATACACTTCACCTCCAAGACTAAGGATGTATGAGCCTGTCAAACAGAAAGGTATAAGCCATAAGGTTAACGTCCAATTTAGAATTGTAGGCTTGGTAATTATACTACCTTCACTTAATGAGTTGTATAATTTCAAACTCAACAAAATTGTTGATATATATATTAAAGTTAATTGTATTGTCAAATTTTAAGAATTAGTAATAATTTGCTTTAATTCATTTAGTCTATTTTTCCATTTATGAGTAGCGATAGTTTTTTTAATTATTATTTGCTTTTCATTTAACATTGATGGTTTTAGTTCATTTATGAAACTAACTATTTCTTCCTCTGTTTCAAAAGACCAAGAATAATTGTATTTTTCAAAAAAATCATCAGCAGCAGTACCTTTGAAATTAATAACCGGTGCTCCATAAGATACCGATTCTAAATATTTAAAAGGTAAAGAATAACTATAATAACCCTTTGGTTTTCTGGGATCGATCAAAATAGTATTCATTGATTTATATAAATCAGGTATTTCATTATATGACTTAAAGACAACATCAATATTACTTCCTATATCATAAATATTTTCTTTTAAAATATGTTTCCATTCTTTCTCTCTGGTGCAAATTATAAATTGGTGTTTTTTTGTTTTTTTTGCTATGTCAAATAAAGGATTTAAATCATAAAATGGGGGCAAAACACCACCTATATATAAAAAAGTTATTTGGTTTGAGTTGTTACTAATTATTTCATCAAAATTAACATTCAATCCTACCCATAATACTTTGGTTATTTTATTATTCTTTGGTAAAAGTTCAATTATTTTTTTTGTGGGTAGAAAAAATACATTAATTATTGAACAGTAATATTTCCATTCAATTAGGAAAAATAAATGTCTAATATAAGTTTTGATTTTTTTTGGCTTGAAGTCAATATGTCTCCAAAATAAATCTCTATAAAAAAGTCCAATTTTAAATTTTTTAATCTTAAAAATATAAAACGCTAAAATCTCAAATACAAACCATAATTGTAGTTTTCTAATCTCAGATAAATAAAATGGAAAATTATTAGATTCAATATATATAGTTTTATCGCCTTTGTAAAAAAACAAACATTTGTATAATTTTAAAACTCTAGAAAAACTATTACCCTCTATAAAAACATCTTCTTCATGTAAATTCTTAGAAAACTCATAAGGTCGAATTTTTGAAGCTTTATTTAAATTATCTAAGTCTATTTTTGAAGGAAAGTAATATATCATAATATTATTTTTTTGTAACTAAAAACCAACTATTAGTTAGGTTTCTTTTATTGTATAATAACTTTTTTTTTGTGACAATCAATTACTCTAAAGTCAGTATGTTCATAAATTGCTTGGCCTGCAGTAGTATCCCAATTCATAGTATAGATTTTTTGTTATTAAATAATCATCCCAGCTCCAATAGTTTCATTAGTTTGCTCGTCTATAATAATTAGACTTCCTGTTTGGCGATTTTTTTTGTAGGCATCATAAAACAAAGGCTTAGAGGTACGGATAGAAATACGTCCAATATCATTCATCTCTATTTTATCAATACTTTCTATACGGTGTAACGAATTAACATCTATTTTATATTTTAATTCTTTCACCATCCCAATGCATTCAATAGTGGTATGTTTTATAACTACTTTAGTACGTGCTTGTAGAGGTTTATAGGCCATCCAGGCAACTAGTACTTCTATGTCTTGATTTATTTGAGGAAGATTATTTTCGCGCACAATCATATCACCACGACTTGTATCAATCTCATCTTCAAGTGTCATGATGACGGACATTGGAGCAAATGCTTCTTTAATTTTATCACCATTCAATTCAATTGTTTTAATAGTCGATACAAAACCAGAAGGTAGGGTTTTAATTTTATCACCAGACTTAAAAATACCACCCTCAATTCGTCCAGCAAACCCTCTAAAATCTTGGTTATCTAGTGTGTGAGGTCTTATAACTGATTGTACAGGAAAACGACAATCTACATGATTGTGATCACTAGAGATATGAACAGTTTCAAGATGATACATCATAGTGCTACCTTTATACCAATCCATATTTTCTGACTTATTAACTACATTATCACCTGCTAAAGCTGAAATAGGAATGAATTGAATGTCATTTATATCTAGCTTTGAAGCAAAGGCTTTAAAATCTGAGACAATAGTATCATAAACATTTTCACTATAATTAACTAAATCCATCTTATTAACACATACAATGGCATGAGGTATTCGAAGTAAAGAAGCTATAAAAGAATGCCTATGTGTTTGCTCTAACATCCCTTTGCGTGCATCAATTAAAATTACTGCAAGATTTGCTGTAGAGGCACCAGTAACCATATTTCTTGTATACTGAATATGACCAGGGGTATCTGCTACAATAAATTTACGTTTTGGAGTTGCAAAATAGCGATATGCAACATCAATAGTGATACCCTGCTCACGCTCAGATTTTAGACCGTCAGTGAATAAAGACAAATCTAAATAATCAAAGCCCTTATTTTTACTAGATTCTTCTACGGCCTCAAGTTGGTCTTGGAAAATAGATTTACTATCATACAATAGCCTTCCAATTAAGGTGCTTTTGCCATCATCAACACTTCCAGCAGTAGTAAAACGTAATAATTCTATATTTTGATATTCCATAATATTATATTTTCTAAATTTATAAGGTTAGAAATAACCCTGTTTTTTTCGATCCTCCATAGCAGTTTCTGCGCGTTTATCATCCGCCCTCCCACCACGCTCTGTAGTTCTAGTAGTCGCAATTTCCTCAATAACTTTTGTTAGATCATCTGCATTAGATTCTACAGCTCCTGTGATAGGCATATCTCCACATGTTCTATATCGGATTGTCATATTAATTACTTCTTCATTAGGTTTTAACTTTATAAACTCAGAGTTGGCTAAAATAACACCATCCCTTACTACACAATCACGATTATGAGAAAAATAAAGTGATGGTAAATCTATATTTTCTAATTTTATATATTCCCAAACATCTAATTCCGTCCAATTTGAAATTGGAAAAACTCTAAAGTGTTCTCCATAATTTTTACGCCCATTAAATAAATTCCAAAGTTCAGGTCGCTGGTTTTTAGGGTCCCATTGTCCAAATTCATCACGATGAGAGAAAAAACGTTCTTTTGCTCTAGCTTTTTCCTCATCACGTCTTGCCCCTCCAATAGCTGCATCTACCTTGTGCTCTTCTAGAGTATCTAATAACGAAATAATCTGTAAGGCATTTCTGGAAGCATCTGCACCAGTTTCTTCTTTTGATCGCCCCTTATCTATGGACTCTTGTACGGAACCAACTATAAGTTGTACTCCTAATTTTTTCACCAATGCATCGCGAAAAGCTATAGTTTCAGGAAAATTATGTCCGGTATCTATATGAATTAACGGAAAAGGTATTTTTGCAGGATAAAATGCTTTTTTAGCCAAATGTGTTAATAAGATTGAATCTTTTCCACCAGAAAATAACAGTACAGGATTCTCAAATTGAGCTGATATTTCACGAATAACAAAAATAGCTTCAGATTCTAACTCCTTTAAATGATTGATTACATAATTACCCATATAAGTTATTTTAATTTTGTTTTTAAAAATTTTATAATTGATTTTACATTCTCATTAATTGTTTTGTCATCTGTAATAATTTCTAAATCTGGATCTATAGGTATCTCATAAGTTGAAGAAATACCAGTCATATTTTTAATCTCTCCAGTCCTTGCTTTTTTGTAGAGTCCCTTTACATCGCGACGTTCGCATTCTTCAAGAGATGTGTTTACAAATATTTCTATAAAATTATCTTTCCCAACAATTTGTTTAATGTATTCACGATCTTTGAGATAGGGGGAGATGAAAGCAGCTAAGGTTATAACACCAGCATTTAGCATCAAATTACTAATTTCAGCAATTCTTCTTATATTTTCAGAACGATCTTCTGGGTCAAAGTTTAAGTCTTTATTTATTCCATTTCTTATATTATCTCCATCCAAAATATAAGTAGATAAACCCATTTCATGCAAATCTATTTCTACAAGATTTGCTAAGGTTGATTTTCCTGACCCGGAAAGACCAGTAAACAAAAGTAAATAGGATTTATGACCATGAAGTAGTTCTCTCCTATTTTTGTTTATTTTATACTCATGTTTAACTGTATGTAAACTCATGTTTATTATTAATTCCTTGATTATTTTTAAGTTTTTATTTTAGTATTTCTTACATCCAATCCAAAATTAATTCTGTACCAAAATTTTTCATGTCCATAATACAATAATAATTTTGAAATAACTTCTAAACCACCAATCTTAACACCTGTTAAAGTATTTCCAGTGATCAAACATGCAAGTAAAATGGTATCAAGGGTCCCAATAGCACGCCATGAAAATGTTTTAAAAATGTGACGTTTATTAGAATTCTCAAAAGAAGAATTAAACCAAAGTCGCTCGTGGAAATAGTAAAGTAACATTTTAGTAATTAATTCAAAGGCGCCAATTTTTAAACCTATAGTTAAATCACCTGAGATAAACCAAGATAATAACATAGTGTCTAGAGTTCCTATTAACCTCCAACTTATCGTCTTAGCTATATGTCTTTTATTAATTTTCATAATTATTTACTCCACAAAAATCTAATACTACTTTTTCTTTTCTAATATCCATTCCAACAAATTCTTTATGCCCGACTAAAAACACAATAATATCAGCCTTTCCAATTGCAGTTTTATAATCTGTTAGTTTATATATTGAATGTGATTTAATATTTGGTTCAACAATCATACATTTTTGAGGGCTTTTATAAATTTCTTTAGCAATATATAAGGCAGGAGATTCTCTCAAGTCATCAATATTTGGCTTGAATGCTAAGCCTAGCACAGCAGTTTTGGGCTTAATTTTATTTTTTAACTCAAATTCTAATTGAGCATTTTTAATTTTTTCAATACACCATTCAGGTTTAAAACTATTTACTTCTCTAGCAGTAGCAATCATCTTTGATTCCTGTGGGAAATCTGAAACAATAAAATAAGGATCTACCGCTATACAGTGACCTCCTACTCCACAGCCTGGCTGTAGAATATTTACTCTGGGGTGTTTATTAGCTAGATTTATTAATTCCCATACATTAATATCTGCTTTGTCGCATATTAAAGAGAGTTCATTGGCAAAAGCTATTTGAACATCTCGAGAAGAGTTTTCTACAAGTTTACACATCTCAGCTGTACGAGCATTTGTTGGGTGCAACTTACCTTTTACATACTTACTGTAAAACAAGATGGCTTTTTGAGTAGAAGCCTCATCTATACCTCCAATAACACGATCATTATGAACGAGTTCATGCATTACATTTCCGGGCAATACTCTTTCAGGGCAATAAGCAATATGAATATCTCCTTCTAGTTCAGGTCTTAATGTATAAATTAATTTTTGCATCTTTTCTGTCGTACCAATAGGAGAAGTTGATTCTATAATATACAAGTCTCCTTTTTTTAAAAGTGGTATAATCCCTTTAGTTGCTGACTCAACAAAAGAAATATCTGGCTCATGATTTCCCTTAAATGGAGTTGGAACAACTATTAAATATACTTCAGCAGTACTTGCTTTGGTTGCAGCTTTTAAATTACCTTTTAAAACAGCTGCAGATACAATCTTATCTAAATCTGGCTCAATGATGTGAATTTTTCCTTCATTTATAGTATCAACAACTTTTTGGTTGATATCAACCCCCAAAACATTTGTGCCATGAGAGGCTATTAGTGCAGATGTGGGCAGTCCTATATAACCTAAGCCTATAGTTACAACTTCTGGATTCATTATTTTATATTTTTTATAAAGTCTACAATTCTTTTTGATGCCAAGCCATCTCCATAAGGATTATGAAGCTTTGACATTTTAACAAAGTTATCTTCATTATTAAGTAAGTCTAGTGCTTTAGAAACAATCAACTCTTCATTTGTACCTACCAACAATACCGTTCCTGCTTCAACAGCCTCTGGCCTTTCTGTTGTATCTCTCATCACTAACACAGGTTTTCCTAAACTTGGGGCTTCTTCCTGTACGCCTCCGCTATCAGTAATAATAATTTTAGATCTATTCATTAGCCAGATGAAATCTTGATATGCTAAAGGGTCTATTAAAATTACATTTTTAACTGTTGATAAGATTCTGTTAACTGGTTCTTGGACTTTTGGATTCAAGTGAACAGGATAAATAATTAAACGATTTGCATCACCTTCAGCAATTCGTTTTAAAGCTTGACAGATTCTCTCAAAACCACCTCCATGATTTTCTCTTCGATGTCCAGTTACTAAAACTACTTCTTGATTACCTATTTTTTTTGACAGATCTTGAATTAATTTACTTGGATTTTCATTAACTTTTTCAACAGAATTTATTAAAGCATCAATAACTGTATTTCCAGTAACTAATATTGAATCTCCAGAAATATTCTCTTTTAATAAGTTAGCTTTTGAAGTTTGTGTTGGAGCGAAATGGTAATCACAAATCCTTCCCGTGATTTGACGATTTATTTCTTCTGGAAAAGGAGATAACTTATTATTTGTCCTCAGTCCTGCCTCAACATGACATACTTTAGCGCCAGCATAAAAACTTGCAATCGATGATGCCATAGTTGTTGTAGTATCTCCATGCACAAAAACATAATCAGGATTAAATTCTTCAAGAATTGGCTTTAAAGATTCAATTATTGAAGCTGTAAGACTATATAAATTTTGGCCAGGCTTCATTAAGTCTAAATCATAGTGAGGTTTGATTTCAAAAAAGTCTAATACCTGATCTAACATCTCACGATGTTGTGCCGTTACACAAACTTTAGTTTCAAAAACTTCAGGGTGTTTTTGAAACTCTTTGACCAATGGGGCCATTTTAATCGCTTCTGGCCTTGTTCCAAAAATAAGTAATATTTTTTTCATTTTTTTATTCGTAGATTGTTTAAAGTATTTAATTACAAACCTAATTCACTTGTCAATAAACTCATTTGTCTTTGATCTGAATACTTTTTCCATAAACCAATATTATTTTTTGATTTATTAGGATTAAAGAATTTATTTTTGTGAATGTGTTCAGAATCACTTTTATCAATTAATTTCTCAATCAATATTTTACTATTTTCATAATCATTAACTAAGTCCTCAAATTTAATTTTAAGAACGATTGAGTTTGATTTTAATTTGGTTAAATTATTAAAAGGAATTCCTGACACTAATCCTTTTGATGACATCGTTTTTTTCCAATTTGCATAATTAATAATCTGCTGATCTGTGATATTATTTGTGCTTCCCCAAAAAATAGTTTTTCTATTACTCATTTCAACAAATGTATCCCTGGGATCTCTATCTACAATTAAAATTTTAAGATTATCAAAAAAATTTGAGGTTAATTCTAAATTATTTACTGGAATAGCTTTCTCTAAAAGCAAACTGTCATTTTCTAAAATATTTCTGAATAATTGTTTATGAAATTTTTTCAAATAATTAAAAAAGTCATCTTCACTTAAATTAGAGAACCTAGAGCTATTTTCATAAAAATTTGTTCTTGATAGAATTTTATAAATTATTTTTTGAAATGAATTATTGTATAAATAATTTACCCTTGAAGATAATGAATAGTTAAAAGAGGTAAGATCTTGAATTAATTCATTATGAATGATTTTAGAATTCACATTAAAAAAATCATCTAAATGTAAGCCATGATAATTAATAAAACTTTTTTTTGAAGAAATTGAATTAAAGTATGTTACGTGATCTTTAATCGCTTTATCAACATTTAAAAAATTCCAATTTTGAACTAATTTTGAGTATAAGTCAATGAAACCATATGGGTCGTAAGATAAACTGTATTCCTTAAAGGAATTATTTTTATCTGAAAAATGAGAAATATTTGAATATTCTTTAATTAAATCTCTTGCAGCAGTGCTACCACTCCAACCAAAACCGGAAATACTAATAATATTATTCATCTATGTTATTTATTTGATTGACAATAGTTTCAGCGATTGAAAAACAGCTTGTTGCTGCTGGTGATGGAGCATTTAAAACATGGTAAATGCTATTATTTTTGTTTATTAGAATAAAATCATCAACTAAACCATTGGAATCTAAAGCTTGAGCTCGCAAACCAAAAAAGTAACTTTCAATATATTGTTGGTTAAAACTTGGCCAATATTTTTTAACTTCTTTTTCATAATAACTAAACCTGCTTTGTTTATATATTTCTTTAAAAGCCACTTTTCTATATTTAATTATTAGCTTAACTAGTCCGATGCTAAATATAGTTTTTATAAAAAAAGAAAAATCGAAAGCTGATTTATAATAACTATCTTTCTTAAATTGTAAAATAGCATTAGGTCCTAAACTACTATTACCACTTATAGAAGGTGTGATATGAATTCCAAGAAAAGGGAAATCAGGATTGGGAACAGGATAAATAGGTATATCAAATTTAATGCTTGGCTTTAAAGAATAGTATTCTCCCCTGAAAGGTAATATTTTAATTGGCGATTTTTCCTCTTCCAAAGCTTCATAAACATAATCACAATTACTACCAGATGAATTAATTATTTTATCTGTTTTAATAACCTTTCCATTTGATAGTTTAAGAAATGAAGTTTCTTTATTATATGAAATAGGTTTGCAATTATATTCAATAGTCACCATTTTTTCAATAATACTTTTAAGTAAGCATTCTGTTACTTTGGTATAATCAGTAATGCCTGTTTTTTTTACAAAAACAGCTTTTAGTCCTGAAACACGATTATCATACTTTTTCAAATCATTAACATTCAAAATATCTATATCAATATTTGACTTTGCAGCCTTAATTATTAACTTGTTTAAATTCTGAACTTCAAGTTCGTTTGTTGCAACTATTAATTTTCCTGTTAACTTGTATTCAATTTGATTTTTGTTTAAATATTCTAACATTAAATCGTATCCTCTTAAGCAGTTTTTTTGCTTTTCAGAACCATATTCATAATAAATACCAGAATGAATAACACCACTATTTCTACCAGTCTGATGAAGATTAATGAAGTTTTCTTTTTCAACTAATAAAATATCAGAACCAATCACGCCTTTTTTAAGAAGTTCATTTACAATACTAAGACCTATAATTCCGGCTCCTATTACAGTATATTTATACTCTTTCATGTTCTTTTTTTTAAAATCAGTTTTAAAATTAAAATAATGCAAAAGACAAACACAATTATTCTTTGAAGATTAAATAACTCTAAAAAATAATTATATTTTAAATCAAAAACTATTACTGATGTAAACAATATTGAAATTGCGAAAAAGAAAAAAGTTTGAAATATCATTTCATACTTTTCTATCTTTAAAATTCTAAAAACACTCATAAAGGGAATAACAGCAAAGCTTACAGTATAACCAAGACTTAGGACAGTAACTACAGGAATTATGTTTCCCCATTCTTTTCCAGTAAATATATAAGGTAAAATTTCAGGAGCTATAAATACTAACGAAAGATAAACAAAAAACGAGGATATTGATATTTTTTTGAAATATTTAAAAAAAGTTGTTTTTAGTTTTTTTGTATTTAAAATATTATTAGTAAAAACCTTTCTTCTGAAATATGTTTCCAATGGTCTTGAAATCACCATTTCAGGAATTGAAACAATCCTTCTACTAATTGAAAAAATTCCAAGAATTGCATTTCCAAATAAAATAGATATAAATATGTCTATTGAATTTTTTGAAATCATATTTAGGGCTTTACTTGGTAAAATTTTTTTTGGGTAATTAATGTATTCTTGCAATACTTTTTTAGATTTTTCTATAGAAAAACTATAATTACTAAAATCACTATAAATACCAAATATTAGAACAATTACCGAAATAAATAGTGATATTAACCTTGTATAAACAAGTGGTTGATTTAGATCAAGATTAAAAACAGATAAAATAAACGCGACTAATACATACAAAATCAGAGGTAGAGTTTTTGATAAATTCATAAAACTTATGTTCATATTTCTATTGTGATAAATAAAAATAGTACTTATTAAAAACTGAAAAATAATCCCAAAAAAAATCAAGAAGATATAACCTAAGCTGAAATTAAAAAACAAAGAGGACAATAGAACCGCAGCTAGTATCAATATTGAACTGAAAATAGTTAAAGATAGTGATGATAGGAATAAAGTAATTGTTTCATCTTTATTTTTACTTACTAATATAGCTTGGTCATATTTTAAAGACAAAATATTAGAAAAAATAATTAAAAAAACTGTGTACAATGTAACTTGTCCAAATTGCTCAGGAGAATACAATTTAACTAAAAATGGTAATGAGATAATAGGAATTAAATTTCCAATAGAGGCAAAACTAACTAAGGAAAAAATATCTTTCTTTTCACTCATAATTATTTAGAATTTATTTTTTAAAACTTAAAGCTTTTAAAAGATGATATGTAATTATTACTAATCTTTTTTAAACTTAAGTTGTTAAATGCATAAAAACTTATATCATTCTCTATAGCTGCTTCATAATCATTGATAGAATCTCCAATTAAACACGTCCTTACTAAAGAATAATCATGTTTTTTTAGAAGAGTAGCTACCAGTTGTTTTTTAGGAGTTGGTGAACCATGAATAGAAATGAAGTATTGATCGATTCTTAATTCTTTATTTAAAAACCTCAACTCTTCTTGATCTGACCCTGAAACTATATGAAAATTATAGTTTTGATGGTTATTTTTAATGAAATTTACCGTGTCTGTAATTAAATTTTTAGAGTTAGTCAATTCTTTACGCATGAGGGTTGAAAATTTTTGAGCATATTCTAGCACACGTTCCTCCGTGATAGATTGGCCCAACAATTCTTCAAAGAAGTATCTGATTTTTACATAGCGAGATAATCCCCCATTTATTCTATGATAAGCTAATAATTTATCAATCAATTCTTGATCAAAGTCTTTGAAGATTTCTTCAAATCCCCAATCTCTTACTTTCATTGAGTCAAGAATGACTCCGTCAAAATCCCATAATACTGTTTTTATCATGCTTTGGCATTTCCTTCTAATTTAATCAACTTTGCTTCAACTTTTACTACATCTTCCAGTACATCAACTGCTAAAGAACTTCCTGAAGTTTCTACCATTTTAATAGGAATATTCAAATCAAAGAAGCGCAAAATTTCAATATCTTCAAATGCTTCAAATACAGCTTTTTCTTGTTGACTTCCATATGCTTCTAGCTCTTCTTGACTGAATGCGTAGATACATACTTGTTTTTTATAATCTGGTTGATAATCTTTCTTTATGCTTTTAATTCCAGGAACAGCCAATCTAGATATATATAATAAATCATTGAATTTATTTGTAACTACTTTTGGGATATTAACATTGTGTGGATCCTCATTATGAGTTAAAGAACACATTCCGTTTATAACAGAATTCATGTTCTCTTTTTTTTTATCAATAATTTCCTGAATGTCTTCATGATTTAATAAAGGTTCATCCCCTTGAACATTGATATAAATATCAGCTTTGATTTGTTTCGAAAAATCATACACTCTATCAGTTCCTGTAAGACAATTAGAAGATGTCATCACTGCTTTAAACCCATGAGATATAACTACATTTTTAATTCTATCATCATCTGTAGCTATATACGTATTTTCTTTGCCTAAGGTTTTTTCTAAAACTTTAGCAACACGAATAATCATAGGAACTCCATTTAAATCTACTAAAGGTTTTCCTGGGAATCTAGATGATTGATATCTAGCTGGTATGACTCCTATTATTTTCATTTCAATAAACTATAAATGGATGAATATTTCAGCTTTTCATATTTTGACGGAGTAAGTGAACGTACTTCTATATTTTCGATCTTTAACAAATCTATAAATACGTTTTGATTCTCTTGTACGAGTTTGAATTGACTCTTATTAATATTGGTATCATAACCATCAAAACCAATAAAGTAAACATTATCTACTTCAAAGTTAATGGCTAATTGAATTGCAATTGCTAGTGGCGAATCATCTGAAGCTTTTGTAAAATCGATGTTTGGCAATTCATAAGATGAAGGCATGGTTTCTTTAGGAATTAAAGTTCCCATTTTCCTTGGATGTGGCGGATATATAAACTTCTTATTTGATACATCAACTCCTTCAACAGCATCTAGTAATTTTTGACCTTCAAATCCAACCAATGCATAGTATTGATCGTTCTCTACTTTCTTGAAATTTGATATATATTTCAATCCTGTATGAATAACTTTTAAGTCTTTGTTTTGTTGTAAGAAAACTCGCAACGCTTGTTTGTTTTCTATAACTGATTTTCCTCCTCCAACAATTAAAATATCTTTATTCTTAACATTATTTTCTAAATTTGGAAGGCTCAAGTTATCGTCGACAGAACTTTTCTTATTGTGTAATGCATTTACGATAGATGCTACTGGATATCTGTTCATTCCAACCCATTCCATTACTTGTTTTTGTGGTAATGAATAAGCACCCGAGAACATATATGGTAAGTTGGTTCCCCAACCATAATCTCTTTTCATATCTTCAAACAAAGCAACTGTTGAACTTAAATCTCCAAATGTAATTCCTTCATATCCTTTACTGTTTAAGTAAGTAAGTAACAACTCAGTTCTTAAGTTTCCAGCACCTCTTCCCATTCCTGTAATGGTTGCATCTACAATCTCACATCCTTCACTTAAGGCAGTAATGGTATTCGCTAATGCCATTTCTAAGTTATTATGTCCATGAAAACCAAGTTTTACATTGGTTTTTGATTTCACTAAATCGATGATTTCAGTTACATCTTCTTCAAAAACTCCTCCAAAAGAATCAACCATATAAAAGTAATCAATTGTATTGTCTAAACCCTCTAACAAATCAAGAAATGAATTATCTTCTTTCCACTCAGACATATACATTACATTAAAAGCTACTTCAAACCCCATTTTCTTAATAGCCTTTGCTAATTCAATAGCTCTTGCAAAATTTACTGGGTCGAGAGCAATTCTAACCATCGAAATATACTCTAGACAAGGTTTTAGTAATTCTGGAACATGTGATGCTCTAATGTCTTTTTCATTCAAAATAATTACCAACTTTTTAGATGGCATTAATTCTTTTAACTCTTTCATAACAAATTCAGGACAGTAGAAATATTCTCCTAGGTATCCCTCAAGAGTAATACTTCTGTACCCAATCTCTACATAATCGATTGGTAGTGACTCCATTGATTTACAATAGGTCTTAACCAAGTCTTTATCAAAGTCCCAATTTGTGTAATAACCTCCGTCTCTTAAAGTACAATCAAGGATTTTCATTTTATTTTATTTTATTTTAAAAAAATCACAGATATTCATATAAACATACTCAACTTGTTCTTTAGTCATTTCTGGAAAAATTGGTAAGGATAATTCAGTTTCTTGGTGCAGTTTAGCATTATTAAATAAAGATTTATTTTGATCATGACCCTTATAAGCAGGCATAAAAGGCATTGCAAAAGGGTAATGTATCTGAGTAGGTATACCTCTTTCTTCTAAATAAGACTTCAATTCATCTCTCATAGAAGTCCTAATTGCAAAAACATGAAAAGTGTGTTTACTATTGCTTCTAACTATAGGCAACTCAATCTCATGTATGTCGGAAAGTAAATTCATATAGATATTTGAAATTTCAATCCTACTTTCAGTCCAATTTTTTATATGTTTTAATTTAACTCTCAAAACTGCCGCTTGCATAGTATCCATTCTGGAATTAATTCCTTCCATTATGTGATTGTGTTTAACTGGGGCACCATGACTTGCATAAATTCTACATTTTTCAGCAAAATCAATATCATTAGTAATTAAAGCACCGGCATCTCCAAAGGCTCCAAGGTTTTTTCCAGGGTAAAAACTAAACGTACCACATTTACCCCAACTACCGGCTAATTTATTGTCTAACTCTGAAAAATGTGATTGCGCACAATCTTCAATTACACTAATATTATACTTTGAACTTATTCTCATAATCTCATTCATATCACACATTTGTCCGTATAAATGAACAGGAATAATAGCTTTTGTGTTTTTATTTATTTGAGATTCAATTTTTCTTGCGTCTATGGTAAAATATTCATCTATGTCTACAAAAACAGGTTTTGCTCCTGTTTGAGAAATAGTTTCACTTGTACTAATCCATGATGTAGCGGTTGTTATAACCTCGTCTCCTGGTCCTATTCCAAGCATTTTCATAGCAATGTAAAGCGCATCAGTTCCATTTGCTAATGGAACCGTTTTTTCTACACCATATGAAGAAGAGAACTCATTGGCGAACTTACTGACTTGCTCTCCTCCAATAAAACTGGTTTGATCAATTACCTCGGCAATTGACTTATCAATTTCATCCTTGAGATTAAGATATTGTAGTTTTAAATCTAAAAACGGTATTTTCATATTTTTATTTTTGCAGGATTACCATAGTAAACTCCTGGCTTTTTTATGTCTTTTGTAACAACAGATCCTGCTCCTATAACAACATTGTCACAAATAGAAACGGGTAATATTGTAGCATTCGAACCAATAGAAACGTTGTTGCCAATATTAGTTTTTAACCAAAGTTCTTTTTTCCCCCCAGCAGGTTCACCGTTTGAAAACTTATCATTTACAAACATCACGCCATGCCCAATAAAACAGTCATTTCCAATAGTAACTAGTTCACAAATAAAAGTATGTGATTGCACTTTTACTCTATCTCCGATTCTAACACTCTTTTGAATTTCTGTAAAAGGCCCAATGAAACAATTTGGTCCAATTTCACAACCATATATATTTACAGGCAAAACTATCTTTACAGAATCATGAATTTTTGAATCAATTATTTTTACTTCTAACTCTACCATTAGATTGTACGATATTTATAAATTTTCTCTATTATTTCAACGGTTTTTAGAGCCTCAAAAGAACTGGCGCTTATAGGACTGTTATGTTCAAGAACACTAATTACGTTTTCATATACCTTACCGTGGTTGGACATTGAACCTGTATAATTACCATAATTGTTCGGCTTATTCCCCTGAGGTAGATTCTCAATTTTATAATCTTGTATATTTTGATATTCTAATTCGTTCAAATATTGACCACCTATTTTTACAGTTCCTTTAGATCCAAAAATTGTTAAAGAACCTTCCATATTCTTCCCAAAACTATTAACTGTATAATTTACAGTCCCAATGGCTCCATTTTTGAAATTTAAAATAACAACTCCTGTATCTTCAAATTCAATAATGCCCTGATGTGCATAATTATTAAACATAGCTTTGCAATCAGTAACATCCCCAATCATCCAATATAGTAAATCAATAAAATGACTAAATTGAGTGAATAGTGTTCCACCATCAAGTTTCTTAGTTCCTTTCCATGAATTTTTATAATAATCTTCATTTCTATTCCAAAAACAATTTAATTGAACACTATGTATATCTCCCAATACACCTTTATCTATTAATTCTTTTACATGTGAAACAGGTGGATTAAATCTATTTTGTTTAATTGCAAATAGCCTTTTATTGTTTTTTTCAGATGCTTGAATCATACTTCCACAATCCTCTGTATTTAACGCTAAAGGCTTTTCGCACAATACATTATACCCGGAATTTAGAGCAGATATGGAATGAGATGCATGAAGCCCATTTGGCGAGCATATTGTGACAACATCAATTTTAATCTCTGCTTTTAAAAGATCCTCAATACTATAGAAAGGTAAACAACTATATTTTTCAGCTAATTCATCTGCCTTTGCTTCAACGTTATCACAAACCGCTACCAACTCACCATAATTAGCTATGTGTTCTGCATGTCTTTGAGCAATTCGACCGCATCCAACTATTGCAAATTTTTTTTTCATAATTTTTAGTTTGTATTACAAGATTTCCCTATTTGATGATATTCAATTCCTTTTTCTTGGAGATTTATTGTATGAAATTGGTTTCGGCCATCAAAAATAACAGGAGTTTTCATTTGCAGTTTAATTTCTTCAAAATCTGGAGAACGAAACTCTTTCCATTCTGTTAGTAATACCAAAGCATCTGAGTCTTTTAAAACATCATACTTCGAGGCTCCATAAGTTATGTTTTGAACTCCTTTAAGGTAATGCTCTTTAGCTTCATTAATTGCTTTTGGATCATATGCTTTTATTTGAGAACCTCTTCTAACCAATTCCTTAATTACATAAATAGCTGGAGCTTCTCGCATATCATCGGTTCCTGGCTTAAAGGCCAGGCCCCAAATACCAAAAGTAAAGCCGGTTAAGTCTTGTCCAAAACGATTTACAATTTTTTGAGCAATCACTAATTTCTGCGCATCATTTACTTCTTCAACAGCAGTTATCAATTTTGCGTTGTATCCATTTTCCTTTGATATTTTTTTTAATGCCTTTACATCTTTTGGAAAACAAGAACCACCATACCCAGCACCTGGATATATAAAACTGTATCCAATACGCTGATCAGAACCAATTCCGATTCGAACCTGATTGGCATCTGCTCCTACTTTTTCACAAATATTAGCAATTTCATTCATAAAAGATATTTTGGTAGCAAGCATCGCATTGGCTGCGTACTTTGTCATTTCAGCAGAACGAATGTCCATTTTTATAAGACGGTCATGAGATCTAAGAAAAGGACTATATAATTCCTTCATTTTTTTAAAAGCTATTTCAGAATCTGCTCCAATGACTACTCTGTCGGGCTTCATGAAATCAGCAATTGCTACTCCCTCTTTTAAAAATTCAGGATTAGAAACTACATGAAACTGTAAATCAGAATTTCGTATGTTTAGTTCTTTTTGAATGGTTACCTTTACCTTTTCTGCAGTCCCAATTGGTACGGTTGATTTATCAACCACAATCAATCTTTTTTGCATCGATTGGCCTATAGATTTCGCTACTGCCAATACATATTGTAAATCGGCAGAACCGTCGTCTCCCATAGGAGTTCCAACGGCAATAAAAGCGATTTCAGAATTCTGCAAAGCCTTATCGAAATCAGTAGTAAAAAACAGATTCTTATTTTTCACATTATTTAGAATCATTTGTTCTAGGCCAGGTTCAAAAATAGGAATAATTCCTTTATTTAATTTTTCAATCTTGATGGAATCAATATCTACGCAAGTAACGTTGTTTCCCAATTCGGCAAAACACGCTCCTGAGACTAGCCCAACATATCCGGATCCAATAACTGTAATATTCATTTCTTATTTATTCTCTTCAACCTCTTTTATTTGTTTCCTTAATCCACTAGAGGAAAATCGGTGATCTCTTGAATTGTAATAGATCTCAATTCCCTTTTCTTCACAATAATCTCTACCTGTATAGTTTTTTTCCTTGTACTCATCACCAATGATTCTAACATCTAGTTTAAAAGAACGTAAAATATCTTCTAAATCTTTCTCATAAACATACGGAACAATTTCATCTACATGCTTGCATCCTTTAAGTTGAATATAACGTTCAATAATCGACTGTGTTGGCCCATTTTTCTCTACACGATCAATTGAAGGGTCTAACTGCAAGCCTACGATTAAATAATCGCATTGTCTTTTGGCTTCCTCCAGCATTTTTACATGCCCAGCATGAAAAAGATCAAAGGTTGAAAAGGTAATTCCTATTTTCATAATTTATTTCTCGCGACTACCATTGGTAGTTTATTTTTTCTCTTCTATTTTTAGTCTAAAAAACTTTTTTTTTACGGCTTCGCCATTACTACCTACAGTAATAGTTTTAACTTACAAACAAAAATTTCAATTAATTAGTTCAATTGAAATGATATTGTTGCCCCTAACATCTTTAATCTAGCAATACAGTTTTTTCCATTAAGTGCAATTATTCTTGCATCCTGATCTAATGAGTTAATTTTTACGTAATCACCTATACCAAATCCATTATCTTCAAATAATTGATAAGTATTTTTAATAAAACTTTTCATTGCCAACACCTCATGATCCAAAACTACAGCTCGAACACCATTAAAAAATAAATATCTTTTTACCCCAGGCACTTCAAATACTTTATTTATTTCCGACTCTTGCAAACATACTAATATCATTGAAGGCAACAAACAAGTTTGAATTTTCTTTTTTCGGTCAGACCATTTTCGAACCTCAATTTTAGTGGGAGTATATGCCTTAATACCCAAATGTGTTAAACGCTCTAAAACTTTTAATTCTTGTCTTGCTTTAGTACATAAAACAAACCAATCATTATTGTTATTGTGTTTCATAGTTATAAAATCTTAGAATTTTGCCATTTCCAAGCAGAAATTAAAGCATCCTTTGTTGATCTCATTGCTTCCCATCCAAGAATGTTTTTTATAAGACTCCCGTCAGAATAAATTTTTTCAATATCCCCTTCTCTTCTAGGGCCAATTACATAATTAACTTTTAAATTGTTTACTTGTTCGAAAGTATTTACAATATCTAAAACGCTTAAGCCGTTACCGGTTCCAACATTAAAAATATATTTACCTTCTTTTGCTAGTAAATAATCTAAAGCTCTAAGATGAGCTAATGCCAAATCTTGGACATGAATATAATCTCTAATACAAGTTCCATCATGAGTATCATAATCATTGCCATTAACAATTAATCTTTCTCGTATTCCAAAAGCAACTTCAGCAACTATTGGAACTAAATTACTTGCGTTATCAGAAGAACAATCGCCTATTAGGCCTGAATCATGAGAGCCAATAGGATTAAAATATCTTAAAGACACACTATTACATGCATTATCTTTGATTAAAACTTCACACTTCTGCTTTGTTTCTCCATATGGAGATTCTGCCTTTTTAAACGGAGAATCTTCATTAACTGGAAGTTTATCTGGCATTCCATAGACAGTACATGATGATGAAAAAATTAAATTTTTAAGTTTTTGTTTTTCTAAACATTTTAATAATACTTCAGTGGAACCAATGTTATTTTTATAATATATCTCGGGATTTTCAATAGATTCTCCAACAGATTTATAAGCAGCGAAATGAATGACAGCATGTATATCTTTATGGTTTTCAAAGAAAATATTCATCTGCTCTAAATCTGTACAATCTATATTATGAAATGGGATGGTTGTTTTTAGAAGATTATTAATTCCAATTATATTTCTTTCTGATGTGTTACACATATTATCAACTATTATAGGTTGATAGCCAGAAAGGAACAACTCAACTACAGTATGTGAACCAATATAACCCGCCCCTCCAGTAACTAAAATCTTCTTTTTCATAATATAGATAAAAATATCATTTAAAGATGTGATTTATAATGCGTAATTATACTGATATTAGAAAAAATTATTATGTAAAAAATGTTAACAACTTAAACGCCACAAAAATCAATAAGAAGCTGATTTTCATTCAATACTAAAGATTTAAACTCATCATGTTTAACAAGAATAACTATTATATCACACAATTTAATAGCCTTCTTTAAATTTGTTAAATCAAAAAAATCATGGACAGAAATATTTGGCTCAACAATCATACATTTTTGAGGGGTTTTATAAATTTCTTTAGCAATATATAAGGCAGGAGATTCTCTCAAGTCATCAATATTTGGCTTGAATGCTAAGCCTAGCACAGCAGTTTTGGGCTTAATTTTATTTTTTAACTCAAATTCTAATTGAGCATTTTTAATTTTTTCAATACACCATTCAGGTTTAAAACTATTTACTTCTCTAGCAGTAGCAATCATCTTTGATTCCTGTGGGAAATCTGAAACAATAAAATAAGGATCTACCGCTATACAGTGACCTCCTACTCCACAGCCTGGCTGTAGAATATTTACTCTGGGGTGTTTATTAGCTAGATTTATTAATTCCCATACATTAATATCTGCTTTGTCGCATATTAAAGAGAGTTCATTGGCAAAAGCTATTTGAACATCTCGAGAAGAGTTTTCTACAAGTTTACACATCTCAGCTGTACGAGCATTTGTTGGGTGCAACTTACCTTTTACATACTTACTGTAAAACAAGATGGCTTTTTGAGTAGAAGCCTCATCTATACCTCCAATAACACGATCATTATGAACGAGTTCATGCATTACATTTCCGGGCAATACTCTTTCAGGGCAATAAGCAATATGAATATCTCCTTCTAGTTCAGGTCTTAATGTATAAATTAATTTTTGCATCTTTTCTGTCGTACCAATAGGAGAAGTTGATTCTATAATATACAAGTCTCCTTTTTTTAAAAGTGGTATAATCCCTTTAGTTGCTGACTCAACAAAAGAAATATCTGGCTCATGATTTCCCTTAAATGGAGTTGGAACAACTATTAAATATACTTCAGCAGTACTTGCTTTGGTTGCAGCTTTTAAATTACCTTTTAAAACAGCTGCAGATACAATCTTATCTAAATCTGGCTCAATGATGTGAATTTTTCCTTCATTTATAGTATCAACAACTTTTTGGTTGATATCAACCCCCAAAACATTTGTGCCATGAGAGGCTATTAGTGCAGATGTGGGCAGTCCTATATAACCTAAGCCTATAGTTACAACTTCTGGATTCATTATTTTATATTTTTTATAAAGTCTACAATTCTTTTTGATGCCAAGCCATCTCCATAAGGATTATGAAGCTTTGACATTTTAACAAAGTTATCTTCATTATTAAGTAAGTCTAGTGCTTTAGAAACAATCAACTCTTCATTTGTACCTACCAACAATACCGTTCCTGCTTCAACAGCCTCTGGCCTTTCTGTTGTATCTCTCATCACTAACACAGGTTTTCCTAAACTTGGGGCTTCTTCCTGTACGCCTCCGCTATCAGTAATAATAATTTTAGATCTATTCATTAGCCAGATGAAATCTTGATATGCTAAAGGGTCTATTAAAATTACATTTTTAACTGTTGATAAGATTCTGTTAACTGGTTCTTGGACTTTTGGATTCAAGTGAACAGGATAAATAATTAAACGATTTGCATCACCTTCAGCAATTCGTTTTAAAGCTTGACAGATTCTCTCAAAACCACCTCCATGATTTTCTCTTCGATGTCCAGTTACTAAAACTACTTCTTGATTACCTATTTTTTTTGACAGATCTTGAATTAATTTACTTGGATTTTCATTAACTTTTTCAACAGAATTTATTAAAGCATCAATAACTGTATTTCCAGTAACTAATATTGAATCTCCAGAAATATTCTCTTTTAATAAGTTAGCTTTTGAAGTTTGTGTTGGAGCGAAATGGTAATCACAAATCCTTCCCGTGATTTGACGATTTATTTCTTCTGGAAAAGGAGATAACTTATTATTTGTCCTCAGTCCTGCCTCAACATGACATACTTTAGCGCCAGCATAAAAACTTGCAATCGATGATGCCATAGTTGTTGTAGTATCTCCATGCACAAAAACATAATCAGGATTAAATTCTTCAAGAATTGGCTTTAAAGATTCAATTATTGAAGCTGTAAGACTATATAAATTTTGGCCAGGCTTCATGAGATCTAAATCATAATCGGTTTCAACATTGAAAAAGTCTAAGACTTGATCTAACATCTCTCTATGTTGAGCAGTAACACAAACTTTTGTAATGAATGTATTTGGAAATTTATTAAATTCTTTAACTAATGGAGCCATTTTTATAGCTTCTGGTCGAGTTCCAAAAACAAGCAGTATTTTTTTCATATAAATATTATAGGATTTACAAGTAACATATTAAGATTTTATTTTGCTGATGAAAAAAACTTGGCCTTAATAATCAAAATTACAAATTTGAAATTACCTATTAAATATCTTCTCCACATTCTTTTTGGCTCTTGAACAAATCTATAAAACCATTCTAAGCCTAAGTCTTGCATATATTTTGGAGCTCTTCTAGTAGTTCCGGCAATAACATCAAAACTACCACCCACTCCCATAATTAGGTTAATATTTTTTAATTCATTTTTATATTTGTTCAAGAATATTTCTTTTTTTGGAGAGGTTATAGCAACAAATAAAAATTCCGCATCGGATTCTTTGATTTTTTTAATAATATCTTTTTCATCTTTTTCATCAAAATAACCGTCTCTAAATCCAGCAATAATTTTTTCCGAATACTTTACAGAATAATAGCTTACTACATTTTTAACAACTTCTTCCTTTGCCCCTAGAAAAAAACAACAATATTCTTTTTTATGCGCTAAACTTATTAAATTTTCCATTAAATCTATTCCTGCAACTCTCTCTTGAATTTTATAACCCAAGAATCTTACAGACCATACAATACTCATACCATCTGCATTAATAATATTAGAATTTATGACACTTTCTTTTAGTATTTCATCATTCTGAATTTTTACAACTTTAGCAGCATTTATTACGCAATGATGAACTTGTTTATTTGAAATAATAGCTTTATCAATTTTATTAACGGTTTCATCCATTGTTAAAATATCTAATGGGATATCTAAAAAATTAATTTTTTTAATCATTCTTTAAATTTTTATAGATTGAATAATATTTTTTCGCATTAATTTTCCAGCTTCTTTCTTCTTTAATGTACATATATCCATTTTCAATAATTTTATCTAAATCATCTCTGTTAATTACGTCTATAATTACATTTTTTATTTCTTTATATGAATCAGATTTAAAAATAATTCCATTAAACTCATTCTTTACAAGCTCTTTCATCCCACCCACATTGCTAACAAGAACTAATTTTTTATAAGCCATAGCCTCAAGAGGCTTAAGAGGTGTAACGGTATCAGTAAGATAACTTTTTATTCGTGGGTTAATAATTACATCAACTTGATCATATGCTTTTGAAATTTCATCGCTTGAAACTATTCCTTTAAATTCTATATTGTTGTTTCCATTTGCTAACTTTTTTAACTTTTCAAGCTCTATTCCATCACCAAAAATTAACAACTTATTTTTTATTTTTAGATCATTAAATGCTTTGATTAATAAATCTAAACCCTCAATGGGGCTTAATGTTCCTATGTATCCAAAAACAAATTTATTTTTGTTCAATTTTGAAATTTTAACTCTATCTAAATCAATTGCATTTTCAACAACTGTCATTTTCTTTCTCATCAAAAACAGCCTTTTCTGTAATTGAGATTTAAGATTATCATTTATCACAACAATATGATTTGCAAATAGCATAGAAAATGTTTCCAGAATAGTTACAAATGAAAAAATCAAATAATTTATAAAACCATTTTTTTTATAGCGTTCTTCCCAAAGAGATCTTATTTCATAAACTACAGGCTTATTTAAAAGACATCCAGCAAATTGTGCTGAAAAAGCACAAAAAAACATTGCATGAGCATGAATAACATCAATGTTTTCTTTTTTCACAACTTTATAAACTTGTAATGAAAAATTAATAATTCTAAAAAGTTTACGTATTTGAGTTAAAAAGCCTGTTTTCTTTTCAGAAACAATTTCATTTTCATTAGAAAAAGTTCTATAATATATTATACCAGAATTAATTTCATATAATTTTCCAATTTCAAATGATTGCTGAAATGGCGAAGTAATTACTATGGGAGTGACGCCCATTTTTAATTGATTATTAAGAATATCCCTTGATCTTATGCTAGATCCAGCAGAATTAGGTAGAGATTGATATAGAACGTGTAGTACTTTCATTACTCATGGATATCGACAGCAAATTTAAAAATAAGAAATGAAAAACTGTCCCAGATTGATATAAGCTTGACATAGTCAAAAAAACTATTAAATAAAACAAAACATAAGATTTTTTAAGCCGATCACTAAAGGAATTAAATAACAAAAGTCTAAAAAAAAGAATTATAATTAAAAAACTAAATAATCCATATTTTACAAATAATGTTAAATAAGTAGAATCTATCGTATTTAGTTTTGTATCAAGCCCTCTATACTCAAACCATGGTATTTCAAAATAAGTACCTAAGCCTAATCCTGTAATATAATTATAAGTACTCATCTCATTAATTTTTACAAGAGCAGGACCAAATCTAGATGCTAATTGAACAGCAATAATTTCTTTAGAATTAGATGTTAAAACTCTATCTGATTGCATCAAGTAACTTGAGGCAATAAATAAGGTTAAAAATATAATTGAAGCAACTATTTTCTTAAATAAATTAATATTAGATGCTATAAAATAAATCAATAATAATGCAAAAAACAAAATCCTTAAATTTGAGATAAGCACGATTATTATAGATAGTAAAATCAATAAGTTTAAAGAAAACTTAGAAATATATTGCAATATTTTATCTCTGTTAAACATATGGAAAATAATTAATAAGCAAGAAATAAATGTTGTGGCATCAAAATATCTGTAAATGTTTTGCTGATAATACACATCATTAAAAGCAAAGCCAAGAAACATTAGTAAAAAGAAAACTATTTTAAACATAAATACGCCAATCAAAACATAAATCAAATTTTTAATATTTAGAATTTCTTTACCAATTAAAGAAGATAAAATAAACGCATAAAATAAAGTTATAAATGGCCTTATGTCTCTAAGCAAATATTTATCAAGTGTTACAGAATTTGTAAATGCCAATCCAATGTAAAAAACAAGAACTGACAAACCAATTATGATATTATGAATGTTTTTTTTAAGAATAATTTTGCTCTCAAACAAAACAAAAAAATAATAGACTGAAATAAACATAAAGAAATAGTCATAAAAATAAACTCCATTAAAAGATGTAAAGGACATAAACTGATTTGAAGTAGGCACTATCAATCCAAAAACAAAAAAAATAGAAAGAATTTTTTTTGGGTAAAGAAAATAAAGAACACCCAGAAAAACAGATATTAGACTTAATAACAAATAAATTACTATATCCAAAGTCACTTTATCTATATCTTATAAACTTGGCTGGATTACCTGCAACAATAGTGTCAGCTTCAATATCTTTTTTGACAACTGAGCCTGCACCAATAATTGAATTAGGACCAATAGTAACTCCGGGCAAAATAATTGATTGAGCACCTATCCAAACATTTTCATTAATTATTACAGCTTCTGTATTATATCCTTGAAGATTTATATTTATATCTTTTTGATGAAAATTATGATTTTGAGAATAAATAACAACACCGGGGCCAACTAGAACATTATCAGCAATTTTAACACCTCCTCCTGCGTGTATAATAGATCTTCTATTAATAGATACATTATCACCTATTTCAAGTTTTGATGGGCTATCAATATGAGTACCATCCCAAATAGTTACATTTTTCCCATTTTTATGTGGCAAAAGAAAATTTCTTAGAATACACCCAATTCTACCTGGTATTAATTTTAATAAATGTTGCGCCCACATTATTATTTCATATCTAACTCTCATATTTTTTGTATTTGATTATACCAAATTAAACATCTTATAACCCATAAAATTATAATATATATAATTACTAAAAAAACAGAATAAGAAAAATAATAAATAACAGGA